>NZ_WVUG01000322.1 GCF_017614965.1 Streptomyces griseorubiginosus | reverse complement strand
CCCCCCGCACCGTCCCGCACCGATCACCCGTCGGCCCCCTATGGCCCCGCACCGACCACGCCGGATACCGTTCGTCACATGCCGGACTACCTCGACGACCTCCGCTTCGCCCACGTCCTCGCGGACGCCGCCGACGCGGCGACCATGGACCGTTTCAAGGCCCTCGACCTCAAGGTCGAGACGAAACCGGACATGACCCCGGTGAGCGAGGCGGACAAGGCGGCGGAGGAACTCATCCGCGGCCAGCTCCAGCGCGCCCGCCCCCGCGACGCGGTCCTCGGCGAGGAGTACGGCATCCAGGGCACCGGCCCGAGGCGCTGGGTGATCGACCCGATCGACGGCACCAAGAACTACGTACGCGGCGTCCCCGTCTGGGCCACCCTCATCTCCCTGATGGAGGCCGGCGACACCGGCTTCCAGCCCGTCGTCGGCGTCGTCTCCGCCCCCGCCCTCGGCCGCCGCTGGTGGGCCGCGAAGGGCCACGGCGCTTTCACCGGCCGCAGCCTGTCCTCGTCCTCCCGGCTGCACGTCTCGCGGGTCTCGAAGCTGACGGACGCCTCGTTCGCGTACTCCTCGCTGAGCGGCTGGGAGGATCAGGGGCGGCTGGGCGGCTTCCTGGACCTGACCCGCGAGGTGTGGCGCACACGCGCGTACGGCGATTTCTGGCCGTACATGCTGGTCGCGGAGGGCGCGGTCGACATCTGCGCGGAACCGGAGCTGTCCCTGTGGGACATGGCCGCCAACGCGATCATCGTGACGGAGGCCGGCGGCACCTTCACCGGGCTCGACGGCCGCCCCGGCCCGCACAGCGGCAACGCGGCCGCGTCGAACGGCCTGCTGCACGACGAGTTGCTGGGGTATCTCAACCAGCGCTACTGAGGCAGACCGAAACACACAGATGAGCGCGCACGCCCTCAATCGGCCGCCCACGCCCCCTTGTTGACCCCCGCTTTACCTGCCACTCTGAGAGTTCCCCCACTTGTGAACTTGTGAATCCCTGAACTATCGGGCACCGGGAGCCCGACGGTGACGGATTCCATCAGGAGGTGGCTCGAAACCATGCTCGTCCGCGACGCCATGAGCACGGTGGTCCTCACCATCGGCCCCGCACACACCCTCCGCCAGGCGGCCGCCCTGATGTCGGCGCGCCGCGTCGGCGCGGCCGTGGTCCTCGACCCCGACGCCGGCGGCATCGGCATCCTCACCGAACGGGACATCCTCAACGCCGTCGGCCTCGGCCAGGACCCCGACACGGAGCGCGCCCACGCCCACACCACCACCGACGTCGTCTTCGCCGCACCGTCCTGGACCCTGGAGGAGGCGGCTCGCGCCATGGCGCACGGCGGCTTCCGCCACCTCATCGTGCTGGAGCGGGGCGAGACCGTCGGCATCGTCTCGGTCCGCGACATCATCCGCTGCTGGGCGCCCGCGCGGCAGCAGATGGCCACCCTCCCCTAGACCACCCGCCTTCCCTGGACCGGCCTCGCCTGGCCCCACCTGCGCTAGCCCCACCTGCGCTAGCCCGACTTGCCCTGGCCCCACCTGCCCTGGCCCCACCTGCCCTGGCCTCCGCCGATTAGACCCCGTCTAAAATCACACCCATTCGCGACCTGGTCCCTTTCTGTTAGGCTGGACAGCATGAGCGACCTTCTGGAACGGCTGCGCGGACGCGGATGGCGGATGACCGCGCAGCGACGCGTCGTGGCCGAGGTCCTCGACGGCGAGCACGTGCACCTGACCGCCGACGAGGTCCACGCCAGAGCCGTCGCCAAGCTGCCCGAGATCTCCCGGGCGACCGTCTACAACACGCTGGGGGAGCTGGTCTCCCTCGGCGAGGTCCTCGAGGTCGCCACGGACAAGCGGGCCAAGCGCTACGACCCGAACGCTCACCGGCCGCACCACCACCTGGTCTGTGCCCGCTGCGGCGCCATCAAGGACGTCCACCCGAGCGGCAACCCGCTCGCCGACCTCCCCGACTCCGAGCGCTTCGGCTTCACGGTCTCGGACGTCGAGGTCACCTACCGCGGCGTCTGCCCGAACTGCGCGTCCGCGTAACCGCACTTCCGAAGCCCCGGCACCGCTCTGGCGCCGGGGCTTCGTGCTGTCCAGGGGCTCCTTGGAAACGCCGAGGGGCCGGAACCCATCTCTGGGTTCCGGCCCCTCGGCCATCAGTAGCGGGGACAGGATTTGAACCTGCGACCTCTGGGTTATGAGCCCAGCGAGCTACCGAGCTGCTCCACCCCGCGTCGGTGAACGCAACATTACGTCAGCGACACCTGGGGAAGCAAATCGCTTACGACCAGCGCTCTCGTCCCGAACCCCGAACCGCCCCTGGTCCCCCGGCCTCATGCGGACAGCTCCTCCCGCAACGCGTCCCGCAACCGGGCCGCCCGCTCCGAGACCTCCCCCGGCCCCAGCGATACCGCACGATCGGCCCACCGCTGCCCCTCCGCCAGCTCGCCCCGACGCGCGTAGACGAGGGCCAGCCGCAGCGCCGCCCGCCCGTGCCCGGCGTCAGCGGCCCGCGTCCACCACACGGCGGCCTCCGGCTCGCTGCCCTCCCGGGCCAGCAGCAGCCCCAGATTGAAGGCGCCGTTGCGCGACCCGGCCTCCGCGGCCAGCCGGTACCACCGCGCGGCCTCCACGACGTCCCCGCGAGCCGCCGCCATCATCCCGACCCGCACCTGTGCCCGCCGGTGCCCCTGGGAAGCCGCCCGCTCGTACCACTCCTCGCACTCGGTCTTCTCGTGCACCGTCTCGCCCAGCTCGTGCGCCGGCTCCGGCGGCCGCCGGGCGTCCAGCACGGTCGCCAGCCGGTACGCGGCCTCGGCGCTGCCGCCGCCGGCCGCGCACCGCAGATGCCGCTCGGCCGCCGTCTCGTCCCCGTCGCGCAGCCGCGCGATGCCGACCTGCAGCGCCGCCTCGGTGTGCCCGGCGGCCGCGGCACGCTCGTACCACCGCAGCGCGACGACGTCCTCGCCCCGCCCTGCGTACAGGATCCCCAGGTTGAACGCGGCGTCCACACTCCCGGCCTCGGCCGCCTTGGAGAACCACGGCTCGGCCCCGGCCGTGTCCCCGCCCTGCAGCAGCAGGATGGCCAGCGCGTTCGCCGCCTCCCGGTGCCCGGCGTAGGCGGCCCGCCGGTACCACTGCTCGGCCTGCGCGGTCCGTCCCTGCTCGGCGCAGAGCAGCCCGAGGTTGTAGGCGCCGTTCACATCGCCGGCGTCCATCGCGGCCCGGTACCACCGCTCGGCGGTCTGCGGCTCCCCGCGCTCGGCGTGCAGCGCCCCCAGCGCGTTGGCCGCGTTGCCGTCCCCGTCCTGCGCGGCCCTGAGCCACCACACGGCGGCGCTCTCGGTGTCCCCGGCGTCCCGCAGCAGGAAGCCCAGCGCGCAGGCGGCGCGCGCCTCGCCGTCCTTGGCGGAGGTCAGATACCAGCGCCCGGCCTCCTTGAGCTCGCCGCGCTTCTCCAGGATCGCCCCGAGCTGCAGCGCGGCCCGGCGGTGTCCGCGCGCGGCGGCCTGGCGGTAGAACCGCTCGGCCTCCTCCAGCGGCGCGACACCGTTGTCGGCCCCGTCCTCGCCCTCGTCGGCCGCTCTGCGGTCGAGCACGCGTGCCAGCCGGTACGCGGCCTCCCGGTGCCCGCGCTCGGCGGCGGCCCGCATCCACTCCTCGGCCCCGCCGTCCCCGCGGTGCTCCAGCAGGTCGGCGAGCGCGTACGCCCCGAGGGGGTGGCCCTGCTCGGCGGACTGCCGCAGCCAGTACTCGGCGGCGGGCTCGTCGCCGCGCTCGCGGTGGTGGCGGCCCAGCGCGTGCGCGGCCGCGGCGGATCCGGCGACGGCGGCGATCCGCCACCAGCCGGCCGCCTCCTCGGCGTAGCCGCGCTGGTGCAGCAGGACTCCCAGGTTGTTGGCGGCGGCGCGGTCGCCCGCGGCGGTGGCGGCACGCAGATGGGGCTCGGCTCCGTCGAGATCGCCACGGCGCAGCAGCATGGCCCCGAGAACACTCATCGCCTCGACGTCGCCGGCCTCGGCGGCGAGCCGCTGACGCAGTTCCTCGGCAGCCTCTTCAGCAGCCTCCCCCGCGTCCCCCTGGGATGGCTGCACAAATCGCCCTGTCTCGAACAGAGTTGCCTTGTCCCCCATAACGTCCATCGTCGCACCACCTGCAACCTGGGTACACCTGGTATACCGCAGCCAGTGAGGTCACTTCAGCGTTTTGTCGACATGCCCACAGAGAGACAAGTCAAACACACGGCACGCGACTCCCCGAGGCGGCACGGCGGTCCCCTCCCCCGGCACATCCGTTCGCACATCACGAAGGCCCGGATCCTTGGAGGATCCGGGCCTTCGACTGCAGTAGCGGGGACAGGATTTGAACCTGCGACCTCTGGGTTATGAGCCCAGCGAGCTACCGAGCTGCTCCACCCCGCGTCGTTGTTGTGCAACCGTATCACGACGCGGGAGGGGCAGTTGATCAGCTGCCGCCCGAACTGCCGCTTGGGCTGGGACTGCTGCTGGGCTTGGCACTGCTTCCGCTCTTGTTGCCGTTGCCGCTGGTCCTGTCGGCCTGGGACTGCGCGGCCTCGGCCCGCTTGAGCGCGTCCTCGAGGTCCTTCTGCGCCTTGCCGTATGCCGTCCAGTCGTTCTTCTTCAGGGCCTCCTGGCCCGCGTCGAAGGCCTTCTGGGCGTCGTTCAGGGCCTGTTGGACCGTCGGGTTGCTGGACGTCGGCGGCGGGGTGGTCGTCCCCTGGTCCGGCGGCGAGGTCGAACTCTGCGCCCCGAAGACCTTGTTGAGGGCCTCGTCCAGGGTGTTCTCGAAGGCGGTGTTGCCTCCGTAGGTCACCAGCACCTTCCGCAGCAGCGGGTACTTCAGTCCACCACCGCGTACGTAGACCGGCTCCACGTAGAGCAGTCCTCCGTCGAGAGGCACCGTCAGCAGGTTGCCGTACTCGATGTCGGAGTCGCCGCCCTTGAGGAGTCTGATCGCCGCGGCGATGTCCTGCTCGGAGTTGAACTTGCTCTGGACCTGTTTGGGTCCGTCGACGGTCGTGCTCGTCGGCAGTTTCAGGATTCTGATCTTGCCGTAGTCACTGGTGCCGGCGTCGGCGTCGACCGCCATGAAGGCGCTGAGGTTGTCGCGGCCGTTCGGTGTGAAGGTCGTCGTCAGCGAGAACGCCTGCGCGGACTGCCCGGGCATCTTCATGCTCAGGTAGTACGGCGGCACCGCGTTGCCCGACTTGTTGGTCGGGTCGTCCGGCACCTGCCACACCTCACTGCCGGTGAGGAAGGTCTGCGCGTCGGTGACGTGGTAGCGGGTGAGCAGCTCGCGCTGGACCTTGAACAGGTCCTGCGGGTAGCGGAAGTGGGCCCGCAGGTCGGGCGAGATGTCCGCCTTCGGCTCCACCGTGCCCGGGAACGCCTTCATCCAGGTCTTCAGGACGGGGTCCTCGGTGTCCCACTGGTAGAGCTTGACCTCACCGGTGTACGCGTCGACGGTCGCTTTCACCGAGTTGCGGATGTAGTTGACCTGGTTCTGCTGGGCCACCACCGCGCGGTTGTTGTTGGTCGCGGTCAGCGAGTCGGCCGTCGTGTCGCCCAGCGTCGTACGGGAGGCGTACGGATAGCCGTTGGTGGTGGTGTACGCGTCGACGATCCACTGGATACGGCCGCCCACCACCGCCGGATATGCGTCGCCGTCGATGGTCAGCCAGGGCGCCACCGCCTCGACGCGCTCCTTGGGCGTGCGGTTGTAGAGGATCCGCGAACCCTTGCCGATCGCGCCCGAGTAGAGGATCTGCGGCTCGTTGAACGCCACCGCGTAGGCGGCCCGGTTGACCGGGTTGTCGAGGTTGATCCCGCTCTTGCCCTTGTAGCTGGTGGTCTTCTCGCCGCTGTCGTCGGAGTAGTCGATCTCCTTCTGGGGACCGCCGACGATCGAGTACGTGGTGGTCTTCTCGCCGTAGTAGATCTGCTGTTTGTACTCGCCCAGGTCACCCGTGGACGGCAGATCGGACTCGGTGAAGACGGGCTGGCCGTCCTCGACCTCGGTGCCCTTGGCGGCGACCACGCCGTAGCCGTGGGTGTAGCGGAAGTGGTCGTTGATCCAGTTGTTCTTCGGGATGCCGTTGAGGTTCAGCTCCCGCAGACCGATGACGGTGTCCTGCTCCTTGCCGTCCTTGCTGTACCGGTCGACGTCCAGATTGTTCGGGAACGCGTAGTAGTTCCTGATCTGCTGGAGCTGCTGGAAGGTCGGCGAGACGATGTTCGGGTCCAGGATGCGGATGCTCGCCGTGGAGTCGACGTCGTCGCGCAGCTTCGTCTGGTCCTTGGTGGTGCTCGTCCCCGAGTACTCGGTGACCTTGGTGTCGTCGATGCCGTACGCCTCGCGGGTCGCCTTGAGGTTCTTCTGGACGTACGGGGCTTCCTTGGCCTGCTCGTTGGGCTGGACCTGGAACTTCTGCACGATCGCCGGGTACAGGCCGCCGATCAGGATCGCCGAGAGCACCATCAGCCCGAAGCCGATCACGGGCAGCTGCCAGGTGCGTCGCCACAGGGTGGCGAAGAACAGCAGCGCGCAGATGACGGCGATGCAGAACAGGATCGTCTTCGCCGGCAGATAGGCGTTGGCGTCGACGTACCTGAGGCCGGTCCAGTTGCCGGTCGCCTTGAAGTCGCTGGACTTGACCGCGAGGCCGTACCGGTCGAGCCAGTACGCGACCGCCTTCAGCGCGACGAAGATGCCGAGCAGCACGGAGAGATGGCCGGTGGCGGCGGCGGTGGCGCGCGCGCCCGGGGAGGTGACCCTGAGGCCGCCGTACAGGTAGTGCGTGAGCGCGGCGGCGATCAGCGAGAGGATCGCGGCGGCGAAGCCGAAACCGAGCAGGAACCGGTACCAGGGCAGGTCGAAGGCGTAGAAGGAGACGTCGAGGTGGAACTGGGGGTCCTTCTGGTGGAAGGGCACGCCGTTGACCCACATCAGCCAGGTCCGCCACTGACTGGAGGCGGAGGCACCGGCGATCAGGCCGACCAGCGCGGTGATCCCGAGCAGCAGCCACTTCTTGTACGGCGCGATGCCCATCCGGTAGCGGTCCAGGCTCTGCTGCTCCATGGACATGGCACTCAGCGGGGGCCGCAGCCGGTGCGCGAGCCAGATGTTGACGCCGACCGCGAGGGCCATCAGCACACCGAAGACGAAGAACAGGCCGATCTTCGTCCACAGCGTGGTGGTGAAGACGGACGAGTACTTCACCGAGCGGTACCAGAGCCAGTCCGTCCAGAAGCCCGCGAACATGGTGAAGGCCATGCCCAGAACGGCGAGCACGCCCAGTGTCATGAGCAGGGCCCGGACTCGCCGGGACGGGCGGCCCGCTCTGATCCGTGGCCCCGTCGGGCCTCCGCCGCGGTCCGGCATCTGGAAAGCCAAGGTGCGCACCTCGAAGTCGCTGTCGGTTCGTCAGGCCCCCGGGTGTTCGTGAGCCCCTCCGTGGCCCCTCGTGATCGCGGGCCCACACCTATGCAACTTACTCACCGTTTACTCGGTTCCCGATTCCGGCCATGAACGAGGCAGGATTGTGACCATGTCCAACACCCCCATGGCGGCGAGCCCGCTCACCCGGGCCGTGCTCGAGATCGACGAGTACGCCTCCGGCCTCGGCTGGGACCAGCCCGCCCGCCTCTTCGCCCTCGTAGACACCGCTCGGCTGCGGGCCGAGGAACCGGCTCTCGCCGCCCAGCTCGGCCTGGAGGACGAGCAGGAGTCCTCGGGTCTCACCCCCGTCGAGCAGGACGAGATCCCGGCGAACAGCCCGCTGGACGAGTTCCTCGCCACCATCGCCTGGCCCGACGCGGTGGCCGGCTGCGCGCTCACCGTGGAGCGGCTGATGCTGCCGCCGTCCGCCGAGGCGTCCGTCCCGGAGGGCCTGGACGACCGGAAGCTCGCCCGCTGGGTCGCCGAGCACCCGGACCGGCAGGAGGTCCGGATGACGGTGGCGGTCCTGCGCGACGGCGCCCGCGAGTCGGCCCTCAGGCTCCGCGAGAAGGACGCGCCGACGGAGGTCCTGACGGGCTCCGACCTCGTGCCCGGCCTCGCCGAGGCCCTGGCGGCGACCTTCGAGGACTGACCTCTTCGGGCACGACGAGAGGATCGACCTCTTCGGGTACGACGACCGGGGGCGCCCCTGCTGTGCGAGGCGCCCCCGTCGTCGTACCGGAACCGCTTGTCAGCCCTTGGTCGTGCACTTCGGCAGGGCGGCGGTGTCACCGCTGCGGATGTCCTTCAGGGCGCCGAGGGCGTCCGCGATCGTGTTCACCTTGACCAGCCTGAGCCCGCCGGGGGTGTCCTTGGCCGCGGCGGCGCAGTTCTCCGCCGGGGTCAGGAAGTACTGGGCCCCCTTGCTGCGCGCGCCGACGGTCTTCATCTCGATGCCGCCGATCGGGCCGACCTTGCCGGTGTCGTCGATCGTGCCGGTGCCGGCGACGAACTTGCCGCCGGTGAGGTCGCCCGGGGTGAGCTTGTCGTAGATGCCGAGGGCGAACATCAGGCCGGCGCTGGGGCCGCCGACGTCGGCGAGCTTGATGTCGATCGAGAACGGGAAGGTGTGGTCGGTCCCCGCCGAGATCCCCACGATGGCCCGCTTCGGGTCGCTGTCGTCCGAGGTGGCGGTCTTGATCGTGATGTCCTCGGTCCTGGTCGCCGTCTTGTTCGCCTTCTCGGCGGCGGCCTGGTCCTTCGCGGGCACGACCGTGAAGACGACGTTCTGGCCAGGCTGGTGCTTGGTCACCAGCTTCGCCACGTCCGTGGGCTGCTTGACGGCGGTGCCGTCCACGGCCTTGATCACGTCTCCGGCGTGCAGTCGGCCCTCGGCAGGCGAGTCCTTCACCACGGTCGAGACGATCACCCAGGACTTCACCGGGATGTTCAGTTCCTTCAGGGCGGCGACCTTGGCGCTCTCCTGGGACTGGCTGAACTCCTCGGCGTTCTCCTGGGTCGACTGCTCCTCGGTCTTGCCGTTCGGGTAGAGCGTGTCGTGCGGCACGACCTTGTAGTCGTGCGCGAGCCATCCGTAGACGGCCTCGACGAGGTTCATCTTGTAGTCGGCGCTGGTGACCCGCACCGTGGTCATGTTCAGATGCCCGCTCGCCGCGTAGGTCTTGTGCCCGGAGATCTGCAGCACCGGCTCGCCGTCGTGGTCCCCCAGCGTGTTCACGGTGGGCCCGGGGGACATCTCCGAGTACGGCACGGGGATGAAGACTCCCGCGCACAGGAGCGCGATCAGCATCAGGGTGGAGGCGAGCATCGTCGCGGTGCGGCGTGGCATGCCAAGACAGTACGGGACGACGCTGTCAGCGCACCGTCAGCCCCACCTCTGTCATGTACCGGAGTGGGACTTCTCCATGGCCTCGCGGAAGCGCGCGTACCCGTCGAGCTCGGGTCCGTCGCTGCGTACCTTCCGGGTCCGGTTGGCCCAGCTGCCCCACAGACCGGCGACGATCCCGGCCATCAGCGGAATCAACAACCAGACGAGCGCTCCCATGCCGACCTCCCAACCCCGGTGAGCGACCGCAAGAACTGACTGATCAGCAGATTAACCGTCCGCACTGACAACGCTCACGGCAGGGGTGCGGTTACGCAACCGGAGGACCGGCGAAGGGGTTTCAGCAGGCTCCGACCCGCCCTCCCGCCGCC
>NZ_WVUG01000321.1 GCF_017614965.1 Streptomyces griseorubiginosus | reverse complement strand
GTGGAGGCGGGCCGGGGTGTCGCAGCGGTGGGTGGGGTCGTAGAGGAGGACCGGGCCCAGTTTCGCCCGGGGGTCCTTGGTGTCGGCCCAGAGGGACGGGTTCGAGGTGACGACGAGGGCGGGGCCCTCCGCGTCCCGTACGGCCTGGGTCGCGGTCGTGTGGCGGCTCGCGGGTGGGGCGTAGTGCACGGCGCCCTCGGCGCGGTCCCAGCCGCCCGCTACCGGTGCGACGGCCGTCTCGAGCTGGATCGGGGCCGCCGGCTGGGGCAGGAGCGGCTCCGTGCGAGGCACCGGCACCTCGTGGACCTCGGCCGGTTGGGGCGGCCGTACCTCCGTCGGCTGCGGTGCCGGCCGGTCCAGCGGCTGCGGCGTCGGTGCCGTCGCCTCCGGGGCCGGGGCGGTCGCCGCGGCCGTGGCGCGTTCCACCGCCGCCGCGTGCTCCAGGCGGCGTCTGGCGCGGCCCGCGCGCCAGCGGGCCAGGGTGCCCATGACGAAGACGGTGAGGACGAAGAGGACCATCAGCTGGCCGATGAACAGGCCCCAGAACAGGCCGTACCCCGACAGCTGGGCCGTCGGGGTGTCCGGCCAGGCGCCGGTGATGTCGTGGGGCCGGCCGATGAGGTGGCGCATGGCGAGCGGGGTGCGGGTGAAGGAGACCCCGTCGGGCCAGGAGCCCTTGGCGAACAGGCCCGCGAGGCCCGTCGCCGTCCACACCATCAGCGTCATGCCGAGGAGGAAGGCGAGTATGCCGACCAGCAGCCCGTCGGGGATGCCGCCCTGGCCCTCCCGTTCGTCCCGTCTCCGAACGTCCGGTCCCACCACGTCCGCCTCCCCGCCGCCGTTACGCCACCGTCGACTCGGACGAGTCGTCGTAGTCGCTCAGGTGCTGCTCCACGAAGGCCGCCGCCCGTTCCTCCGCCTCCAGTTCGGCGGCGCGCAGCGCGTCGTCGGCCAGCTCGAGGTCGGCGGACGACTCGGTCATCGCGCGGTCGGTGAAGACCAGGGGGCGTTCCGTCTCGGTGATCAGGTGTTTGACGACCTGGACGTTGCCGTTGACGTCCCAGACCGCGATGCCCGGGGTGAGCGTCGGGATGATCTCCACCGCCCAGCGGGGCAGGCCGAGGACCCGGCCGGTCGCGCGGGCCTCGTCCGCCTTCTGGGCGTAGATCGTCCGCGTCGACGCCATCTTCAGGATGGCCGCCGCCTCCTTCGCCGCTGCTCCGTCCACGACGTCACTCAGGTGGTGCACCACCGCCACGAAGGACAGACCCAGTCGGCGCCCGAACTTCAGCAGCCGCTGGAACAGCTGCGCCACGAACGGGCTGTTGATGATGTGCCAGGCCTCCTCGACCAGGAAGATGCGCTTCTTGCGGTCGGGGCGGATCCAGGTGTGCTCGAGCCAGACTCCGACGATCGCCATCAGGATCGGCATGGCGATGGAGTTGCGGTCGATGTGGGAGAGGTCGAAGACGATGAGGGGCGCGTCGAGGTCGATGCCGACGGTGGTCGGGCCGTCGAACATGCCGCGCAGGTCACCGTCGACCAGTCGGTCCAGCACGAGGGCGACGTCCAGGCCCCAGGCCCGTACGTCGTCTATGTCGACGTTCATCGCTTCGGCCGACTCCGGCTCGGGGTGCCGTAGCTGCTCGACGATGTCCGTGAGGACCGGCTGGCGTTCGACGATGGTCTCGTTGACGTAGGCGTGCGCGACCTTGAGGGCGAAGCCGGAGCGCTCGTCCAGGCCGTGGCCCATCGCGACCTCGATGATCGTCCGGAGCAGGGCGAGCTGTCCGGTGGTGGTGATCGCGGGGTCGAGCGGGTTGAGGCGGATGCCCATGTCCAGGGCGGCCGTCGGGTCCAGGCGGATGGGAGTTATCCCCAGCTGCTCCGCGATCAGGTTCCACTCGCCGACCCCGTCCTCGCCCTGTGCGTCCAGGACGACGACCTGGCGGTCGCGGAAGCGCAGCTGGCGCAGGACGTACGTCTTCTCCAGCGCCGACTTGCCGTTGCCGGACTCGCCGAGGACCAGCCAGTGGGGCGCGGGGAGCTGCTGGCCGTAGAGCTGGAAGGGGTCGTAGATGTAGCCCTTGCCGGAGTAGACCTCGCGGCCGATGATCACTCCCGAGTCGCCGAGGCCCGGTGCGGCGGTCGGCAGGTAGACCGCCTGGGCCTGGCCCGTCGAGGTGCGCACCGGCAGGCGGGTCGTCTCGACCTTCCCGAAGAGGAAGGACGTGAAGGCGTCGGTGAGGACGGACAGCGGATCCCGCATGCTTGGTCCCTACCTTCGGATGCCGGTGGCGAACGGAAGTGTGTTCACGAAGGCGCGGTGGTGCTCGCGGTCGCACCACTCCAGCTTCAGGTACGACTTTCCGGCCGAGGCCCGGATGGTCCGCTTGTCGCGGGCCAGGGCCTCGGGGGAGCGGGAGGAGACGGTGATGTAGCCGACGAGGTTCACGCCGGCCGCGCCGCTCGCGAGGTCCTCACCGCGCTGGTCGAGGCGGTTGTGGGCGGCGATGTCACGGGGGTCGACGGTGCGGTTCATCTTGGCGGCGCGGGAGGCCTCGGCCACGTCGTTGGTCTTTTCGGTCAGCATGCGTTCGATGGCTACCTCGGTGGGCTCGAGATCCATCGTCACTGCGACCGTTCGGATGACGTCCGGGGTGTGGACCAGGAGCGGGGCGAGGAAGTTGACGCCGACCGGGGTCATCGGCCACTCCTTCACCCAGGCGGTGGCATGGCACCAGGGCGCACGCGTGCTCGACTCCCGGGTCTTGGCCTGGAGGTACGTCGGCTCCATGGCGTCCAGCTCGGCCGGCCAGGCGTTGCGCTTGGTCATCGCCTGGATGTGGTCGATCGGGTGGTCGGGGTCGTACATGGAGTGGATGAGGGAGGCGAGCCGGCCCTGGCCGAGGGGCTGGCGGACGCGGATGTCCGCCTCCTGCAGGCGCGAGCAGATGTCGGTGAGCTCGCGGGCCATGACGACGGCGAGTCCCGCGTCCCGGTCCACCTTGCGGCCCGCCTGGGGCCTGGCGGCGCGTGCCATCGCCTGTGCCTCGGCGGCGAGTTCGCGGGTGAAGTGCATGCAGGCGACGAGATAGGCGCGGTGCTGCTCGCTGCTGGTGGACACCATGGACTGCAGCTGGTCGTACGACGACTGCAGCCACGGCAGGGCCTTGTCGTCCCCGCGCAGGGCGACGTCCTTGGCGTGGGCGTCGGGGTCGGCGGGGAGGGTGCGGGCGAGCATCTGCAGGCGGGTGACGAAGCCGTCGCCGTTGGCCACGTGCTTGAGCAGGGTGCCGAAGCGGTCGACGAGGGCTTCCTGGTCCTCGGAGTCGCGCAGGCCGACGCCGGGGCCCTCGATCTCGATTGCGGCGGTGACGGTACGGCGGTCCGCGTGCAGGAGAACGGCGATCTCGTCGGGGCCGAAGGGGGCGGCCAGCCAGGTGATGCGGCCGATGCCGGGCGGCGGGCCGATCTCGACCTCACGGCCGTCCAGCCGGGTGCCGGCCTCCATGACTCCGGACCGGTAGAGCGTGCCCTGCTTCAGGGTGCGCTTGTAACTGCGGTTGATCTCGAACCACTTGTAGAAGGTGCGGTGCTTGTACGGCACGTACACCGCTGCCAGGGCGAGCAGCGGGAAGCCCATCAGCAGCACGATGCGCAGGGAGAGGACGGGGACGAGGAGCCCGCACACCATGCCGAGGAACGCGCCCACGATGATCAGCGCGATCTCGCCGGACTCGCGGTTGCGGCCGACGATCGCGTTCGGCCGGGCGCGGCCGATGAGATATGTACGGCGGGGCGTGACCGGATGGGACAGGTGGGACTCGGTCGTCAACGCCCTTCACCTCCCGTGCGGTTGGTACTGCTGTTGCGGGTGTTGCTGGCGTGCGGGGTGTTCACCGGGCTCGCCGAACGGGGTGCGGGTGCGGCGGAGGGGACAGTTCCGCCGCCACCACCGTTCGGGGTACGGGTGCTGTGGGCGGCGACACCGCCGCTGGCCGGGTTGGCCGGGCGGGCGCCGCCGCCCGACGACTGGCCGCCGCCTCCGTTGTCGTTGGCGCGGGCGCTGTGGGTCTTGATGCCCTGGGCGACCATGGTCGCCGGGGAGCTGATGACCGCGGCGGCCTTGCTCTCGGCGCCCTGCATGATGCGGTTGTTGCGGCCGCTGGCGATCTCGTCGCCGAAGCCGGGGACGAAGCGGTAGATCATCGCGCTGGCGAAGATGGCCAGCAGGATGATGGCGAGGCCGGAGACGACTGCGGAGAAGGAGTCCGGGCCATTGTCGGAGGACAGGGCTCCGGCCAGCCCCAGGACGATCACGATGATCGGCTTGACGAGGATGACCGCGATCATGATGCCGGCCCAGCGGCGGACGTGGCCCCAGAGGTTCTTGTCGACGAGGCCGGCGTAGACGACGGTGCCGAGGAGGGCGCCGACGTAGAGCAGGGCGGCGCGGATGACGAGCTCCAGCCAGAGGACTCCGGCGGCGAGGATGCTGACCAGGGAGACGACGATCAGCATGATGGGGCCGCCGCCGATGTCGTTGCCCTTGTTCAGGGCGCCGGAGAAGGTGCCGAAGAACACGTCGGTCTGGTCGCCGGTGGCCTTCGCGAGGACGTCGGTGACGCCGTCCGCCGCGGACACGACGGTGTACAGGATGAGGGGCGTGAACGCGGAGGCCAGCACGGTCAGCCAGAGGAACCCGACGGCTTCGGAGATGGCGGTGCTCAGCGGCACGCCTCTGACGGCCCGCTTGGCGACGGCCAGCAGCCACAGCAGGAGGGTGAGGATGGTGGAAGCGGCGAAGACGACGGCGTACTGCTGAAGGAACTTCTGGTTGGTGAAGTCGACGTTCGCGGTCTCCTTGACGGCATCACTGAGCTTGTCGATGGTCCAGGATGCGGCTTTGGCACAGCCCTGGCCCAGGGAGGCGAGCGGGTCGAGGGTGGAGGTGAGGCTGGGGGTGGTGCCGCCGGTGGTGCCCTTGTCGCCGTTGCCGCGCTCGCAGTACTGCTTGGCGGGCCCGACGATGAGGTCGCACTTGTCGTCCGAGGGCGTCGGCGACGGCGATGGGGCGGCTGCGGCCCGGGTCGCGAACAGTACGGCAGCGGTCTGGACGGCCGTCAGGGCGGCGGTGACCTTGAGTGCGCGGCTACCGGGCATAGGTGAAGCCTCCGTACTCCTCGACGGCCTTGGACATCTCGTCGGCGCTGGAGGCCTTGTTGTCCCCGGGGACGGGCGCGGGGCCGTCCTTCTGGGAGAAGCTGTCGACCTTCCAGTCACCGCCGGACCAGCTCAGCTGGAGCGTCATGGTGAACCAGTCGCTGGTGACCGGGTTGGTCGACTGCTGGCCGGCGGTGCCGTACAACCCGGTGCACCACACCTCGGCCGTGGCCGTGGTGTCCGAGTAGCTCGTGGTCTTGGTGCCGATCGGCACGGTGCGGGAGACATAGGTGCTGCCCGCGGCCGCGTTGCCGTTGGCATCGAGGCCGATCTTGCTCAGGAAGTCGCTGGAGTAGGCGCTGTCGAGTTGCTGCTGCAGCGTGGCCTGCTTGGCGGGGACGAAGACCTGCTGGACGATCTCGGTACGCCGGGCCGGCTTGAGGATGTCGGCCGAGACGAGAACCGTCGCGTAGTTCGCCGCCGCGCTCTCCGCCCCCTGCTGGTCGTGGGCGAAGCCCGAGGGGATGCCCGCTGCTCTCGACTGGACCGGTTTCTTTCCCGTCGCCGCTGTCGATGAGCTCTTCGGCTTGTTGGCGTTGGTGTCCGTCGATGACGAGGAGTCGTCGCCGCCGCGGTTCGCGAAGGCGATCGCTGCGATCAGGAGGACCACCACGCCGACCACCGTCACCAGGCCCCGGGACGACGAGCGGCCGCCCCGCCGCGCGCCCCCGTACACGTCGCCGCCCGCGTCGGGCAGCCTGGTCCGGGTCTGCCCCTCGTCTCCGAGACTCATGCCGCGTACGCCCTCTCCACCTCGTAGAGATACGACGGTAGCCGTGCTGGTTCCCGCGCGGGCGCGGTGTGGTGACTCGACATCAGGGAAACGCAACCTCAGCCGGTGAGCACGACGGGCGGGTGGGGGAGGAGTTGTCTGCTAGACGGCCATGCCGTACACGATGGTGAAGAGCGTGCCCAGTGAGCCGATGATGAAGACGCCGGTGAGGCCGGCGATGATGAGGCCCTTGCCCTGTTCCGCGCTGAAGGTGTCGCGCAGGGCGGTCGCACCGATGCGCTGCTTGGCCGCGCCCCATACCGCGATGCCGAGGCAGAGCAGGATGGCGACGGCCATCACGACCTCGATCATCACCTTCGCCTCGTTGCCCAGGCTGCCGAAGGGGCCCCAGTCCGGAGCGATCCCGCCGATGATGGTGTTGATGTCTCCCTTGTCGGCCGCAAAGAGCATGTAAGTCACCGCCCCTGGTGGGTAGTTCCGGTCGATCCGGTGGTTCCGGTTCCGCGTCCCCTGCCTCGGTGCAGAGGTCAGGCTCATTGTCGCCGACAATGTCGCCGTCGCATGTCGACTTGACGTCATTGGTTGGCGGGTTTCGTACGAATAGCTCGTACGGTAACTCTGTGTATCACGGCAGGTCACGCCGGGCAATGAGGCCTGCGCGGAACCAGTCGTGTGGTTCCGTCGTTGACCCCTTCTATGACCTGCGCCGTTTCTGACGGTCGGTCGGGTGAGTGGTCGTGCCGATGTTCTCCCGGTGAAGGGTAACCCGGCAACGCGAACGGGCCGCGGTGGGAGGCCGCGGCCCGCTCGGTGACGCAGGGTCAGTCGGTCAGCCGGTGAAGGCGGAGACCCCCTCGGGGGTGCCCCAGCCGGTCGGGCCGTCGTAACCCGACTGGGCGGTGCACAGGTAGCTGGTCGAGCAGGAGCCGTTGTTGCCGCTGGTCACGTCGTTCAGCGCCGAGGTTCCGGCCTTCGCGTAGGGGAAGGAGGCGGGGTAGGAGGAGGAGGACGGGGTGCCGGCGAGGGCGTAGACGCCCGCGATGATCGGCGAGGAGGCGCTCGTACCGCCGAAGGTGTACCAGCCGGCGGTGACGCCGTAGGAGTCGTACACCGAGACGCCGGTCGCCGGGTCGGCCACCGCGGAGACGTCCGAAATCGTGCGCTTGGAGCAGCCGGTGTCGGTCTGCCAGCTCGGCTTGGCGTCGTAGGAGGAGCAGCCGGAGCCGGTGCCCTCGGTGCTGGAGGTCTTCCAGACGGTCTCGGTCCAGCCGCGGGTGGTGGAGGAGGTCTTCAGGGCGGTGCCGCCGACGGCGGTGACGTACTTGGAGGCGGCCGGGTACTCGGCGCCGTAGCCGCTGTCGCCGGCGGAGACGGTGATGGCGACGCCCGGGTGGTTGAAGTACGAGGAGTCGTAGGACGTGTCGGAGGAGGACTCCGAGCCGCCGTAGCTGTTGGAGACGTACTTCGCGCCCAGGGTGACGGCCTCGTTCACGGCCTTGCCCAGGTTGGCCATGGTGGCGCTGGTGGCCTCGACGAGGAGGATGTTGCACTTCGGGCAGATGGCGGAGGCCATGTCGAGGTCGAGGGAGATCTCCTCGGCCCAGCCGCTGTCGCTGGAGGGCAGCGAGGTGGTGGAGCCGGTCTGGCTGACCTTCTTGAAGCAGCCGTTGGCGGTGGTGCAGGCCGACAGGCCGTAGTAGGAGCGGTAGGTGGCGAGGTCGGACTCGGCGTTCGGGTCGTTGTACGCGTCGACGATCGCGATGGTCTCGCCGGAGCCGTTGGAGGCGGCGGCGGAGGTCAGGCCGTACGCCGACTGGAGGTTGCTCGGGCCGTAGCCGGAGGGCGTGGTGGCGTCGGCGGCCTTCGGGGTGACCCCGGTGCGGGCCGCCTGCTGCTTCTGGAAGGCGGTGAGTCCGCCGGTCACGCGGTAGGAGTTACAGGCCAGTTCGCCCTTGTGCTTGGGGGTGGCGCAGGGGGTCGCGGTCCAGGTGACCTTGGCCGGGGCGGTGGCCGCGTCGGCCTGTACGGCGGTGCCGAAGCCCGCGAGCACGAGGGCCGCTGCCGCGGCCGCCGCGGCCCCGATGCGGCGCCAGGCTCTGTGGCCGGCCGGTCTGTTGGGGGGAGTGGAACGCATCGTGCAGCCTCCTGATGTTCCTGAGTGGGGTGGAAACAGGGGCGGTGCGGGTGCGAAACCGCCGGTACGGGTTCCCCGGCGGTGGGGCGGCGGCCCGCCCACGACTGTCGCTTGTTGAGTACGCGACAACAAGAGGTGTACGGAATTCTGACTTCCGGATTACTGAACAAGGTCGGGGCCTTTACCCAACGCACAGGAAAGTCAAGGTTGTTGCATGGGAAACGGGTCGCGGCCGGCTGCCGTGACCCGTTCCCCCTGCGTGCCGCCGAGGAGACCCCACGTACTCCTCACTCGGCCGGCTCCCCGTGACCCTTCGGGGAGGTCGTGCGTGCTCCGGTCAGCCGGCCGTGAAGGCGTCCAGGCCCTCCGGGGTGCCCCAGCCGGTCGGGCCGTCGTAACCCGACTTCGCGGTGCAGAAGTAGCTGGTGGAGCAGGTGCCGTTGCTGCCGCTGGTGACGTCGTTGAGGGCGGAGGTGCCGGCCGCGTTGTACGGGTACTGGGCCGGGTAGTCGCTGGAGCCCGGGGTGCCGGCGAGGGCGTAGACCGAGGCGATGATGGGCGACGAGGCGCTGGTGCCGCCGTAGGTGTTCCAGCCGGTGCCGTCGGAGCCGTAGGAGTCGTAGACGGACACACCGGTCGCCGGGTCGGCGACGGCGGACACGTCGGCGATCATCCGCTTGCTGCAGCCGGTGTCGGTCTGCCAGCTCGGCTTGGCGTCGTACGACGAGCAGCCCGAGCCGGTGCCCTCCGTGCTGCTGGTGTCCCAGACGCTCTCGGTCCAGCCGCGGCTGTTGGAGGAGGTCTTCAGGGCGGTGCCGCCGACGGCGGTCACGTACTTGGAGGCGGCCGGGTACTCGGCGCCGTAGCCCTCGTCGCCGGCGCTCGCGGTGATGGCGACGCCCGGGTGCTTGTAGTACGAGGAGTCGTAGGTGGTGTCCGAGGAGGACTCGGAGCCGCCGTAGGAGTTGGAGACGAACTTGGCGCCCAGCTTGACCGCCTCGTTCACCGCCGTGCCGAGGTTGGCGTCGCTCGCGGACTTCGCCTCGACGAGGAGGATGTTGCAGTTCGGGCAGACGGCGCTGACCATGTCGAGGTCGAGGGACTCCTCACCGGCCCAGCCGCTGTCGGCCTTGGGCAGGGAGGTCGTGGAGCCGGTCTGGCTGACCTTGCTGAAGCAGCCGTTGTCGGTCGTGCAGTCGGGCAGGCCGTAGTACGAGCGGTAAGTGGCCAGGTCCGCCTCGGCGTTGGGGTCGTCGTAGGCGTCGACGATGGCGACGGTCTCGCCGGAGCCGGCCGAGGAAGCCGCGTCCGTCAGGCCGTAGGCCGACTGGAGGTCGCTCGGGCCGTAGCCGGTCGGGTCGTCCGAGGCGGCGTTCGGCTTCACGGTCTTCGGGGCGACGCCCTTCAGCGCGGCCTGCTTCTCCATGAAGGCGGTGGTGCCGCCGGTGACCCGGAGGGCGTTGCAGGAGGCGTAGCCCTTCTTCGGGTGCGCGGCGCAGGCGTTCTCGTAGCGCACATGGGCCTTGGCCACCTGCGCGGCGATCGTCCTGGCGCTCACCTTGTGGGTGCCGCCGGTCGCCGCGTCCGCGTGGGCCGCGCTGCCGAGACCGGCGAGCACGAGGGCGGCGGTGGCCGCGGCCGCGGAGCCGATGCGGCGCCATCTGCCGCGTATGTGGGGGGAGTTGGGGGTGGACGTACGCAACGTACAGCCTCCTGGGAGTGGTGGACAGAGGCCTGCGGGTGGGGGGTCCACCGGTGTGGTTGCCGG
>NZ_WVUG01000320.1 GCF_017614965.1 Streptomyces griseorubiginosus | reverse complement strand
CGCCCCCGGCGCACTCCCCGCTCTTCCGCGCCGAGCACTTCGTCTGGCTCACCGCGCGCGTGCTCGAGCAGCGCGTCTTCGCGCACCACTTCCTGAACGGAAGCGCCGACCCGGTGGAGACAGCGCTGGACGCCTACCGCAACGAGGACGGCGGTTACGGCCACGCCCTGGAGCCCGATCTGCGCGGCCCGGTCAGCCAGCCGCTGCACACCGGGCACGCGCTACGCGTCCTGGACGCCATCGGGCGCTGCGGCGGCCAGCGGGTGGAACGGGTGTGCCGTTATCTGACCTCCGTCTCCACCGAGGACGGGGCGCTCCCGGCTATCCATCCCAGCCAGCGCGGCTATCCGGCGGCCCCGTTCATGCCGATCGTGGACGACCCGCCGAGCGAACTGCTCGCCACCGGGCCGGTGGTGGGGCTGCTGCACCGCAACGAGGTGTGGCACGCCTGGCTGTTCCGGGCCACCGACTACTGCTGGCAGGCGATCGACTCCCTGCGGGAGTCGCACCCGTACGAGATCGAGGCCGCCGTGGCCTTCCTGGACTCCGCTCCCGACCGCCCGCGCGCGGAGGCGGCCGCCGACCGTCTCGGCCGTCTGGTGCGCGAACACCGGCTCGCCGCGCTGGATCCGGGCGACCTCGCCGCGTATCCCGTGGCGCCCGGTTACGCCCCCGGCGAGCATCACTTCCCGCACGACTACGCGAAGACGCCGAGCTCACTGGCGCGCGCGTGGTTCACGGACGACGAGATGGCACGCTCCCTGGACTTCCTCGCCGACGCCCAGCAGGAGGACGGCGGCTGGCCGGTCCGCTGGCGCCAGTGGGCGCCGGGCACCGCGCTGGAGGCACGCCCCATGGTGACGATCGAGGCGCTGCGCACCCTCAGGGCGCACGGTCGCGTCATCGGCTGACCCCGACTCGGCGAGGTCACCCGCCCATGGCCCGCACACCGGCGGTGACGATCACGGCCGCCGCCACGACGAGCAGGAAGGGCGCCCGCAGCACCAGCGCGACCGCGGCTGCGGCGATCCCCGCCAGCCGCGCGTCGAGCACCAGACGGTGCCCGTCGGCGAACGTCTGCTGGGCGGTCAGCGCGGCCAGGAGAGCCACCGGCAACAGCGCGGCCAGCCGCCGCACGAGCGGGCGCTCCAGGGTGCCCGCTGGCACGAGCAGGCCGATGAGCTTGACGGCGTAACAACCGAGCGCGGTGGCGCCGATCGCGATCCAGGTGTTCAACGGCCCTCCCCTTCCGCATGGTCGTCATGGGCGGCATCGCGTGGAGTCCCCTTGCGCCGTCCCTCCAGGAAGAGCACGGCAGGGGCGGCGAGCGCGGCCACCAGGACGGGTGCGCCGGCGGGCAGCACCGGCAGCAGGCCGAGCCCCAGCAGGACGGCGAGGCCCGCGACGGCACGCTCGGTCGTGGTCCTGAGCATCGGCGCGAGCAGCGCCAGGAACACGGCGGGCCCGGCGGCGTCGAGTCCCCACGCGTCCGTGTCCCCGATGGCCTGGGCACCGAGTGCGCCGAGCAGAGTGGTCAGGTTCCACAGCAGGTACAGGCTCAGTCCGGTCACCGTGAACCCGATCCGGGCACTGCGCCGCGTCGGCTGCGCGAGCGCCACGGCGGTCGTCTCGTCGATGACCCACTGGGCGGCGAACGGCCGTACCGCGCGCGGGAGGGCCAGCAACTGCGAGAGACGCAGCCCGTAGAAGGCGTTGCGGACCCCCAGGAAAAAGGCGCCGGCGGCAGCCGTGAGCGGATTGCCACCCGCCGCGAGCGCGCCCACGAGCGCGAACTGGGACGCCCCGGTGAACACCAGGAGGCTGAGCACACAGGCCTGCACCACCGTGACCCCGCTGCCGGCCGCGGTCACCCCGAAGGCGAAGCCGGACAGTCCTACGGCGACGCCGACTCCGAGGGCGTCCCGGACGACGGCGGCGTCGGGCTTGTCCTCGCCCCGGACCTCTGCGAAAGCTGTCTGTTCTGCCACCCCTCCGACGGTACGAGCAGCCCGCGCGGAGCGTCTTGTACGTTCTTGCGCTCCCGCTGGTAGGCCCCCGGAGGCACTCCCACGATCCGGGCGAAGTGCCTGTTGAGATGCGGTTGATCGGTGAATCCCACGGCGACGGCCGCCTCCGAGGGCGGCGTACCTGCGTCCAGCAGCCGCCGCGCCCTCCGCACCCGGGCGTCGGTCAGCCAGGCGTGGGGCGGCATCCCGTACGCGTCCCGGAACGCCCGCAGCAGCGCGAACGGACTGGTCCCGAGATCAGCCGCGAGTCCCTCCAGGGTCGGCGGCCCCGCCATCCGCTCCTCCAGCACGGCACGCGCGCGTGCGGCGATCCGGCCGCCCGCCGTCCGCACCGCCCGCTGTGGCAGGGGCCCGCCGTTGAGCCGCAGCAACCTGGTCACGGCCACCCTCAACAAGGTGTCGGCCGCCAAAGCGTTCCCTTCATCCGTGGCCCGCAGCACCTGGTGCACCAGCCTGACGGCATAAGGGTCGTCGAGCACCGGACTGACGAACCCCGGAGTCCCGCGCAGGGCCGTGGTCTCGGCGGCGATCTCCGCGACCACCTCCGGCGACGGATAGACGGCGCCGTACCGCCACCCCTCCGGCACCCCGGCCCGTCCGGTGTGCGGTGTGTCGGGATTGACCAGGGCGAGTGTCCCCGCGCCCGCGTACTGATCGGCCCCGCGGTGGTGGAAGACCTCGAGTCCGTCCGCGATGGCCGCGATCACGAAGTGCTCGTGGGTGTGCCGCACGAACGCCTTGCGGATGTACCGGGCCCGCAGCAGGTCGACTCCCGGCAACTCCGCGTACCGCCAGTGCCGTGCCACCTCACTGCCCGAACCCGCCACACCCCCATTCTCGGCGAGACCGAGGAAGCCTGGCGAACCCATTACGGCACGCGCGGCGACGGCTGGCGACGGGCGGCGCGGGCTGGCGACGGCTGGCGACGAGCCTGGATGACCCGCTACAGCCCGCTACGGTCCGCCCAGCCGGGATCCCAGCACCGGAAGGCCTCGACCACACGGCCACACCACGAGAGCCCTCGATCACCGGAGCGCACCGCGAGGCTCCCGACCAACAGGGCCACACCCCATGGGGCCCCCGTCGCCACGGCCCCGACCACTCATGGGCCGTACCGCCCGAGCCCAGGCCGCCCTGGGCACACCACCGCACCCCGGGAACCACGGCCACACCCCACACCCCGACCCACGGCCACGTCCACCTCGGACGGCCACCCGGGATCGTCCGGGTCGTCGGCCCGTACGAGGGTGTCGGCGCCGGCGAGGCGGGCGTACTCCAGGGCGGCGGGGAGCAGGTCGGTGACCGTGACCCGTGCGGCGCCCGCCGCCCTGGCCGCCGCGACGACCAGACAGCCGATGGGCCCGGCGCCGGTGACCAGGACGTGCCTGCCGGTCACGTCACCGGCCCGGCGCACCGCGTGCAGGGCGACGGACAGCGGCTCGGCGAGGGCCGCCCGGCGCAGCTCCAGCCCCTCCGGAAGCGGCCTCAACTGCTCAGTCGGTACGACCACTCGGGCCGCGAAACCGCCCTGTACGTGGGGGAAGCGGGCGGCGCTGCCGAGGTAGCGGGTGTCCCGGCAGACGTTCCGGCGTCCGTCCACGCACTCCGGGCAGGCACCGCAGGGACTGGCCGGGTGCACCGCGACGGCCGTGCCCCCGGCGGGACGTGCGGGGGACGGGGAGCCGTACGCGAGGACCGTGCCGACCACCTCGTGCCCGAGCAGCATCGGCTCCCGCAGGCGGAAGTCGCCGACCCCGCCGTGCCTCCAGTAGTGCAGGTCGGATCCGCAGACCCCGCCGTAGCGGACGGCCACCAGGGCCTGCCCCGGGGCGGGTTGCGGGACCGGCAGCTCCTCGACGCGCAGGTCGTCCTGACCGTGGATCACACAACCGAGCATCCCCGCGGCCCCCTTCACAGCACGCTCGTCATTCCGCCGTCGACGTACAGCACCTGTCCGCCGACGAAGTCCGCGGCGGGCGAGGCCAGGAAGAGCACCCCGCCCACCAGGTCCTCGGTACGGCCCCAGCGGCCGGCCGGGGTGCGGCGGCGCACCCAGGCACTGAACTCCTCGTCCTCGACGAGAGGCCCGGTCAGCTCCGTCTCGATGTAGCCCGGCCCCAGGCCGTTGACCTGCACACCGTGCGGGCCCCAGTCGGCGCACATGCCCTTGGTCAGCATCTTCAGCGCGCCCTTGGTGGCCGCGTAGGGCGCGATGCCGGGGCGGACCACCTCGCTCTGCAGCGAGCAGATGTTGACGATCTTTCCGTGACCGCGGGCCGTCATGTACCGGGCCGCCTCCCGGCCGACGAGGAAGGCGCTGGTGAGGTTGGTGTCCAGGATGCGGTGCCAGTCGGCGTCGGTGAACTCCAGGAGCGGGGCGCGCAGTTGCATGCCCGCGTTGTTGACGAGGATGTCCAGGGGGCCCACCCGCTGTTCGACGTCCGCCAGGCCGGCCTTCACCGAGGGACCGTCCGTCACGTCGAACACGGCCGTGTGGATGTCGCCGGGCAGTTCCGCGGCCGCCTTGGTGAGGCGGTCGGCGTCCCGGCCGTTGAGGACCACCGTGCAGCCGGCCTCCGCCAGGCCCCGGGCCAGGGCCAGCCCGATGCCCCGACTGGATCCGGTGACCAGGGCCCTGCGGCCGCTGATGTCGAACAAGGGGTGACTCATCCTCGTACTCCTAGATGACCAGTGAGAGGAGCAGGACCAGGCCGCCCGCGACCACGGAGATGATGGTCTCCATGACGGACCAGGTCTTGATGGTCTGGCCGACGCTCAGCCCGAAGTACTCCTTCACCAGCCAGAAACCGGCGTCGTTGACATGGCTGAAGAAGAGTGAGCCGGCGCCGATGGCGAGGACCAGCAGGGCGGTGTGCGTGGTCGACATGTCGGCCGCGAGCGGGGCGACCAGACCGGCCGCCGAGACCGTCGCCACCGTCGCCGAACCGGTGGCGAGCCGGATGATCACCGCGATCAGCCAGGCCAGCAGCAGCGCCGGGATCGACCAGTCCTTGGAGATGTCCAGGATCATCTTGCCCACGCCGGTGTCGATCAGCGTCTGCTTGAATCCGCCGCCCGCGCCGACGATCAGCAGGATGCCGGCGATGGGCGCGAGTCCCTGCTCGACCAGCGGCGTGAGCCGCTCCCGGCCGAACCCGGCGGGCCGCAGCAGCGTGAAGATGCCGACGAGCACGGCGGCGAGCAGGGCGATCAGCGGGTTGCCTATGACGTCGAAGACGCGCTGGGTGATGTCGTCGGGGTTGTCGATCACGATGTCGACCAGTGCCTTGGACAGCATCAGCACGACCGGCAGCAGGACGGTCGCCAGGGTGGCGCCAAAGCCGGGGCGGTTCTCCAGTTCCTCGGACGCGCGCGGCGGCAGCATCCGCTCGGGGACCGGGACGTCGACCCAGCGGGCCGCGACCTTGGAGAACAGCGGTCCGGCGATGATCACCGTCGGGATGGCGACCAGGATGCCCAGCGCCAGCGTCACACCGAGGTTGGCCTTGACGGCGGAGATCGCGACCAGCGGGCCGGGGTGCGGCGGGACGAGACCGTGCATCACGGACAGACCGGCGAGCGCCGGGATGCCGATGCGCATCACGGAGTAGTTGCCGCGCTTGGCGACCATCAGCACGACCGGGATCAGCAGCACGATGCCGACCTCGAAGAACAGCGGCAGACCGATGACCGAGGCGATCAGCACCATCGCCCACGGCATCGCCCGGCCGCCGGCCTTGGCGAGGATGGTGTCGACGATCTCGTCCGCTCCGCCGGAGTCGGCGAGCATCTTGCCGAGGATCGAGCCCAGGGCGATCAGCACACCGACGCTCGCGACCGTGGTGCCGAGTCCGGTGGTGAAGCTGAGGATGACCTTGTCCAGCGGGGCACCCGCGACGGCGCCGAGCACCAGCGAGCCGATGGTCAGGGACAGGAAGGCGTGCAGTTTGAACCTGGTGATGAGCACGACGATGACGGCGATGCCCACGAGTACGGCGATGCCCAGCTGAGCGTGGCCGGCCGAGGTGATCGGCTCGGGTGCGTCCGCTGCCAGCATCTCGACGCTGAGTCTGGTCACGGTTTTCCCTTGCAGGTACGGGGAGTTGGGTAGGGGAGTCTTGCCGGGCCGGTCTTACCGGGCCGGTGTCAGCGGGCCGGGTGGGGGAGTGCGCTCAGCGCCTTCATGGCCCGTTCGGTGATCTCTTCGGGGCTGCCGGTGACGTCCACCGCGACACCCGCCTCGTCCGGCTGGAGCGGCTGGAGGGTGGCGAACTGGGAGTCGAGCAGCGCCGTCGGCATGAAGTGACCCTGCCGATGCGACATCCGGTCCTCGATCAGGGCACGGTCGCCCGTGAGGTGGACGAAGACGACACCGGGGGCGGCGGCGCGCAGACGATCGCGGTACGACCGCTTCAGCGCCGAGCTGCTGACCACCCCGCCGAGCCCGGCCCGCTCGTGCGCCCAGGCGCCGATGGCGTCGAGCCACGGCCACCGGTCCTCGTCGTCGAGCGGGACGCCGGCCGACATCTTGGCGATGTTGGCCTGCGGGTGGAAGTCGTCGCCCTCGGCGTACGGAACGCCGAGCCGCGCCGCGAGCAGGGGACCGATGGTGGTCTTCCCGGTGCCCGCGACGCCCATGACCACGACGACATGGGGGGTGCTCATCGCTGCCTCACTGTCCTCTTCGACACATGATGTCGACGTAACTGAAACCGATTAGGTACGACGAATTCAAGACCCTGGCATAAATAAGTCTGACTTTTTGTGTCTGTGATCCACCCCGTACTCTGAGTGCATGAGCACAGCGGGCCGGGGGCTGCACGGCCGTGTACTGGACACCCTCGGCCCCGCGATCACAGCGGGCGAGTACCCGCCGGGCAGCGTTCT
The DNA here is from genome assembly GCF_017614965.1 of Streptomyces griseorubiginosus. Taxonomy (GTDB): domain Bacteria; phylum Actinomycetota; class Actinomycetes; order Streptomycetales; family Streptomycetaceae; genus Streptomyces; species Streptomyces griseorubiginosus_B. Next base: position 3,006 of record NZ_WVUG01000320.1, on the reverse strand, counting down.
GCGCACGGACGAGCTGGCACAGCGTTTCGACGTCTCACGGTCGGTGATGCGGGAGGCGGTCCGGGTCCTGGAGTCCATGCACCTGGTCGAGTCGCGCCGGCGCGTGGGCGTGACGGTGCGCCCGAAGGCCGAGTGGAACGTGTACGACCCGCAGGTCATCCGCTGGCGCCTGGCCGGCGCCGACCGCCCCCGTCAGCTGCGCTCACTGACCGTGCTGCGCTCGGCGGTCGAACCGGTCGCCGCCGCTCTCGCGGCGAAGAACGCCAGCGCCGAGCAGTGCGCCGAACTCACCCAGTGCGCCCTCGGCATGGTCGCCAACTCCCGCGGCCACAAGCTGGAGGAGTACCTCGTCCACGACGTGGCCTTCCACCGGGTGATCCTCGCCGCCTCGGGCAACGAGATGTTCGCCCGCCTCGGCGACGTCGTCGCCGAGGTCCTCTCCGGCCGCACCCACCACGACGTGATGTTCGAGGACCCCGACCCCGCCGCCGTCACCCTCCACGTCCAGGTCGCCGAGGCGGTGAGAGCGGGCGACGCGACCCGCGCGGAGGAACTCACCCGGGAGATCACGGTGGGCGCGCTCCAGGAGCTGGACATCCTGGCGCCGTAGGACGACAACCCGGGCGCGGTCACTCCCGCGCGGCCTGCGCCGTCACGCTGAGGGGCAGCATGACGAAGGCGTCGGCCCCGGCGTCCTCGGACCACGATCCGTCCGGCAGCTCGACGGCCCTGCCCTTGACGGTCAGCCTGGCGTGGGACAGCAGCGCACCATCCCCCCGGCCGCCGCCGCGCACGGGCTCGGCGCTGAAGTACTGCACGAGCAGCGCCCCCGTGACACGCGTGCCGACCTGCTGCAGCAGCTTGCCGGGGAGCGTCCACTCGACGCCGTAGTACAGCGTGCCACCCGTGTGTTGGTGGATCCTGCGCACGTACCAGGCGTCGTGGCCCACCTGCGGCGCGCTGCGCATCTTCAGATGGGCGATGGCCGCCGAGGCCGCGCTGAGCCCGGGCAGCGGGGCCACCGTGGCCGCGAGCTGACCGGCCAGCCCCACCGCCGGCGCGAGCGCGTTCAGATCCTCGGCCACGGCGGTGCGCCACTCCCGCTCCTCCTGCACCGGAGGCAGGTGGTACACCAGCGCCTGGACGTCCTTCACCCGCCACCCGTCGACCGCCGGGAACAGCAGCCGGACCTCCGCCTTGTCGGGCGCGTCCCCCGTGTATCCGAACGTCCAGACGTACAGATAGGGGGTGAACTCCCGCGAGGCGTCCGAGTTGGTCGAGAACAGCCCCGCCAACGGGACGGAGACGGGGTCGCTCTCGCCGTAGACCTCGAGCCAGTTCGCCCCGTCCTGCCGGGACCAGCGGTCCCATCGGGACACCATGGCTACGTCAGCTCCATGGGATCGGGCTTCAGCTGCTCACCCGACGTCAGCCGGCTCACCATCGCCGCGCGGGACGTCACGTCGAGTTTCATGAAGATGCGACGCAGATGGGAGGCCACGGTCCAGGTGCTGATCTCCAGGACCGAGGCGATCGTCTTGTTGGGGTGACCGCAGGCGACCATGCGGGCGATCTCCAGCTCGCGCGGGCTCAGTAAGGAGACGGGCCCCGTCCGGTCGCCGCGCAGCACCAGACACCGCACCCCGTCGATCTCCAGGTCCAGCAGCACATGTCCGTCACCGGCGGCGAGCTTGGCGATCAACTCCACCGCCAGCGCCTCGACTTCGGCGGCGGTCCGCTCCCTGGCCAGTAGTCCGGTACCTGCCCCGTCCGTCATCGCCAGCCCCCTTGCCTTCAGCGGCCGGGACCTCACCCGGTTCCACGCCCGTCGGCATGAGCGCACTTTAACAGCGGGCGCGACCCCCCTGTGCCCCATTTGCGTGTAGCACGTCCGAGGGACGCTCATCCGAACCCGACCGGTACGGCCGACCGCAGGACGTGCGACTGGTACGCCAACTCCACCGTGACCAGGGTGAGTTGTCCGACCGCGTGACGAGAGGCGGCGATGCACATGCGCCAGGTCGAGCTGGAGTACGAGAACGAGGCCGCCCTGGAGAGCGAGTTCGAGGGCGCCGGCGAGGAGGAGTACCTCTTCGAGGAGGAAGGCGAGGAGGAGGGCGAGGAGTTCCTCGGCCGGATCGCCGGTGCGATCGGCGGGCTCCTGGGCGAGGGCGAGTTCGAGGGGGAGTACGAAGGCGAGTGGGAGGGCGAGTACGAGGGCGAGTTGGAGGAAGAGGCGTTCTTCCGCCGGATCCGCTCCTTCGTCCGCCGGGCCGCCCCGATCCTCCGCCAGGTCGCCCGGGTGGCCGCCCCGATGGTGGGCACCGCGATCGGCGGACCCCTCGGCGGCGCTCTCGGGAGCGTCGCCGCCCGGGCTCTGGGCGAGGGCGAGTTGGAGGGGGAGTACCTCTACGAGGAGGAGGGCGAAGGGGAGTTCGAGGCGGAGGCGGAGGAGGAGGCGACCCGACCGCTGACCCAGCAGGAGGCGCTGGCCGAGATGATGGCCGCCGTCGCCGCGCAGGCCCAGACCGAGGCCGAGGCCGAGGCGATGATCGGCGCCGCGACCGTCTCCGCGCTGTCCGCCCGGGACCGGGCCGCCCTGCGCCGGCTGCTGCCGCACCTGGTGCGGGCCACCTGCGTCCTCACCCGGCTGCTGCGCCGGCAGCGTGCCACCCGGCCCGCCGTGCGAGCCGTGCCGCTGATCGTCCGCCGTACCGCCCGTGTCCTCGGCGCCCGTGCCGCGGCCGGCCGGCCCGCCGACCGCCGTACCGCCGCCCGCGTCATGGCCGGGCAGACCCGGCGCGTCCTGGGCAGCCCGCAGCAGACGGCCCGGGCACTGCAGCGCAACGTGCGCGCCGCGACCGCGGTCCGTGCCACCAGCCCCGCCGCCCGGACCCGCCGCCCCTACGCGGGTGCACTGGGGCCTGCTGCCCAACGCCACCGCAAAACCGGCGCTGACCGTCCGGACGGGCGAGACCGTCACCTTCGACACCGTCAGCCACGAGG
>NZ_WVUG01000031.1 GCF_017614965.1 Streptomyces griseorubiginosus | reverse complement strand
GGCCCGGTGGGGTGTGCGCCGTCTGCATAGGGTCGGGGCATGCAGAAGATCGTGAGCCGGCTGACCGTCCCCGCCACGCCCTCGGCCCCCGCGCTGGTGCTGCGCCCGTGGCAGACGGCCGACGTACCGGCGCTGGTCGACCTGATCGGTGACGAGGCGATGCGGCGCTGGACGAGCTGGGACGTCGAGGACGCGGCCGGTGCGGGCCGCTGGGTCCGGGCGCAACGGCGGGGGTGGGAGGCCGGTGACCGCTTCGCCTTCGCCGTCGTGGAAGCGGCCGACGGCGAGGACGCCGAAGGTCCCGGCACCCCCGTCGGGCACGTGGTGCTCAAGCGGCCCCTCCCCGGTGCCTCCTCCGCCGAGGTCGGTTACTGGACCGCCGCTCGTGCCCGTGGTCGCGGGGTGGCGCCCCGGGCGGTGCGGGCGCTGACCGAGTGGGCGTTCGAGGCGTTCGCCGGGGAGGGGCTGGTCCGTCTCGAACTCCGGCATCAGGTCGACAACGCCGCCTCCTGCCGGGTCGCCGAGAAGTGCCGGTACGGACTGGGCAAGGTGCTGCCCGCCGCACCGCCCGCCTTCCCGCTCGACGGACATGTGCATGTGCGGACGCGGGAGAGCTGAGCAGGCTCAGAAGCCGAACACGCTCGGGTCCGTCGCCAACTCCTCGAAGAGCTTCCGCGGTTCGGGGACCAGCCGGCGCTGCTCCAGGTCCATGATCCCGCCGACCGCCGTGATCTCGGCCGCCACCGTGCCGTCCGCCTTGCGGATGGTCTGCTCGATGCGGAACGTCTTGCCCTCGGACCAGGCGAACGCGCACGTCACCCGGACCTCGTCGCCGGCGATCAGCTCCCGCAGGTAGCGGATGGTCGTCTCCAGGGCCACCGGGCCGACGCCTCTGCCGATCAGCTCCGCCTGGCTGATCCCGGCCGCCCGCAGTAACGACCATCGGGCGTGTTCCGCGTAGTTGAGATAGACGGCCTGGTTGAGGTGACCCTGTACGTCGGTCTCGTACCCGCGCACGGTCACCGGGACGGAAAACGGTTCGCTCACTGCTTCCTCTCCTCGTACGGCTCGCACAGTTGGACGATGTGACCGACCGATCTTGGCATGCCGTCCTACGCGCGGCGAGGCGACGCCAGCAGATAACGGGTGCCCGCGCGTGGGTCGTTGTGCTCGCTGACCTGCCAGCCGGCCCGCTCCAGCGTCCCCGCGCAGGCCCGCAGCGACCCGGTGTCCGGCTCGTGCACGGCGACCGCCTCCGGCTGCGGGGTCGTCCGCACCCGGTATCCCGGACCGTCCCCGGTCGCGGGCCGGTGGCCCGCCGCTTCCAGGGCGAGCGCCGCGGCCTGCACCAGATGCGACCGCTCCCAGCCGCACGGCCGGTGCGTCGCCCCGTCCCGGTTGGTCATCCGGCGCAGCTCCAGCAGCCCCTGCCAGGCGCTGTGCACCTCCCGCGAGCGGCCGGGCCCGTCCGCCGGAGACCCCTCGCCGCCGACCCGCGCCGCGAACACCCCGGTGGCGGGCGCCTCCGCCTCGACCGGCGCCCGGGGTTCCTCCGACTCCCGTATCCGATGGCCGGCCGGGGTCAGGAAGTGGTCGTGCGGCGGCCGCGGGTGCCGGAAGGCCAGCCCGCGCTTCACCAGGGCCGCGAGCTGCGCCTCCGTGCCCCTCAGCCGCCCGGTGACGGGATCGGCGGCGTCGATGACACGCCGCTGTGCGGCGGTCGGCGGTCGTGTCACGGCGTGCTCCCTCCCGGCGCGGAACGTCCTCGACGGCCACGCACCCCGCCCCCACCTGGTGCGTTCGGCTCATTCGAAGACTACGACGGGGGTCTGACAACGGCGTGCCTGCCGGGCGCCGCTACTGCCCCGGCCGGATGTTCCAGCCCGCGATCACCGGCCGCCCGTGCTCCGTACCCAGTCGGCACAGTGTCCCGGTCGCGAGCTGGAACAGCGCCCCGCCCGACGGCGGCAGACCGAGCCGCCGGGCGGTCAGGACCCGCAGGACGTGCCCGTGCGCCACGAGCACCACGGCGCCCTCGGTGTCCGCGAGGGCCGCGTCCACCCTGGCCAGCACCCGGTCCGCGCGCGCCCCGACCTGCTCTGGGGTCTCCCCGGGGTGCTCCGGCGGCCCGGGCGCCACCCCGTCCGTGAACAGGAACCACCCGGGCCGCTCGCGCTGGATGTCGGGGGTCGTGACGCCCTCGTAGGCACCGTAGTCCCACTCCCGCAGATCCGGGTCCACCCGCACGTCCCGCAGCCCGATCAGCTCGGCCGTGTCGCGGGCCCGCTGCAGGGGGCTGACGAACGCGGCCGCGATGCGGTGCGAGCGGATCAGCGGCACCAGTCGCCGCGCCTCCTCCCGCCCCCGCTCGGTCAGCGGAACGTCGCTCGACCCGGTGTGCCGTCCGGACCGCGACCACTCGGTCTCACCGTGCCGGACGAGGAAGACGTCACCCATGCGACCAGGCTAGGAGCCCGGCGCCGCGTGCGCCCGGTGAGCCACAGGCGGTTCAGCCGGTGTCCGCCCGGTGAGCCACGGCGGTTCAGCCGGTATCGCCCGGTGAGCCATGGCCGATACCGCCGGTGTCCGCCTGTTGGGCTACTGCCGGTACCCGCTCAGGAACCGTCCGATCCGCCCGATGGCTGCCTCCAGGTCCTCCGCGTGGGGGAGGGTGAGAATACGGAAGTGGTCGGGGGTCGGCCAGTTGAAGCCCGTGCCCTGGACCACCTGGATCTTCTCCCGCAGCAGCAGGTCCAGGACGAACCTCTCGTCGTCGTGGATCTTGTGCACCTTCGGATCGATCCGAGGGAACGCGTACAGCGCGCCCTTGGGCTTCACGCAGGACACCCCGGGGATCTCGTTGAGCTTCTCCCAGGCGACGTTGCGCTGTTCGTGCAGCCGCCCGCCCGGGGTGGTCAGCTCGCGGATGGACTGGCGGCCGCCGAGCGCGGCCTGGATGGCGTACTGGGCGGGCGCGTTGGCGCACAGCCGCATGGAGGCCAGCATGGTCAGGCCCTCCAGGTAGTCGCGGGCGTGCTGCTTCGGGCCGGTGACCACCAGCCAGCCCGAGCGGAAGCCGGCCACCCGGTACGTCTTCGACAGCCCGCAGAAGGTGAGCACGACCAGGTCGGGGGCGAGGGCCGCGGCGCAGTGGTGCACGGCGTCGTCGTAGAGGATCTGGTCGTAGATCTCGTCGGCGAAGACCATCAGACCGTGGCGGCGGGCCAGGTCGAGGATGCCCTCGACGATCTCCTTCGGATAGACCGCGCCGGTGGGGTTGTTGGGGTTGATGATCACGACGGCCTTGGTGCGGCCGGTGATCTTCGACTCCATGTCCGCCAGGTCCGGGTACCAGTCGGCCTGTTCGTCGCAGAGGTAGTGAACGGCCTTGCCCCCGGCGAGCGTTGTCACCGCCGTCCACAGCGGGAAGTCGGGTGCGGGGATCAGGATCTCGTCGCCGTCCTCGACCAGCGCCTGTACGGCCATGGAGACCAGCTCGGAGACGCCGTTGCCGAGGAAGACGTCGTCGACGCCGACCTCCAGGCCGAGGGTCTGGTAGCGCTGGGCGACCGCGCGGCGGGCGGAGAGGATGCCGCGGGAGTCGGTGTAGCCGTGCGCCTGGGGGAGCATCCGGATCATGTCCTGGAGGATCTCCTCCGGCGCCTCGAAGCCGAAGAGCGCGGGGTTGCCGGTGTTCAGGCGCAGCACGCTGTGGCCCGCCTCCTCCAGCGCGTTGGCGTGCTCGATCACCGGTCCGCGGATCTCGTAGCAGACCTCGCTGAGCTTGTTCGACTGCCGGAACTCCATGCTCGCTCGCCCCTCCGCTTTCGTGTGTTGCTTGGTTTTACCAAGTTCGAGCTTGGAAAGTCCAACAACCTGTCTAGACTGCGTCGCATGTCACCTCGCCGAAGCTACGACCAGTACTGTTCCGCAGCCCGTGCCCTGGATCTGGTGGGCGACCGCTGGACCCTGCTGATCGTCCGGGAGCTGCTGGCCGGACCCCGCCGCTACACGGACCTCCACGCGGACCTGCCGGGCGTGAGCACGGACGTCCTCGCCTCCCGGCTGAAGGACATGGAGCGGGACGGACTGACGAGCAGGCGCCGGCTGCCCCCGCCCGGAGCGGCGTACGTCTACGAACTCACGGCCCGGGGACGCGAGTTGCTGCCCGTGCTGCAGGCGCTGAGCCTGTGGGGGCAGGAGGAGCTCGGCGACCGGCGGCCCACGGACGCCCTGCGCGCCCACTGGTTCGCGCTGCCCCTGCTGCGTGCCCTGGAGGGGGAGGGGCTGGTCGAAGTACGGCTGGAGGAAGGCGACTTCCACCTGTACGTCGGGGCCGAGGACGGCCCGGTGTACGGCGACGGACCCGCTCCCGGCGACCCGGACGCGCGGCTCGTGCTCGACGCGGAGACCTGCGCGGCCCTGGCACGCGGGGAGGTGACGCTCACCGACGCGGTACGGGACGGGCGGGTCACCGTGACCGGTGACGGCACCCTCGCGAAGGGGCTGAGGGAGGCATGACGAAGGGGCCCACCGTGGCGGCACGGTGGGCCCCTTGACGTACCGTCAGGCTCCCGGCGGCACCCGCGTGGGCCGGCCCGCGCCCCGTGTCAGCGTGTAGCCGCCGATCCCCGCGAGGGCGGCCAGGATCGCGCCCACCCCGGTCCACACCCACCGGTCGGACCACCAGCCGGACGACCAGCCGTCCTCGGGCTCGATGCCGGACAGCACCGCCGGCTTCGACGAACCGCCGTCGTCCGCCTCGGACTTGGACGACACGGCGATCCCCGGCACCAGGGGCTTCGCCAGCGAGCCGTCGACCGCCGCCGAGCCGCCGATGTCCTTCGAGCCGACCTGGAGGGAGGCCTCGATCGGCTGGCCGAGGTCGGCCGTGGTCAGGTTCACCACCGTCAGCCGGACGTAGTACGTGCCGGGCAGCGGGTCGTTCGCCCACGGCTCCGACCAGGCACGGACCGTACGCAGCACGCAGGCCAGGTCGACCGACGCGGCGCCCCGCTCCGCCGTGCGCGTCTGCGCGCCGTACTGGCAGGCCTGGCGGCGGCGCAGTCCGTCGTACACGTCGATCTGCCAGGTCTGGGCCGCGTGCGTGCCGGGCAGTTTCACCGTCGCCTTGACGGTGGGCCGCTGACCGGCGTCCGCGGGGAAGGACCAGTACAGGTAGTCGCCCGTGGAGGCGCTCGCGGTGGCCCGCTGTCCCTGGTCGATCTCGGCCGCCGTACGGAACGACGTGCCCGCCGTGGTCGGCGCGCCGCCGTCCGAGGAGGACGCCGAGGGCGACGGCGAGGAGTCGGCCGCCGCGGGGCCCGCCGCGAGCCCCAGGGCCAGCAGGGTGGCGCTCAACACTCGTGTGATCCGCATCAGTTGGTCCTCCAGACCGCGACCCGCCAGCGCGACAGCCAGCCCCAGATCAGACCGGCCAGGAACCCGACCAGCACCAGCAGCCCGAGCAGCCACCAGCCGCGGCCCAGCCCGAAGGAGGCCACGTCGCTCGCGTGCGAGGGGCCGTCGACCACGTCGACGGTCAGCTCCAGCGGCAGGCCCGGGGTGGTCTTCACGCCCGAGGCGGCCGAGAAGGAGTTCGTGACCTGCAGGCACACCGTCTCGGCGGCCGGTTTGTCGCTGTCGTCGTCCCGTTCGGGCTTGGGATAGCGCAGCCCGGTGGAGATGACGTCCGTGCGCCCGTCGCCCGCGGCCTCCCCGCGCACGATCTCGCGGCCGTGCACGGTGACGGCCCGCAGCAGCGCCCCGTAGGCGGGACTGACGGCGCGGTCGGCCGCCACGCTCACCGAGGCGCGCAGCTCCTGCCCCGCCTGGACGTCCACCCGGTACCAGCGCTCCTGCCCGAACTCCTCGCGGTCCGTGTAGAGACCGGACTTCAGGGTCGGCGCGTCCGTGCACCGTCCGGCGCCCTCGGTGGCCACCGGCGTCACCACCGGGTCGGCCGCGCGGTCCACCAACTGGTTGACCTTGTCGGTGAGTTCGTCGGTGTGCTCGACCGAGGTGTACGTGCCGCCGGTCGCCTCGGCGATACAACTGAGCTGCTTGTTCAACTTGGTGCTGGGAACCAGGCCGAGCGTGTCGATGGTCGTGCCGATGCCCTTGGCGGCGATCTCGCGCGCCACCTCGCACGGGTCCAGCGGGGCGCAGGTGTCCTCGCCGTCGGTGATCAGCACGATCCGCTTGGAGCCCGCACCGCTGCCGAGGTCGTCGGCCGCCTTCAGCAGCGCCGGACCGATCGGCGTCCAGCCGGTCGGCGAGAGGGTCGCCACGGCCGTCTTGGCCTCGGTGCGGTCGAGGGTGCTGACCGGGTAGAGCTGCGCGGTGTCCTTGCAGCCCGTCTGCCGGTCGTTGCCCGGGTAGTTGGCGCCGAGCGTGCGGATGCCGAGCTGGACCTCCTCGGGCGTGGCGTCGAGCACCTCGTTGAACGCCTGCTTCGCCGCCGCCATCCGGGTCCCGCCGTCGATGTCCCGGGTCCGCATGGAGCCACTGACGTCGAGCACGAGGTCGACCTTGGGCGTGGCCTCGCCCGTGGGTTCGCCGGCACGGGCCGCGGCCGGGAGGACGAGCCCGGCCGCCAGGGTGGCGAGCAGAGCGCACACTCCTGCCGCCAGCCGTTGTGTTCTGATCATCGGCGGATCCTATTGATCAGTCGGGCCGTGATCCAAAACGAGCGGGGTGGTATGTGACATAGCACCGAGAAAGCACAGTGCATCGCAGTGCTATGTCACATACCACCGCTCAGCGCAGCGGGTTGGGCAGCCCGGTCCACTGATCACCCGCCACCCCCGGCGACATCCGCATCAGCGTCAGCGCCTTCGTCGGCAGTGGCTCCGCGACCAGCGCGGCCAGATCGGGCGTGCGCGGCAGGTCCCGTACGGCCCTCTCCAGCGCGGCCCCCAGCGCCGGCGCCGAACCCGCCGTACCGGCGAGGGCGCCCGCCACCAGCGAGCCGAACAGCTTGCGGCGCAGGGCCGTCACGTCGTCCGTGACGATCCGGCCGGTCAACTCCGGGACCGGGATGCCGTTTGCGGCCAGCCGGGCCGGGCTGACCCGGATGTCGGCGAGGTCGCGGTAGACCAGCCGCAGCGGGGCACCCGTGCGGGACAGGACCACCAGAAGGTTCTGGCCGTGCGCCTCGAGCGCCACACCCAGCTCCAGAAGGCGCAGGCCGACGGTGAGGGTGAGACGCGTGAAGTCGGCGAGCCAGGAGGGGGATTCGGGCAGCGTGGTGGTGGCCAGTGCCCCCACCGGCACCACCCGCTCGCCGCTGTCCGTCGCCGCGTACGTCTGCGGCGACTCCCGCAGCACGGCGGCGAGGTCCGGCGAGTCGGCCGTGGCCGCGCCCAGCGTGCGGGTGACGTGCAGCAGACCGTCCGAGCGCGCGGCCAGCGACCGGGCGAACGACGACAGCGTGGCCGAAAGCCCCACCGAGTAGACCGAGATGTCCCGCACCGACGACGTCAGCCGGGCGCTCAGCGCGGTCTTGACGTGCGGCCCGCCCGGCAGGGCGAGCGTGCGCAGCGACATCAACGGGTGCGCGGCGCGCCACCCCTCGCAGCTCCCCTTCAGCACATGCGCCGCCTGCCACGGATGCACCGGCAGCAACAGCCGCCCCCCGTCCCGCAGTTCGTCCGGCCACTGGCCGGTCACCAGACACTCGCGCGCCGCCACCGCAACCGTCCCCAGCTCCACGACGGGCCGGTGCTCGGGCCCGTACGCGAGCTGCTCGGCCACCGAGAAGCCGGGCCGGGAACGGCAGCCCGGATGGTACGGATGCCCGTCGACCACCCGCTGCTCCCACTCCCAGTCGGCGACGGGCCACTCGTCGGCGCGCGGTCCTTGTCCGGCCCGCGACAGCGCCAACGAGGCCACGCCGTGCCCGAGCTCGGCCGCGAAGTCGGCACCGTGCGGCACCGCGAGGGCGGTCATCAGCCGCGCCGGATGATCGTACGTCACACCGTCGAGCCGTACGGCGCTCACGTACGCGGCGGTCGCGTACGGGTCCGCGGCCGGGCCGTGCAGCCGGCGACCGTCGGCCAGACGCAGGGTGAGCCCGTCCGGGCCCCGCTCCCGGCCCGCGATCCACGGCAGCGGCTCATGGGCGAGGGCCCGCCACAGCCGGGTCAGCACGGCCGCCCGGGCGCCGGACAGCTCGGCGTCGTACCGTGGCAGCAGACCGGGGCGCACGGCGGCCAGCTCGTCGGCGACCTCGGTCTCCGCGGGGTGGGGACGGTGCACGGGCGGGCTCCTCGGGGCGAGTACGGCGTCACGGACAGGGGGCGACGGCCTCCATACTGATCATCTTCGACCGAACGGACCTCAGGGAACGAATGGATCGCGTGGACCTCATGCCCCCGCCCGCCGGTGACGACGCCGACCGCGCCGACGCGTACGCCGCCGCACCGCTCCTCAACTGTCTGCTGCGCGAGGTCGCCGAGCCACTGGGGCGGACGGCCGCCCACCGCACGTACCGGCTGCCCGGCACGGGCCGCAGGCTGCGCGTCCGGGGTGAGCGGCGGCCCGCGGAACCCGAGGTCCACGCGGGCGGGGAGTGGCACCGCATCGGCCACACCGAGCTGGTCAAGCTGGTCTGCGAGGAGCTGCGCCACCACACCGGCCTGTCCAACCACGAACTCCCCGCCGAGATGATCGACAGCCGGGACGCCGTGGCCGCGCTGCTCGCCGCCCGCGCCCGCGCCGCGGTGCCCGAGGACCCCTACCGGCGCTCCGAGCAGTCGCTGATCACCGGCCACCCCTACCACCCGGCGCCCAAGGCGCGCGGCGGAGGTCCGGTGGCGGCCTGGCTGCCGTACGCCCCCGAGGCGCACGCGCGGTTCCCGCTCGCGCTGCTCGGCGTCCGCGAGGACACGGTCGTCGAGGAGGGCGACACCTCCGCCCTGGACGCGCTGGGCGAGGCGCCGCCCGGCTACCGGCTGTTGCCCGCGCACCCCTGGCAGCTGGAGCTGGTCCCTCTCGCGGACGCCTTCGCGGACGGGCGGCTGATCCGGCTGGGCACGACGGCCTTCGACACCTGGCCGACGGCCGCGATCCGGACGCTGTACGCCCCCGGCGAGGACCTGTTCCTGAAGTTCAGCCTGGATGTGCGCATCACCAACGACATCCGTCGACTCTGGCGCCACGACCTGCGAAAACTCCGCCGTACGGACGAGGCGGCCGGCCGCGCCCTCGCCGGGACTGCGGGGGCCTGGCTGAGCGACCGGGGCTACCGCACGGCCGGCTTCGCCTTCGAGGAGCTCGCGGTGCTGGTCCGGGACGGGTTCAGCGCCCACCTGCCGTCCGGCACGACCCCGCTGCTCGCCGCGGGCCTGGTGGAGGGCTTCGACGGCGACCCGCTGCGCGGTGCCGCGGACCCGGCGGCCTGGTGGGAGGCGTATCTGCGGGCCGTCGTACCGCCCGCGCTGGACGCCTTCGCCGGTCACGGCGTCGTCCTGGAGGCGCATCTGCAGAACACGCTGGTCGCGGTCGACGGAGACGGCATGCCCGTGCGGGCGCTGTTCCGGGACGCGGAGGGTGTGAAACTGCTGCCCGAGGTCCCCCGCGCGGCCGGCTGGGAGCGGCTGGTGTACTGCCTGGTCGTCAACCACCTCACCGAGGTCGCCGCCGCCCTGGCCGAACACCGTCCCGGCCTCGACCCCTGGCCCGCCGCCCGCCGCGAACTCGCCCGCCACCACCTGCCCGAGGCCGCCGCCCTCCTGGCCTCCCCGACCCTCCCCGGCAAGACCAACCTCCTGCTGCGCTGGACCGGCGCCGACGGCGCGGACGCCCGCTATCTGCCGCTGCCGAATCCGCTGGCCGGCTGACGGCCCGCGCCGCGCCGACGGCGTCAGACGCCGACGGCGCTTACGGCGGGCGGCGTCGGTGCCTCCCAGGTCAGGGCGTCGGTGCCTCCCAGGTCAGGGTGAGACCCGCGTAGAGGTAGCGGCTCGCCTCGATCGCGAGCAGCAGCACCGTGTCCCCGGGCGTGATACGGCCCGCGGTCCATCCCGCGTCCAGGGCCAGCGGGACGGCGGCCGAGCCGGTGGCTGCGACGTCGGCGAGGTTCTCCACGACGCACTTCTGCAGCGCCGCGTGATCCTGCGCCGACAGCCCCGCCTCCTCGAACTCCCGGCTGAAGTACTCGGCGTTGCCCTCCGGCAGCACACAGGCGTCGATCTTGTCGAGGGTCAGGCCGGAGCGGTCCAGCATGTCCCTGAGCCCTTCGACGAACACCCGAGGACCGAAAGCGGCGGTGCCGGTGATGTCGAGCCGGATGTCCATCAGCCGCCGGCGCTGCCGCTGGACAGCCGGCGGAGCGTCCGTGCCGCCGCCCACGACCAGCATGCCCGGCCTGCGCGCCCCGCCCAGGCACCGGGTGGCGAAGACGGAGGCCGGCCCGGAGGGCTCCGGCACCTCGTCGCCGGCCGTGAGCAACGCCGCCCCCGCGCCGTCGCCGAAGGTGTAGACGGTGAGCCGGTCCCGCATGCGGACGGCCATCGGATCGGAGCCGAGGTAGACGTCGGCCAGCAGCGGGGAGATGGACTCCGCGCCGATCACCAGGGCGGTGCGGTAGGTCCCGTCCGCCAGCAGCCGGCGCGCGTAGTCCATGGCCTGGACCGCGCCCACACACCCCGCCCGGACCTCGATCACCGCGCAGCGCTCGAGACCGAGCCGCTCCTGCACATACGTGCCGACCACGGGCAGCGGGTGGTCGGGACTGGCGGTCGAGGTCACCAGCAGATCCACGTCCGAGGCCGCCATCCCGGCCCGCTCCAGGGCCTGCCGCGCGGCCGCTGTGGCCATCTCGGCGGTGCCGGTGCGGTGCGTGCCGGTTCGCGGATCCACGATCCAGTGCCGGTGTCGCACCTCGATGCCGGCCAGGACGTCCTCGGGCAGCGGGCCGCACAGCCGTTCCAGCGTGGCGTTGTCGATGGGGTCGCCCGGCAGCTCGGCTCCGGTGCTGACGACGGACACATGTTTGGGCATGGCTCAGAACTCCGTTCCGGGACGCAGGACGAGGGCGATGTGCGTGCCCCCGAGCGACGAGCTGTTGATCAGTACGGGACCGGCCGCGCCGCCGCGCCGCCGTTCCTCCACGGCCAGGGCGACGCCCAGATGGGCGCCCGCTCCCACCGGTTCGCCCAGGACCCGCTTGGGGGTCAGTACCTCGGCCCGCGTCCCAAGGCGGCGCAGCGCCCGCTCCTCCGGGCGGTCGACCGCGGGGATCCCGGCGGCGTTGGCCCACACGGCCGTGAGCTCCTCGGGCCCGGTGCCGGCGTCCGCCAACGCCTTGCGCATCGCCCGGTAGAGCCCGTCGCCCCGCGGGTCCCAGCGGCCCGCGCCCGCGGCGTCGTACGCCGTGCCGTGGCCCAGGAGCTCACCGAGGACCAGGGCGCCCCGGGCCCTGGCCGAGGACTCGCGCTCCAGAACCAGCGTGATGCCGCCCTCGGCCAGGCCGTAGTGCCGTCCGGAGGGTCCGCCGGTCAGCGGCAGCCTGCGGTACGCCTCGGCCGCGGTGTCGGTCAGGTCGTCGACGGCCGGGCACAGCACCGCGTCCGCGGTGCCGGTGCGCAGCATGTCGTGCGCGATGGACAGCGCGGAGGCGCCTGCCGCGTGCGCCGCGGCCGCGGTGGAGGTGGGCCCCTTGGCGCCGAGGGCCATGGCGATCTGGCCGGCGGCCGCGTTGTAGACCGTGTTGGGGAAGATGGCCGGGTTGCCCGCGGCCGCCCCCTCCTCCAGCACCGGCCGCAGGAAGTCCTCGGTGCTGCGCATCGGCCCGAGGCCGCTGCCCAGCACGACACCGACGCGTTCGTCCGGCGTCAGCCGGGCGTCCTCGAGCGCCCGGCGGCTGGAGACGATGGCCAGCCGGCCGAGCCGGTCCACCCGGCGCCGCTCGCCGGGCGCCATCGAGGAGCCCGGATCGACGTCCAGCCGGGCCAGCCGCAGCCCGTTCTCCCGGACGCCCGCGAGGGCACCCGAGCGGAAGGCCCGCCACAGCTCCTCCGGCGAGCCGCCCGAGGGGGTGAGCACGCCGATGCCGGTGACCACCACCCGCTCCTCCCACGGCGTGGCGGGCAGCGCGGCGCGCGCGCCGGGACGGGAGAACGCCACGGCCGCGTTGGCGCCCGCGAAGGCGAAGTTGTTCGACAGCGCCACGTCCATGGTCATCGGCCGGGCGTTCCCGGGCACGGCGTCCAGACCGCAGCGCGGATCGGGTTCGGTGAACCCGGCCGTGGGCGGGGCGAGTTGCTCCTCCAGGGCGGACACCGTCACGATCGCCTCCACCGCGCCGGCCGCGCCCAGCAGATGCCCGATCATCGACTTCACGCTGCTGAGCGCGACCTTCTCGGCCGCCTGCCCGAGCGCGGCGCGCACGGCGTTGCTCTCGGCGGAGTCGTTCTTCGGGGTGCCGGTGCCGTGCCCGTTGATGTACGGCACGTCCTCCACCGTCAGCCCCGAGGTGCGCAGCGCGCCGCGGATGGCGCGGGCGGCGCCCGCGCCCCGCGGGTGCGGCGCGGTGGCGTGGTGGCCGTCCGCTGACAGGCCGTAGCCGAGCAGTTCGGCGAGGACCGGGGCGCCGGCGGTACGGGCCACGGACTCCTCCGCCAGCACCAGCATGCCGCTGCCCTCACCCAGCGACAGGCCGTCGCGGTGGCGTGAGTAGGGCGCCGCCGGGCGCCGGGAGAGCGACTGGAGACTGGAGAAGCCCGCGTAGGCGGTCTCGGTGAAGGCGTCCGTGCCGCCGACGAGAAAGGCCTGCGCCCGACCCGCCCTGATGGCCTCCACGGCGTGCGCCAGGGCGTGGGCGCCCGAGGCGCAGGCGGTGTTCACCGAGAGCACAGGCCCCTTCAGACCGAAGGCGGAGGCCAGGATCTCGGCGATGGTGTGCGGGGAGAGCAGCAGCAGCTCCCGCGCGTCGTCCACGGTCAGCGGCTTCCGGCCGGCCCGCCGCAGCACCCGCTCCGCGCTGCGCGTACCGCCGTTGCAGCTGCCGATCGCCACGCCCCACTGCTCCGCGGGCAGGTCCGGCAGACCGTGCGCGGACATCGCCTCATGTGCGGCGGCCAACGCCAGGTCGACCGCGCGCTCGTGCCCGCGGGCGCCGAGGTCGGCCCGGTAGTCGTAGCCGGCCGGCGGCAGCGGCGCGGTCACCTCGCCGCCGATGTCGGTGGCGCAGCCCTCCGTCGGCAGGCCGCGGACCCGGTCGATCGCCACCTTCCCGGCCCGGACCCCGTGCCACAGGGCCTCGACACCGGCGCCCTGGGAGGTCACCGCGCCCATGGCGGTGACCACCACACGCTTCGTCGTCTTCATTCGGTCCGTCCTTCCGGGAACCTGCGCAGTGACAGGGCCACGGCCTGGCCCTCCAGCCCGCGGGCGAGCGCGAGCGCCGTACGGGGAGAGGCGTCGCGCGGAGTCCCGCGGACGCAGTCGAGGTCGCAACCCGGCGCCGGTTCCTCGAGGTTGAGGGTGGCGGGGATGGTTCCGTGATGGAGCGCGAGCGCCGCCACCGCGGTGTTCAACGCTCCGGCGGCACCGACCAGATGGCCGGTCTGCGGCTTCACACTGGTGATCGCGGCCGCCTTGGCGGTGTCGCCCAGGGCGTCCTTCAGTGCGGCGATCTCGCTGGTGTCGCCCTGGACGGTGGCGCAGCCGTGCGCGGCGACGAAGTCCGTCACCGGCTCACGCTCCGCGTCCGCGAGGGCGTGGCCGACGGCCCGGGCGAGCCCGCGGCCCCCAGGGTGCGAACTCGGCGGCCGTACGCAGTCGGTGCCCGCGCCGAACCCGTCGATCTCCGCGTAGACGCGGGCGCCGCGGGCGAGCGCGTGCTCCTGTTCCTCCAGGACGAGCAGCGCCGCGCCCTCGCCGAAGACCGAACCGTCGTGGTCCCGGTCGAAGGGCCGGAAGGCGCGCTCACCCAGCTCGTTGCGGCCGGTGAGCACACCGAGCCCGTCCATCTTCGACATCGTCCACCACGAGGTGGGCTCGTCGTAGCCGCCGGCGACGGCCACGTCCGCCTCGCCCCTGCGGATCGCCCGCATGGCGCGGCCGATGGCGAACGAGCCGGCGTCCGCGGTCCCGGCGAAGAAGTCGTTGGCCCCGCGGATGCCGTGTCGGCTGGAGACGTGGAACACCGCGGCCGGCTGGAGCCCCTCGACGTAGAACAGGGGTGCCAGCACCGAGGACGCGGTCCGGCCCAGCGTGTCCAGGTCGACGGTGCCGTCGGGTCCGGTGACGGAGGCGAGGCCGTCGGCCAGCGCGTCCATGCGGGGCATGTCCTTGCCGCTGCCGAGGAAGAGTCCGGTCCGGTAGCCGAGTTCCTCTTCGCCGCCGAGCCCGGCGTCGTCGAGGGCCAGGGACGCCCCGGCGACGCCGAGCTGGTCGCCCCGGCACAGCATGCGCAGCGACCGGCGGTGGATGAACCGCTCCGGCCGGAAGTCCGCGATCTGTGCGCCCATACGGGTGCGCAGCGGCGCGGGGTCGTAGCCGCGCAGCGGGCCGATGCCGCTGCGTCCCGCGAGCAGCCCGTCCCAGGTGGCGGCGGCGCCCTCGCCCAGCGCGGTCAGCAGCCCGATCCCGGTGATGACGACCCGGCGCTTCACGGCGCCTCCCGACGGGTGAGGGTCAGCCGGCGCGCGGTGGCGACGGTACGTCCGTCGACGCGGGCCTCGGCCCGCAGGTCCCGGGAGTCGGCGCCCGCGCCGGTCACCCGGACCCGGAGTTCCACCTGGTCGCCCGGGCCGACGAAGTGCCGGAACCGCATCGTGCGCACACCGCTCAGCCGCCACTCCCGCGCACCGTCCGCGCAGACCAGCGCGGCGAGTTCCGCGAGGTCCTCCAGGAGCAGTACGCCCGGAAGGACGGGCCGGCGGGGGAAGTGCGTGGCGAACCACGCGTGCGTGCCGGGGACGTTGCGCACGGCCACGGCGTGACTGCCGGCTTCGAACTGAAGCACCCGGTCGAATCCGCGGTCGGACACCGCGGCCGGCGGGGCGGTCGTGAGGTCGGTCATGTGTCCTCCCGGTGCTCTGCGACGATCAGGCCGGTGTTGGTGCCGCCGAAGGCGAAGGCGTTGACGAGCGCGGCCGTCACCCGCCTGTTCCGGGCCCGCCGCGGGACGTAGTCCAGGTCCAGGCGCCGGTCGGGGGTGTCGAGGTTGACGGTGGGCGGCACCACCGACTCCCGTATGGCACCGATCGCCGCCAGCAGGTTGAGCCCCGCGCCGGCCGCCGTGAGGTGGCCCGCCATGGACTTCGGCGAGCTGATCACCAGACGGTGCGCGTGGTCGCCGAACACCTTCTTGATCGCCACGGTCTCCGAGAGGTCGTTGCCCGGGGTGCCGGTGCCGTGCGCCACGACGTAGTCGATCGCGGTGGGACCGAGCCCGGACTCGGCGATCGCCGCCTCCATGGCCTGGACGGCGCCCGATCCGTCGGGCGGTGAGTCGGTGATGCGCCAGGCGTTGAGCGTGGAGCCGTAGCCCACCAGCTCGGCCAGCACCCGGGCGCCGCGCTCCAGGGCCCGCTCCCGTTCCTCCAGGACGAACGCCACCCCGCCCTCGCCGACGACGAAGCCGGAGCGGTCGGCGTCGAAGGGACGGGAGGCGCGCTCGGGATCGTCGTTCCACTCGCTGGTCATGGCGCCCAGCAGGCTGAAGCCGAGCAGGTCGCACCAGGTGGTCAGCGAGTCGTGTCCGCCCGCCACCATCAGCTCGGCGTCCCCCTCCTGGATGCAGCGGTACGCCTCCCCGATGGCGTGCCCCGAGCCGGAGCAGGCCGTACTGGTGCCGATCGCCGGACCTCGGGCGTCGAGTGCCTGGGCGACGACGCTCAGCGCCAGGTTCTGGTTGTCCGCCAGGACCTGCCGCGGCGGCTGCCGCAGGAAGGCGTCCGGACGGCCCGTACGCCGGCGCAGCACCCCGATGTCCGCCAGGAACTGCAGATCCGGCCGGCCCACGCTCGCGCCCAGCGCCACCCCGCACGCCTCGGCGGTGTAGGTGCCGGGCTCCGTCCCCGCGTCCCGCAGCGCCTCCAGCGCCGCCGCCACCCCGAACCGGCCGGCGCGGCCCAGCCGGCCGGGACCGAGGCCGGCCGGGATGGCGGCGCGGACGTCGAAGTCGCGCACCTGCGCGGCGATGCGCACCGGGAAGGACGAGGCGTCGAACAGTGTGAACGGACCCACGCCCGACCGGCCGGCGCACAGGGAACGCCAGGTCGACGGGGCGTCGTTGCCGAGCGGAGTGACGGCTCCCGCGCCGGTGATGACCACGCGTTTCATCTACACCGGCCTCCCGCCCAGCAGGGCCTCGGCCATCCGCGCGGTGTCCGCGGGGTCGTCGAGCCGTTCGGCGTCGATCAGCGCGCACATGATGCCCTCGGCCCGCAGGACCGGCCGGCCGTCGACCGACACCGTGCCGTCCAGGACGGCCGCCTCCTCGTGCCGGCCCACCACGTCGGCGGACATCCGCAGCGTGTCGCCGGGGCGCACCCTGCCGTACTCGGTGACCTGGTCGACGCCGAGCAGCGCGGCGCGCCGCCGGTGGCCGGTGCTGAGCAGGAACAGCCAGCTCCCGGTCTGGCACAGCGCCTCCAGGGCGAGGCCGAAGGGCAGTTCGGGGCCGTCGGGGCCCGGCCGCCAGGTCGTCTCCGTCACCGAGGTCACCTTGCGGGCCGTGATGTGCCGGTCCGGCTCCCAGGACTCGATGCGGTCGATGAGATGGAATCGCATGGTCTCTCCTCTCCTCCTCCCGGCTACGGCCGGCCCATGCCCAGCTGCGCGGCGAGGCCGCCGTCGACACGGACCACCTCGCCGGTCACGTACGACGACTCGGGACCGGCCAGGAAGGCGACGACCGAGGCGACGTCCTCCGGCGTGGCGAAGGCGCGCAGGGGCACCTGCCGGCGGATGCCCCTGCCGCCGTCCTTGGCGAGGACGTCGTCGACGAGTTCGGTGGGCACGATGCCGGCGGCCACGGCGTTCACCCGTACGCCGAAGCGGGCGAGTTCGATCGCCGTGCTGCGGGTGAACGCGTTCAACGCCCCTTTCGACGCGGCGTAGTTGGACTGGCCGATCCAGCCGCCGAGCCCCATGACGGAGGAGACGTTGACGATTGTCCCGTCCCGCTGGCCCATGAAGTGCCGGGCCACGGCTGCCGTGCAGTGATACGCGCCGCCGAGGTTCACGCGCATGACGTCCAGCCAGGCGTCGCCCGGCACGTCCCAGATCAGGCCGTTGCGGGTGATGCCCGCGTTGTTGACCAGGATGTGCAGGCCGCCGAGCGCGCCGGTGGCGTCCTCGACGAGCCCGCGGGCGGCCGCCGGGTCGCCGACGTCGGCGTGCAGCGCGACCGCGCGCCCGCCGGCCTCCTCGATCTCCCGTACGACGGACGCCGCCTCCTCCTTGCGGGAGCGGTAGTTGACGGCCACCGAGGCGCCCCGGGCCGCGAGGGCCAGGGCGACCGCACGGCCGATGCCTCGGGAGGCGCCGGTGACCAGCGCCGCACGATCATCCAGGGACATGTGTTCCACCGTTCTCGGTCGTGTCCGGGCCGGGACCCGGGTCGCAGACGAGCAGCACGTGCGCGATGGCGAGGCCGGCGGCGTGCGACAGCGTGACCTCGGCGTGCCGCATGTGCCGCCGCCGGGCGACCGAGGCCGCCCGGCCGTGCAGGCGCAGCGAGGGTCTGCCGCTGGCCTGGTTGACCACCTCGACGTCCGTCCAGTCGGCCATGGCGGGCGCCCCGCCCAGGGCCTTGAACACCGCCTCCTTGGCGGCGAACCGGCCCGCGAGGTGCTCGGAGCGGCGGCTGCGGCGCGCGGCGCAGTAGGACAGCTCGCGGTCGGTGAAGACCCGGCCGGCGACCTCCGGCTGCTCGCTGAGCAGCCGGTGCACGCGCTCGACGGCCACGAGGTCGGTGCCGACGAGGATCTCAGGCGGCATCTGCGGCGGCCGCCCGGTCGGCGAGCAGGTCGAGGAGGTTCTGGACGGTGAACAGGCCGAGCACACCGTCGGCCGTGAGCGGTTCGGTCAACTGGCTGCGGTCGAACTGCGGCAGCACCTTCTCCAGGTGGGTCAGGCCGGTGTCGTTGACGACCTCGTTCTCGTCACCGAACTCCTCGTCCGGGATGCCGCCCTGGAGCAGGTCCCCGATGTCGTTCACGGTGATCTTGATCTTGGAGACCCGCTCGATGCGGAACAGGATGTCGAGCAGGTCGATCGACTCGGCCCCGAGATCACCCAGCAGGGTGGCGTCCGGCTGGACCTCCTCGGCGTCGATGCCGAGGGCTTCGGCGACCGCGTCCTGGACGACGGGCAGCAGGTCGGTGGTGGCAAGCGTCATCGGATGTCCTTCTCTCGGTGTGATGTCTCGTCGATCAGTGCGGCGACGCGTCGTGCGTCGTTGGTGCTGCGGACCGTGGCCTCGGGGAGGGTGCGCCGGGTGAGCGCGCTGAGCACGCGCCCCGGTCCGACCTCCACGAAGTCGGTGAACCCGTCGGCCCGTGCGGTGTGCAGGACGTCCACCCACCGCACGGGGGAGGCCAGTTGGCGCCGCAGCAGTTCGCGGGCGTGCTCGCCGGACCCGATCCACTCGCCGGTCACGGAACTCAGCACCGGGGTGTGCGGATCGCTGAAGCGGAACCGGCTCAGCTCGGCCGCGAACTCGTCCTCCAGGCCGGCCATGAGCGAGCAGTGGAAGGGCGCGCCGACCGGCAGCGCGACCGTGCGCTCGGCACCGCGCGCGCGGGCCAGCTCGCAGGCCGCGGCGACGGCCGGGGCCTCGCCGGAGACGACGGTCTGGCCCCGCTCGTTGTAGTTGGCGACCTCCACCAGGCCGTGCGCGGAGGCGTCCCGGCACGCGGCCTCGACCTTTGCCGCGTCCAGGCCGATGACCGCCGCCATGCCGCCGGGGGTGCGTTCGCAGACGCCGGCCATGAGCCGGCCCCGGACCTGCACGAGGCGCAGCGCGTCGAGCGGGTCGAGCACTCCGGCGGCGACAAGGGCGGGGTACTCGCCGAGGCTGTGCCCCGTCACCGCGCCGGGCGCGAACCCGCCCTCGTGGCGCAGCACCTCGTACACCACGAGGGACGTGGCGACCAGCGCGGGCTGGGTGACGTCGGTGGCCGCGAGTTCCTCGGCGGTGCCCGAGGTGCAGATCTCGGTCAGCGGCAGACCGAGCGCGCGTTCGGCCCGCTCCAGGAGCGGCACGGCGACGGAGCCATGGTGCCGTACCAGGTCCCGGGCCATGCCCGGGCGTTGCGAACCCTGGCCGGGGAACATGGCGAGCACCGGCCGGAAAGCCCGCGTGGTGCGCGCCGCGGCGGGCGGGGCCGTACTCGGGAGCTTCATGCGTCCGTCCTTCTCGAATTACCGGTGCGCAGCGGTTTCCGCGCGTTCACACGCTGCGCCGGACTTCTGGGCGGACTGCTTGAATGAGTCTTGACGCGCCTGACCCCGCGTGCCGTCAAGAAGCATTCAAGGTGACGGCCAACCTCCCTCGGCCACTCTGCGATCCGGTACGGAACGCACGCGCACGCTCGCAAAGGGAGGCACAGGGTGAAGGCCGTCTATTTCCGCCGGTTCGGCGGTCCGGAGGTCCTGGAGTTCGACGAACTGCCGGAACCGACGCTGGGACCGCACGGTGTGCTGGTGGCTACCCGGGCGGCGGCGGTGAACCCGCTCGACTGGAAGGCCAGGGAAGGGCTGCTCGCCCCGATGGCGGACGCCGTCTTCCCTGTCGTGGGCGGCTTCGACGTCGCCGGCACGGTGGAGCGGGTCGGTGTCTCCGTCACGGAGTTCGCCCCCGGGGACGAGGTGCTGGGATACGTGTGGCAGGACGTCGTGCGCTGCGGCACCTTCGCGGAACTCGTCGTCGCGCCCGCCCGCACCCTGGTCCGCAAGCCGTCCGCGCTGACCTGGGAGGAGGCCGCCGCCCTGCCGCTGGCCGGACTGGCCGCCTACCAGAGCGTGGTGCACCGGCTCCGGGTGCGGCGGGGGGAGACGGTCCTGGTGCACGCCGCCGCAGGCGGGGTGGGTCTGTTCGCGGTGCAGCTCGCCCGCCTGCGGGGCGCGGAGGTGATCGGCACCGCCGGTGAGCACAACCACGACTTCCTGCGCGCCCTCGGGGTCCGGCCGGTGGCTCACGCCGGCGCCCTGGCCGAGCGGGTACGGCAGCTCGCCCCGGAGGGGGTGGACGCCGTGCTGGACGCGGTGGGCCGCCGGGCGCTGCGGGCCTCGCGTGAACTGCTGCGCCCCGGAGGGCGGTTGGTCTCACTGGTGGAACCCAGGGTGACGGAGCTGGGCGGTTCCTACCTCTTCGCCCGCCCGGACGCCGCGGACCTCACGGAGCTCGCTCGCCTCGCCGCGAAGCGGGAACTTGCGGTGGAGGTGGCCCGGACGTTCCCGCTGGAACAGGCCGCGCAGGCGCAGCAACTGCTCCGCGAGGGGCACACCCGGGGCAAGCTCGTGCTGTCCCTCGGCGGGTGACCTGGCCGGTGGCCTCCCCTTCCGGCGCCGTCAAGGATCGTTCAAGAAGACGGCCCACAGGCCCCGCCAAGACTTGTCGCCGTTCATCGATAGAAGGGATCACCATGCCGACCGACGATTCTGCTGCGGAGCGGAACAAGAAGATCATCCGGAGGGTGTTCGACGAATTCGTCAACAAAGGCGTCTTCTCGGTCGTCGACGAGATCTACCGCGAGGACATGATCGACCACCAGCCGCTGCCCGGCGCTCCCGAGGGCCGGCCGGGCGTCAAGTACACCATCGCGGGCCTGCGCGCGGGATTTCCCGATCTGCACGTGACCATCGAGGACATGAGCGCCCATGCCGACCACGTCGTGATCCACAACACCTGGCGCGGCACCCACCTCGGCGACTTCCTCGGCATGGCGCCGACCGGGCGGCGGATGGAGTCGCGGGGCGTCGTGGTGTGGCGGCTGGTGGACGGGCTGATCGCCGAGCGCTGGGGCATCGGCGTCGAGTCCGACATGCTCGCCCAGCTCGGTATGCGGCGGCTGTACCGCGGCGGGCGTGCCGGGCGTCCGGGCGCGAACGCCGGGCCGGCGGCGGCACCCGCGGTGAACATCCTGACCGTCCCGCCCGGCCGGGCCGAGCGCTGGCGCGAGCTCCAGGCCGAACTCGCCGGTCCCCGCCTGGCCGAATACGAGGCGTCCCGGCGGCGCGCGGGCATCGTGCGCGAGTCGTTCTGGCTCCAGCAGGACAACGCGGAGTGCGTGGTCCACTACGTGGAGGCGCGGAATCCGGCCACCGCCGGCCGGCGGCTGTCGGGCTCCGAGGAGCCCTTCGACGTATGGCTGCGCGGCGCCGCCCGCGAGATCTACGGCACCGATCCCTGGGCTCTGCTGGCCGAGGGCGGCACGGCGGGAGCAGGCCACGCCTGGACGCTGCCGGTGGAGTTGGTGCCGGCCGACACCGGGGTGTGATCCGGTCTTCTTGCAGAACCGCAGAGTGTGCCCGGCCCACGGCCGGGCACACTCTTTTTTCCGGCCCTATTCTTTACTTGCGCCTGGGTATTTCTTTAAGTTGGCCAGTGAATTGGAATTACCGTCAGCAGTAAGCCGGGGATAACAGAATTGAAACCTTTTCTGTGAAGTCTGTCACTTCCACAGGTGACCGAATCCTTCCGGTTCTGTTTCGGCCAATAATGGACTCGAGTCTGTAATCGATCGACTGATCCACGGGGGGATCAAGTGGAATTTCGGATTCTCGGGCCGGTCGAACTGGAAGTCTCGGGAGAAGTGATCGGAATCGGCCCGCTGAAGCAAAGGAGTGTTCTCGTTCCGCTTATTATCGATGTGCGCCGTCCGGTCATGCTGGACGCTCTGGTCGCTCGGGTGTGGGACGACTCCCCGCCCAGCGAGGTGCGGAACGTCCTGTACACCTACGTGACCCGACTGCGCCGGATCCTCGAGGCGGCGGAGCGCCGCTCGGGGGAGAAGATCGAGCTGCGCCGGCAGAGCGGCGGCTATCTGCTCGACGTCGAACCGGACCTGGTGGACCTGCACCGCTTCGAGCGGCTCATGGCGCGCTCACGGCGGGTGACCGACGAAGAGGAGCGAGCCCGTCTGCAACGACAGGCGCTCTCCCTGTGGCGGGGCACCCCGCTGGCCGACCTGCGCGGCCCCTGGTTCGGGCGGGTCCGCGAATGGATCGAGCGCCGGCGGCTGGAGGCGCTGAGCGAATGGGCCGGCACGGAACTCCGGCTGGGCCGGCCGCTGACCGTGATCGAGGAGTTCGGCAGGGTCGTGACCGAGCAGCCGTACGCCGAACCCATCATCGAGCAGTTGCTGCTGGCGTTGTCCTCCGCGGGACGGCCGATGGAGGCGCTCGAACTGTACGCGGTGGCCCGCCGGCGGATCGTCGAGGCCATCGGCGCCGAGCCCGGGCCCTCCTTGCGCCGTACGCACGAGGCGATCCTCCGCGAGGAGGTCGCCGTCGCGCGGCCGGCCGGAACGCATCAGGGCGTTCCGGCCGGCCTCGGCGAGGACTTCAGCCTGTCACCGTGACGGAGGAGCGGGCGGAGGAGGTCTCCTCCTCCGCCTCGCTCAACCCGAACCGGTCGTGCACACGGCGCAGGAACCGGGGCGCGTACCAGGAGGCGTCGCCCAGCAGCCGGAACGACGCGGGCAGCAGGACACCGCGCATGACGGTGGCGTCCAGGACGATGGCCAGGCCCGTCCCGATGCCGAAGAACTTGCCGAAGGTCAGCGGGCTGACCACCCAGGCGAAGAAGCTGATGGCGATCAGCCCGGCCGCGGTGCTGACGATCCGTCCCGTCCTGCCGAGCCCCTCGACCACCGCCTCCCGGGTGCTCGCGCCCCCCTTGCGCAACTCGGCGATCCGGCTCATGACGAACACCTCGTAGTCCATCGACAGACCGAAGGCGATGCAGAGCAGCAGCACCGGCATCGAGGTGTCGAGCGGCCGTGCGGTGATGTCCAGCAGCCCGCTCAGATGTCCGTCCTGGAACACGAGCACCATCAGCCCGAGCACGCTCGCGAGCCCGAGCGCGTTCAGCAGCAGTGCCCGCAGCGGCTGCACGAGGCTGCCGGTGAAGAGGAAGAGCAGCACGAACGTGGTCAGCACGATCAGCCCGACCGCCAGGGGCAGCCGGGAGCGCATGGCGTCCTTGGTGTCGATCAGCTCCGCGGTGGTGCCGCCCACCAGGAAGTGCCCGGGCGAGTCCACCCCGCGGACGTCCTTGACCAGGTCCTGGGCTGCCCGGGACTCGGGGCCGACGCCGGACGCCGGCGTGATCAGCACCTGTTCGGTGCCGGCCGCGCTCAGCCCGCCCGCCTCGCCGGTGCCCGACCGCGCGCCCGCGACGAACCGCCCCGCGCTGCTGTCGACCCGTCCGACGTGCGGCAGTTCGGACAGCCGCCGGGCGTACGACGTGATCTGATCCCGGGCCACCGGCCGCCGGCTGACCGCGCTGATCCGGGCGGTGGTGTCACCGCCGAACGATGTGCGCAGCACCTCGCTCGCCCGGCGGCTGTCGGCCGAGGTCGGCAGCATCCTGTCGTCGGGTGTGGCGAAGGAGATGTGCAGCGCGGGCAGGGCCAGGAGCACCAGGGCCGCGATGATCGGCGCGGCGAGGACGAACGGCCGTCGCATGACGGCTCCCGCCAGCCGGCCCCACGGCCGGGAGGCCGCGATCCGCGTCGAACGGACCTTGGGGATGCGGCCGGCGTTGACCCGGTGACCGAGCACCGCCAGCAGCGCCGGCAGCACGATCACCGCGGCCACCGCCGAGACGACCGTCAGTCCGATGCCCGCGTAGGCGAGCGAGCGCAGGAAAACCGACTGGAAGACCAGCAGCGCGCACATCGCCGCCGCCACGGCCGCCGCGCTGAACACGATCGTCCGCCCGGCGGTCTCCACCGTGCGGATCACCGCGGCCGCCACGTCACGCCCGCGTGCCAGCTCCTCGCGGAACCGGCTGACGCTCAGCAGCGCGTAGTCGATCGCCAGGCCGAGCGCCATCGCCGTGGTGAGGTTGGTGGCGAAGACGCTGACGTCGGTGACCGAACCCAGGACGGACAGCTCCGCGAACGTGCCCAGCACCGCCAGCAGCGCGATCACCAGTGGCAGCAGCGCCGAGACCAGGCTTCCGAACACCACGAGGAGCAGCAGCAGCGTCAGCGGCACCGCGATGCCCTCGGCGAGGGCGATCCCCTTCTTGACCTTCACACTGATCTCGTGGCTGACGCCGAGCGGGCCCGCGGGCCGTACCAGCACCGCGCCGCCGGCCTTCTTCAGGTCGTGGTCGACGACGGCGCCGACGGTCTTGTCCTGCTCGTTCTCCGTGCCCGTGACATGCGCGAGGACCAGCGCGTACCGTCCGTCGGGCGACTTGAGCGAGGGCGCCTTGGAGGACCAGTACGTGGTCACGTTGCGCAGTTCGTGACGGGCCTTCAGCGCGGCGGCGAGGTTCGCGCCCGCCGCGCCGGCCTCCGGCGCGTCGACCGTGCCGGACCTGGCCTCGACGACCAGGACCAGGTTGGGGTCACCGCCGAACTTCTGGTCGACCAGCTTCCGGGCGGCGACCGACTCGGCCCCCGCCGGGGTGAAGCCGCCGCCCTGCAGCTTGGTGAACGCGCCGCCCGACAGCAGGACGGCCGCGACCAGGGCGACGCCGGAGACGGCCAGCACGAGCCGGGCCCGGCGGACGAGGAACGCGCCGATGGCGGCGTACATCAGACGCCCTCCGTGACACCGGGCCGGTGACGCTGCAGCCACGCCGAGAGCGGCAGCGGCTGCCCGTACCTCGCCCAGACCGCGCCCGAGTCGACGACCTGCGGCTGGGTGTCGAGGACCACGCCCATCTGCATCTGCCGCGCCAGGACCGGGTTGAACGGCTTCATCAGCGCGCTCATCGGCCGCAGCATGCCGACCGGCATCTTGTTCTCGCCCTTGACCTGCGTGCCCATCGACGCGGCGACGAGCTCGTTGACCTGGGCGAGGGTCAGCGCCTCGGGGCCGCCGAGATCGGCGGAGAAGTTCTCACCCGCGCGCAGCGCCAGTGCGGCGGCCACCCGGGCGACGTCCGTACCGGCCACCCAGGAGACCGGGTTGGTGCCCGAGCCCAGCACCATGGCCTTCCCCTTCTTGGCGATCGGCTCGGCGAGCATCTCCACCCAGGTGTCCATCAGATGGGTCGGCCGAAGGATCGAGAACGGCAGCCCGCTGCCGCGCAGCGTGCGCTCGGCCTCGAACTTGAGGCGGAAGAACTCCACCGGGCTGTCGGCGCGGGCGCTCGCGGTCGAGAGGTAGACGAAGTTGTCGACCGCGGCGTCCCGGGCGACGTCGATCAGGGTCGGGACGCCCTTGCCCTCGATGCCGCGGGGGCCGCTCGCCCCCTTGCCGTTGCCGCCCTGGACGGTGCAGACGACCGCCCGGGCGCCGGTGACGGCCCGCACCAGTGAGTGCCGGTCGTGCAGATCACCGGCGACGACCTCGACGTCCCGGGGGAACTTCGCCGAGGTGGGGGTCCGGGTGACGACGCGCACCGGGTGCCGGTCGCTGCGGAGCTGGTCCACGATCTGGCGGCCGACCTTGCCGGTGCCGCCGAAGACGACGATCACGCCTGTCTCCTTAATGATGTCAGGAAATCTATCATTGTTAGACATTAGATCGGCGATAGGATTCCGCTGTCAACGGAAGGACGAACGTGACGACGAAACCCGGGCTCGCGCAGCCGAAGCCGAGCGCCAGCAGAGCGCGCCGCGAACGGGAGCGTCAGCAGATGCGCGCGCGACTGCTGGAGGCGGCGCGGGACATCGCGGCCGAGGAGGGGTGGAACGCGGTCACCATCCGCCGCATCGCCCACAAGCTGGAGTACACCCCGCCGATCCTGTACCAGTACTTCTCCAGCAAGGAGTCGCTCTTCGTCGAGCTGATGCTGGTCGGCTTCAGCGAACTCACCGCCCGGCTGGAGGCCGCCGCCGAGGCCCCGGCGCCGCAGCGGCTCGCCGCGATGGCCGAGGCGTACTGGGCCTTCGCGTTCGCCTCACCCGAGCTCTACCAGGCGATGAACGGCATGGACGGCGTGCCCTTCGGCACCGCCGAGACCCCGCCCGAGGCGAAGACCGCCTTTCGGACCTTCCGCATCGCCCTGCAGAGCATCGCGGAGGCGCGCGGCGCCGAGCTGGGCGATCCCGGCGGCGCGGTCGACACCGTCTGGGCCTTCCTGCACGGCTGTGTCTCCCTGGCGATGGCCGGCCGGGTCAAGGGCGGAACCGAGCGGGCCAGGGCCCTGATGCTGAACGGACTCGAACCGCTCTTCGCCGCTCAGCTGAGTTCCTAGACGGGGATCCGCGGGGCGTCCCAGCGGGCGCCCGCCGCCATGTCCCGGTCCACCTGCTTCCAGACCGGACCCGACCACACCGCCCGGTAGAGCAGTGTGCGGGCGCGGACCGCGAGCGGGTTGCCCCAGCTGCCGACCCGGCCCACCATGCGGGCGGCCTTCTGGAAGGAGTGGACCCGCGGCCGCCGTTCCTCCTCGTAGGCGCGCAGCGCGGCCGTGGGGTCGGCGGTCGTCGCGAGCGCGCGCGCCAGCACCAGGGCGTCCTCGAGTGCCTGGCAGGCTCCCTGTCCGACGTTGAAGTTCATCGGGTGCGCCGCGTCACCGAGCAGGGTGACCCTGCCCTCGCCCCAGACCTTGTCCGGACGGCGGTCCACCACGTCGTTGCGGAGGATCACCTCTGGGGGCGTCCGTTCGATGATCTCTTCCACCGGGTCCATCCAGCCCCGGTGCCGGGCCAGCAGCATGTTCTTGACATCGGTGCCGTCCCGGCCGCCCGGCCGGGTGTTCGCCACGCTCATCCAGTGCAGCCGGCCCGGCGCGATGGCGTAGAAGACGAACCGGGTGCCGTTGCCGAACATGCAGCGGAAGAAGTCCTCCGGCACGAAGCCGGGTTCCACCTGTACGGCCGCCCGCCAGGCCGTGTAGCCGGCGAAGTCGGGCGGGGTGTCGCCGAGGAGCTGGGCACGCACCCGTGATCTGACCCCGTCCGCGCCGATCAGCACATCGCCGCGGACCTCGGATCCGTCGGCCAACAGTACGCTCACCCCGTCCGGGTCCTGCCGGTAGCCGGTGACGTCGGCGTCCGTGCGTACCGCGTCCGGGGCCGCCGCCTCCAGGGCGTCCGCGAGGATGTCGACCAGGTCGTCGCGGCCGATGGCCACCACCGGCTGCCCGTGGCGGTCCACGAACTCCTCGACCGGCCAGACGGCCAGCTCGCCCCCGTTCCAGTTGCGGAACTCGCAGCGCACCTGGGACCTGCCGACCTTGTGCAGCGCGTCGGCCAGGCCCAGGTCCTGCAGCGCGAGCACGGCGTTGGTCCACAGGTGCACCCCGCACCCCGCCGCCCGCAGCCGCAGCGCCCGTTCCAGGACGACCACCTCGATGCCGGCCTTGCGGAGCGCCAGCGCGGTCGCGAGCCCGCCGATCCCGCCGCCCGCGACGATCACCCTGAGCTGTCGTGCCATGTCTGCCTCCTTTCGGGGGCACCACTCTCGACCGGCGCACTGGGCGCGAACCTTGACCGGATCTTGCAAGGGGGATTCAAGTTTTCCGCCCATGCGGCGGCTCCACGATCGGCCGGCCACCGCAGCCGTCACGACACCACATGGGGGAAACCGTGCTCAGCCGTCGCACCCTTCTCCGCGCCGGGGCCGCGTCCCTCGGCGTGGCAGCCGTCCCGATGCTCACCGCCGGGCCGGCCCGCGCCGCGGTCCGCTGGGACAGCCTCCGCGCCCATCTACGAGGCGACCTGGTCCTGCCCGGCGACGCCGCCTACGACCAGGCCAGGCAGCTGGACCAGATCCAGTTCGACTCGGTGCACCCGAGCGCGGTCGCCTACTGCGAGAGCCCCGCCGACGTGGCGCTCTGCCTGCGCTTCGCCGCCGACAACTCCCTGGCGACGGCCGTGCGCAGCGGCGGCCACAGCGCGGGCGGCTACTCCACCTCCACGGGCCTCGTCGTCGACGTGTCCCGGCTGGACTCGATCGTGGCCGGCTCCGGCACGGTCACCCTGGGCCCGGGCGCCCAGATGGTCGACATCACCCACACCCTCGGCGCGGCCGGCCTCGCGATCGCCGGCGGGTACTGCCCGACGGTCCGCGCCGGCGGCTTCCTGCAGGGCGGCGGCCTGGGACCGCAGACCCGCACGGTCGGCATGGCCTGCGACACGGTCACCTCGGCCCAGGTCGTGCTCGCCGACGGCCGCCGCGTCACCGCCTCCGCCGCCGACCACCCCGACCTGTACTGGGCGCTGCGCGGCGGTGGCGGCGGCAACTTCGGCGTGGTGACCTCGTACACCGTCACCACCAACCCGGTCACCGAGATCGCGGTGGCCTTCGTCAACTGGACCTACGACCAGGCCGTGGACGTCATGAACGGCTGGGCCCGGTGGCTGGCCGGCGCTCCCTCGACGGTGGGCGGTCTCGCCGAGGTCAACATGACCGACCCCGCCGCCGCCCCCCAGGTCCAGGTGATCCTGCTGGGCCTCGGCGGACTGGACCAGCTCAACCGGGAGGCGGCCCGTCTCGCGGACGCCGTCGGCGCCCCGCCCGCGTCCCAGTTCGCCTCACTGATGTCGTACGAGTCCGCCCTGATGATCGCCTACGGCTGCTCGTCCTACACCGTCGCCCAGTGCCACCGCACCGGCACCGGTGCCGACGCGCAGCTGCCCCGCACCGCCTGGGCCGACGCCCGCAGCCGGCTGTTCACCTCACCCCTCGCGCGCACCGCCTGGTCCCAGCTGCTCGCCGTGTACGACACCGACCGCAGGAGCGGCCAGCTGCGTCAGCTGCGGGCGACCGCGCTCGGCGGTGCCGCCAACGCGCGCAGACGTACGGACACCGCCTATGTGCACCGCGACAGCCTCTACCTGCTCACCTACAACGCGTCCATCGCCGTCGGCCCCACTGACGAGGACAGCCTGACCTCCGCCCGCGACTGGGCCGACCGCGGCTTCAGGGCCATGGACCCTTACTCGAACGGCGAGTCGTACCAGAACTACATCGACCCCGGCCTCACCGACCACATGGCCGCCTACTACGCCGAGAACGCGAACCGGCTGGTCCGGGTCAAGAAGAAGTACGACCCCCACGGCCTGTTCCGGTTCCCCCAGGGCGTCACGGCCTGACGTGGCCCGTCCCGCGCCGGGCACCGCCGGGTAACCTGCCAGGATGCTGTCTGAGGTCACCGCGACCCGTTATCTCACGCCCCTGCGGTCCGGCGGCTCCGTGCCCGGAGTCTTCGAGGCCGACGACCTGGGCACCTACGTCGTGAAGTTCACCGGCTCCGCGCAGGGCCGCAAGGCGCTGGTCGCCGAGGTGATCGTGGGTGAGCTGGCGCGGGCGCTCGGCCTGCGCTTTCCCGAACTCGTGCTGGTGCGCTTCGACCCCGCGATCGCCTCCGACGAACCGCACCAGGAGGTGCGGGACCTGCACCGGGCCAGCGCCGGCGTCAACCTCGGCATGGACTATCTGCCGGGCGCCCGGGACTTCACGCCCGAGGTCGCGAAGCACTTCCCCGTGGACCCCCTGGAGGCGGGCCGGATCGTCTGGCTCGACGCCCTCACCGTCAACGTCGACCGGACCGTCCACAGCTCCAACCTGATGGTCTGGCCGACGCTCGGCACCGTACCCGCGCACCTGTGGCTGATCGACCACGGCGCCGCCCTCGTCTTCCACCACCGCTGGGACGCCACCGACCCCGCGAAGGCGTACGACTTCCGCCATCACGCCCTCGGCCACTACGGCCCCGACGTCCGCGCCGCCGACGCCGAACTCGCGCCCAAGGTGACCGAGGACCTGCTGCGCCGCGTCGTCGGAGAGGTCCCCGACGACTGGCTCACCGACCACGCCACGCCCGACGAGGCGCGCGAGGCGTACGTGACGTACCTCCACGCGCGCGTGCGCGCCTCGGGGCAGTGGCTGCCCACCGACTTCCCGAGCCGGGAGGAACTCGCCGCCGAGGAGGCCCTGCGCACGGCGAGGAACCAGCGTGGACGCCCCGCGTGGCTGAGGCAGGTCCCCGACCTGCACGGCAAGCCCGCCGCCGAACAGGACTGGTCGGTGCACCTCGGCTGAGGTCTCAGCCGCGCAGCTGCTCGTACGCCGGCAGGGTCAGGAAGTCGGCGTAGTCGGCGTCGAGGGAGACCTGGAGCAGCAGGTCGTGGGCCTGCTGCCAGTGGCCGGCCGTGAAGGCCTCCTCGCCGATCTCCGCACGGATGGCGTCGAGTTCCTCGGCGGCGACCTTGCGGGCCAGCTCCGGGGTGGCCTTCTCGCCGTTCTCGAACTCGACGCCCGCGTTGATCCACTGCCAGATCTGCGAGCGGGAGATCTCGGCGGTGGCCGCGTCCTCCATGAGGTTGAAGATGGCGACCGCGCCCAGGCCCCGCAGCCACGCCTCGATGTAACGGATGCCCACCTGGACGGCGTTGACGAGACCGGCGTAGGTCGGCTTCGCGTCCAGCGAGTCGATCGCGATCAGGTCGGCCGCCTCCACGTGGACGTCCTCGCGCAGCCGGTCCTTCTGGTTCGGCCGGTCGCCGAGGACCTTGTCGAAGGACTCCATGGCGATCGGGACCAGGTCGGGGTGGGCGACCCAGGAGCCGTCGAACCCGTCGCCGGCCTCACGGTCCTTGTCGGCGCGGACCTTCTCGAAGGCGACCTTGTTGACCTCGGCGTCCCGGCGGGAGGGGATGAACGCCGCCATGCCGCCGATCGCGTGCGCGCCGCGCTTGTGGCAGGTGCGGACCAGGAGTTCGGTGTACGCCCGCATGAACGGGGCCGTCATCGTGACCGCGTTGCGGTCCGGGAGGACGAACTTGGCGCCGCCGTCACGGAAGTTCTTGACGATGGAGAACAGGTAGTCCCAGCGGCCGGCGTTCAACCCCGAGGCGTGGTCGCGCAGTTCGTAGAGGATCTCCTCCATCTCGTAGGCCGCGGTGATCGTCTCGATCAGCACGGTCGCGCGGATGGTGCCCTGCGGGACGCCGACGTGGTCCTGCGCGAAGACGAACACGTCGTTCCACAGCCGCGCCTCGAGGTGCGACTCGGTCTTCGGGAGGTAGAAGTACGGGCCCTTGCCGAGGTCGAGCAGGCGCTGGGCGTTGTGGAAGAAGTAGAGGCCGAAGTCGACGAGGGCGCCGGGAACCGGGGAGCCGTCGGCGTCGACCAGGTGCCGCTCGCCGAGGTGCCAGCCGCGCGGGCGCATGACGACCGTCGCCAGCTCCTCGTTCGGGCGCAGGGCGTACGACTTGCCGCTCGCCGGGTCGGTGAAGTCGATGTTCCGGGTGTACGCGTCGATCAGGTTGATCTGACCGGTGACCACGTTCTCCCAGGTCGGCGCGGAGGCGTCCTCGAAGTCCGCGAGCCATACCCTGGCGCCGGAGTTGAGGGCGTTGATGGTCATCTTGCGGTCGGTGGGGCCGGTGATCTCGACCCGGCGGTCCTGCAGCGCGGGCGGGCAGGGGGCCACCTTCCAGGAGTCGTCGGCGCGGATCGCGGCGGTCTCGGGGAGGAAGTCGAGGGTGGAGGTGCGGGCGATCTCGGCGCGGCGCTCGGCGCGGCGGGCGAGGAGTTCGTCACGGCGCGGCGTGAACCGCCGGTGCAGCTCGGCGACGAAGGCGAGGGCCGCCTCGGTGAGGACCTCCTCCTGCCGGGGCAGGGGCTCGGCGTCGACGATGGCCAGCGGGGACGGCGCTGGTGCGGACATGAGCTGTCACTTCCTTCAGCGGTGGCACCGGGTGCCAGTCGAACCGGGTACGGCGAGCGGCGCCCTCGCATGAGGAGGGCGCTTCTGAACAGTGGATACTAGTTTCCTCATCGTGGAAGTTCAATGGTTTGTTGATGTCGAGATTCTCCGGGTCGAGGCAAGGTGGCGCCGAGTGCCATCGCGTTCACTGAAGGTGTGCGAGGTCGGCCTCGGTGTCGATGTCGTACGGCCGCGCCACGTCCCCGCACTCGACGAGCCTGATCGCCTCCCGGTGCTCCTTCAGATAGGCGCGTGCCCCCCGGTCGCCGGTCGCAGTCGCCGCGATCCCCGCCCAGTGCCCGGCGCCGAAGAGGACCGGGTGGCCGCGTACGCCGCCGTAGGCGGCGGAGACGAGCGAGTCCTCGCCCGCGAAGCCCGCG
This sequence comes from Streptomyces griseorubiginosus, assembly GCF_017614965.1. Taxonomy (GTDB): domain Bacteria; phylum Actinomycetota; class Actinomycetes; order Streptomycetales; family Streptomycetaceae; genus Streptomyces; species Streptomyces griseorubiginosus_B. The sequence goes on along the minus strand of NZ_WVUG01000031.1, from coordinate 15,046 downwards.
AGCACCCGCCGCACGGCCTCGGGCCCGATGCCGGGCTGGTCGACGAGCGAGACGAGCGCGCCCCGCGCCCCCGTACCGGCGAGCGAGTCCAGCCCGGCCCGCAGCGACGACCCCATGCCGTCGGCCCAGCCGGGGTTCTCGACGAGCACGCACCCCTCCAGCCGCGCCCGCTCGCGCACCTCTTGCGCCGCGGCCCCGAGCACCACATGGACCCGCTCGCACCCGGCTGCTCGCAGCACACCCACCGCATGCTCCACCAGTGGCCGCCCGCGGTGCTCCAGAAGCGCCTTGGGCCGCCCGCCGAGCCGCCGGCCGCCCCCCGCGGCGAGCAGCAGTCCGGCCACGTTCCCCTGTCCGTCCCTCATGCCTCCTGCATACCTGACATCGGGGCGAGTGCCTGGTTTCCGGGGGCTGAATTTCGGTCCGCACGGTGGCGCGCCGGGCATCGGGTGGCGTTTACTGACCCGCGTCCCCCGGCGCCCGACCAACGCCACAGGGGATGCGCGGCGGGATCACCACACGACGGCGCACAAGGGCGTGCGAGGGGGAGAGCTGTGTTGCGGAGCTTGGGGCAGAGGCCAGTGACCGGCAGTGACGAGGACCCGAGAGTGGCGGGACTGCGGACCGCGGTCTCCCGGTTGCGCCGTGAACTGGCCGCGCATCCGGCGGAGTTCCCCGACCGCGCCATCGCCGAGGACGAACTCGCCGCCCTCGCCGCCATGGTCACCTACGGCACCCCCGAAGTCCCCCGCCTGCGCAGCTCGTTGCTGCTGATAGCGGGCGCGATCGGCTCGGTGAGCGCCCTGTCCCGGGGTCTGACGGAGGTCCGCAACGCGGTGGAGCTGTTCGGGGAACCCAGGTCCTGACCCACTCACCGGCCGGTGTGGCCGACCGGTCGGCTCCGGCGGGGCGTCACGCCGGGTTCTGGCTGGCCAGTGCCTGGGACAGTTCGCCGGCCACCTGCTGGAGCACCGGCACGATCCGCTCGGTCGCCGACTCCGTGACCCGCCCCGCGGGCCCCGAGATCGAAATGGCGGCGGCGGTGGGGGAGTCGGGCACGGAGACCGCGAGGCAGCGCACCCCGACCTCCTGCTCGTTGTCGTCGATCGCGTACCCCTGCCGGCGGACGTCCTCCAGTGCCGCCAGGAATCCCTCCGGCGTGGTGATCGTCCTGTCCGTCGCGGCCGGCATGCCGGTACGGGCCAGCAGGGCGCGCACCTCGTCGTCCGGGGTGTTGGCCAGCAGGGCCTTGCCCACCCCCGTCGAGTGCGGCAGCACGCGGCGGCCGACCTCCGTGAACATGCGCATCGAGTGCTTGGACGGCACCTGGGCGACGTACACGATCTCGTCGCCGTCCAGCAGGGCCATGTTCGCCGTCTCGCCGGTCTCCTCGACCAGCCGGGCCAGATAGGGCCGTGCCCAGGTGCCGAGCAGACGGGACGCGGACTCGCCGAGGCGGATCAGACGGGGGCCCAGCGCGTACCGGCGATTCGGCTGCTGACGGACGTAACCGCAGGCCACGAGCGTACGCATCAGACGGTGGATGGTGGGCAGCGGCAGCCCGCTGCTCGCGGAGAGCTCGCTCAGGCCGACCTCGCCGCCCGCGTCGGCCATCCGCTCGAGCAGATCGAAGGCGCGCTCGAGGGACTGGACACCCCCGCCGTTGGACCTGGCGGAGTCGGTGGTGCTGGCGCTGGACGTCGGCACGGCGCGTTCCTTTCGGGACTGGCGGGAGGGGCAGCAGCCTACCCGCCGGTCGGTTGACTCCCCGCTGGTGCGTAGCTACGTTCTGCTTGCTGGAAGTCTAATTCCGCTTCGTGGAAACGTCCAGAGTGGCCGCCAGGGCGGCCCCGTCCGTCAGTGTGCCCTTGACGGCGCGGGGGTGGGAGTGAAGACTCCTTCAACAGAAAGTTGAATTCCGTTACGCGGAAGTTAACGGCGGCAGAGAGGGGTCCGGGTGTCCGACGCTGAACTGGTGCTGCGCTCGACGCGCGTCATCACCCCGGAGGGAACACGGGCCGCCTCGGTCGCGGTCGCCGGGGGCAGGATCACGGCCGTACGGGCGTACGACGCTCCCGTACCGGAGGGTGCCCGCCTGGAGGACCTCGGTGACGACGTCCTGCTGCCCGGCCTGGTCGACACGCACGTGCACGTCAACGACCCGGGCCGCACCGAGTGGGAGGGCTTCTGGACCGCCACGCGCGCGGCGGCGGCCGGCGGCATCACCACCCTCGTCGACATGCCGCTCAACTCCCTCCCGCCGACCACGACGGTCGACCACCTCCGCACCAAGCAGGCGGTCGCCGCCGACAAGGCGCACATCGACGTCGGCTTCTGGGGCGGCGCCCTGCCGGACAACGTCAAGGACCTCCGCCCGTTGCACGAGGCCGGTGTCTTCGGCTTCAAGGCGTTCCTGTCCCCGTCCGGCGTGGACGAGTTCCCCCACCTCGACCAGGACGGGCTCGCCCGGTCCCTGGCCGAGATCTCCTCCTTCGGTGGCCTGCTGATCGTGCACGCCGAGGACCCGCACCACCTGCAGGCCGCGCCCCAGCAGGGCGGCCCCCGCTACGCCGACTTCCTCGCCTCCCGCCCGCGCGACGCCGAGGACACGGCGATCGCGCAGCTCATCGCCCAGGCGAAACGCCTCGACGCGCGCGTGCACGTACTGCACCTGTCGTCGAGCGACGCGCTGCCGCTGATCGCCGAGGCGAAGGCGGAGGGCGTCCGCGTCACCGTCGAGACCTGCCCGCACTATCTGACCCTCACCGCGGAGGAAGTGCCGGACGGCGCCAGTGAGTTCAAGTGCTGCCCGCCCATCCGCGAGTCCGCCAACCAGGACCTGCTGTGGCAGGCGCTGGCCGACGGCACGATCGACTGCGTGGTCACCGACCACTCCCCGTCCACGGCCGACCTCAAGACGGACGACTTCGCGACCGCCTGGGGCGGCATCTCGGGACTGCAGCTGAGCCTGTCCGCGGTCTGGACCGCGGCCCGTGCGCGTGGCCATTCGTTGGAGGACGTGGTCCGCTGGATGTCCACGCGGACCTCGGAACTGGTCGGCCTGGACGCGCGCAAGGGCGCCATCGCCCCCGGTCACGACGCCGACTTCGCCGTCCTCGCCCCCGACGAGACGTTCACCGTCGACCCGGCGGCCCTCCAGCACCGCAACCGTGTGACGGCGTACGCGGGCAGGACCCTGTCCGGCGTCGTGAGGTCGACCTGGCTGCGCGGCGAACGCATCGTGGCGAACGGTGAGTTCACCGCGCCGAAGGGCCGACTGCTCACCCGCACCCCCTGACCTCCCTCCGCACCCGCAGCGGCCGACTCCCGAAAGGCACACACCCCGTGACGGCGATCCCCAGCTTCACCGGCGACGCGAACCCCTACGGCGGCGGCGACCCGTACGCGGACTACCGCACCGCCGACTTCCCCTTCACCCAGTACGCCAACCTCGCCGACCGGCAGCTCGGCGCCGGAGTCATCGCCGCCAACGACGAGTTCTTCGCCCAGCGGGAGAACCTCCTGGTGCCCGGGCCGGCCGAGTTCGACCCCGAGCACTTCGGGCACAAGGGCAAGATCATGGACGGCTGGGAGACCCGGCGCCGCCGCGGCGCGAGCGCCGGGCACCCGTGGCCGACGGCCGAGGACCACGACTGGGCCCTGGTCCGCCTCGGCGCGCCCGGCGTGATCCGGGGCATCGTCGTCGACACGGCGCACTTCCGCGGAAACCACCCGCAGGCGGTGTCGGTCGAGGGCACCTCCGTGCCCGGTTCCCCCTCCCCGGAGGAACTCCTCGGCGACGACGTGAAGTGGACGACCCTCGTCCCGCGCACCCCGGTCGGCGGCCACGCGGCGAACGGCTTCGCCGTCCTGGCCGAGCAGCGCTTCACGCACCTCAGGGTCAACCAGCACCCCGACGGAGGCATCGCGCGCCTGCGGGTGTACGGGGAGGTCGTGCCCGATCCGACGTGGCTGGCGACCCTCGGCACCTTCGACGTCGTCGCCCTGGAGAACGGCGGCCGGGTCGAGGACGCCTCGAACCTCTTCTACTCGCCGGCCACCAACACCATCCAGCCGGGCCGCTCCCGCAAGATGGACGACGGCTGGGAGACCCGCCGGCGCCGTGACCGGGGCAACGACTGGATCCGCTACCGCCTGGCGGCTCAGGCGGCCATCCGCGCCCTGGAGATCGACACGGCGTATCTGAAGGGCAACAGCGCGGGCTGGGCGTCGGTGTCCGTCAAGGACGGCGAGAGCGGCGACTGGACGGAGATCCTCCCGCGCACCCGCCTCCAGCCCGACACCAACCACCGCTTCGTCCTCCCGACCCCGGCGACCGGCACGCACGCACGCGTGGACATCTATCCCGACGGAGGCATCTCCCGACTGCGACTGTTCGGCTCCCTGACACCCCAGGGCGCGTCGGACCTGTCGGCGCGGCACCAGGAACTGGGCGGATAGCACGAGCGCGGGGGCGCGCCGGTCGACCCGCGCGCCGGGGCGCCTCGTGCCCCGCGCGCCGGGGGCGCCCCGCGCGACCGCGGCCCGCACGCGCGTGCGACGCGTCAGGGTCAGCGCTGTACCTCACCGCGCGAGCCGCACCACCGTCGCCGCGCCGATGCCACGGCTGCCCCCGGTGACCAGCGCCACCTTGCCGTGCAGCGCCCCGTAAGTCGTTGTCAGTGTTGTCATGGGGCCCATCCCAGTGGCCGTCACGCGCCGGCGCTGGCGGCCGTCGGACACCGACCTCGCCCCGCCCGGAAGGGCCGGACGAGCCGGAACTCTTCACGGCCCTTCTGGCGTTCCTTCCACGTGACACTTCAGCAAGAGATCGTCGGCAACGCCATGCAGATGGCGGTCGTCAACCTGCAGCCCGGCCAGACCGTCTACTGCGAGGCCGGAAAGTTCCTGTTCAAGACGGTGAACGTGACCATGGAGACCCGCCTGTCGGGTCCGTCGAACGGCGGCCAGCCGCAGGGCGGAGGCGGCGGCATGGGCGGCATGCTGCGCCAGGCCATGGGCACCGCCATGCAGGTCGGCCAGCGCATGCTCGCGGGCGAGTCGATGGCCTTCCAGTACTTCAGCGCCCAGGGCGGCGAGGGCACGGTCGGCTTCGCGGGCGTGCTCCCCGGCGAGATGCGCGCCCTGGAACTCGACGGCACACGCGCGTGGTTCGCCGAGAAGGACGCCTTCGTGGCCGCGGAGTCCACCGTCGACTTCGGCATCGCCTTCCAGGGCGGCCGCACCGGCATGAGCGGCGGCGAGGGCTTCATCCTGGAGAAGTTCACCGGCCGCGGCACGGTGATCATCGCCGGCGCCGGCAACTTCATCGATCTCAACCCGGCCGACTTCGGCGGCCGTATCGAGGTCGACACCGGCTGCGTCGTCGCCTTCGAGGAGGGCATCCAGTACGGCGTCCAGCGCGTCGGCGGCCTCAACCGCCAGGGCATCATGAACGCCGTCTTCGGCGGCGAGGGCCTCTCCCTGGCCACCCTGGAAGGCAACGGCCGCGTCATCCTCCAGTCCCTGACCATCGAGAGCCTGGCCAACGCCCTGAGGAAGGCCCAGGGCGGCGACAAGCAGGGTCCGACGGGCGGCCTCTTCTCGACGAACGCCGGCTGAGCCGCCGTACACGCGCGCGTGAGCGATGAGTTGCGGGGCGCCGCGGGGTCTGAGGTGATGACAACAGACCCCACTGAAGGAAGCAGGCACCCGACATGGGCAAGCTCGTCTCCACCATCTTCGTCACCCTCGACGGCGTCTACCAGGGCCCGGGCGGCCCGCAGGAGGACACCCGGGGCGGCTTCGAGCACGGCGGCTGGAGTTTCGTCTACGGCGACGAAGGCTTCGGACAGTTCATCAGCGAGGTGTTCGAACGCCCCTCGGCGTTCCTCCTCGGCCGCCGTACGTACGACATCTTCGCCGGGTACTGGCCGAAGGTGACCGACCCGGCCAACCGCGTCGCAGCCCAGCTGAACGCCCTGCCGAAGTACGTCCCCTCGGCCACCCTCACCGACCCCTCGTGGTCCGGCACCACCGTGCTCGGCGGTGACCTCGCCAAGGAGGTCTCCGCGCTCAAGGAGCGCACCGACGGCGAGATCCAGGTGCACGGCAGCGGCGCCCTCGTGCGCTCCCTGCTCTCGCTCGACCTGCTCGACACCGTGCACCTGGCGACGTTCCCGGTGGTCCTCGGTTCCGGCCTGCGCCTCTTCCCGGAGGGCTCCGTGCCGACGAAGTTCCGCCACACCGGCGGACGTGTCACCCCCGCCGGCGTCTCCATCCAGACGTACGACGCGGCGGGCCGGCCCGAGTACGGCTCCTACGAGCTTCCGGAGAACGCCTGACCGTACGCGGTGTGGGGACCGTGTGGCGACGCGCGGCCCCACGTTAACGCGCGGAAAACTCATCCGACGCCACGGCAAAATCCACGGAGTTGTCATTGACATGCCACGGTCTACGCGCGTCATCATGAGGGGCATGAGAATCCCCCCACGCGCCACTCGCATCGGTGCCGCAGCCGCTCTCGTGTCCGCCCTCCTCGTCGGCGGCGCCGTCACCGCCACGCCGGCGTCCGCCGCCGTCGGCAGCATCTGCTACGGCGACCTGCCCTCCCAGGCGTACGACACGCTCGACCTGATCGCCTCGGGCGGCCCCTTCCCGTACTCGCAGGACGGCGTCGTCTTCCGCAACCAGGAACACGTCCTGCCCAGCCAGCCGTCCGGGTACTACCACGAGTACACGGTCAAGACGCCGGGCTCCTCCACGCGTGGGGCCCGCCGCATCGTGACCGGTGAGGAGTACCAGGAGGACTACTACACCTCCGACCACTACGCCACGTTCGACCTGATCGACTTCGACTGCTGAGTCAGCCGGACTTCCGGCTCTCCGCCGCGGCGAACAGCGCGAACGCCAGGACCAGCAGGGCGACGCTCGCGTAGACCCCGTAGCCGTCGAGGAATCCGAGCCGCCGCACGAGGCCCGCATGCCAGTGGGTGAACTCGTCGACCAGGCCCAGCACGCCCTGCACCAGTGCGAGAAAACCGAGAACCTCCAGTAGCCGTTTCATGGCACGACCCTCGCCCCGCGGTCCCCCCACACACATCGGCCGCGGGGCGAGCCATGTCCGACCGAAGGACCCCCTCGCGGGCCCGCACGCGCCGAAAGTCTGCGGCGGTGCGACTTTGGTCGGCGATCGCCCGCACGGAGGGGTGCACGGCGCTCCGGCTGCGTAGATTTGTCGACCGTGAGCGATGACGAACCGGCGCGGATCGTGGGGCGCGGATGGCTGTTTCCGTCCGCCGTCCTCCATGAACTCGACCCCGACGCCGGGCGGAGGGGGCGCTCCGGGCGGCCCCGGCGCACCGCCCGCGACTGGGTCGTCGACTTCACCTGCTTCCTGCTCGCCGTCGTCATCGGTCTGGCGGCCGCGGACACCCTCTCCCACGACCAGCACACCCCGCACTCCCTGGCCGTCCTGGACCAGTTGCTCGGCGCCCTCGCCTGCGGCGCGGTCTGGGTGCGGCGCCGCTGGCCGCTCGGGCTGGCCGTCGCCATGATCCCCGTCGGCCTGCTGTCGAACACGGCGGGCGGCGCGGCCATGATCGCCCTCTTCACGCTCGCCGTGCACCGGCCCTTCCGGTACGTCGGCTGGATAGGCGGCATCCAGCTGGCACTGGTCCCGCTGTTCTTCTGGATGCGCCCCGACCCCGACCTGCCGTACGCCGGAGCGGTCGCCTTCACCGAGCTGCTCACCCTCACGGTGATCGGCTGGGGCATGTTCGTACGGTCCAAACGGCAGCTCATGGTGAGCCTGCGGGACCGGGCCCGGCGTGCCGAGACGGAGGCCCGGCTGCGGGCCGAGCAGGCGCAGCGGCTGGCCCGGGAGGCCATCGCCCGGGAGATGCACGACGTCCTCGCGCACCGGCTGACGCTGCTGAGCGTCCACGCGGGCGCCCTGGAGTTCCGCCCCGACGCACCCCGCGAGGAGGTCGCGCGGGCGGCCGGCGTCATCCGGGAGAGCGCCCACGAGGCACTGCAGGACCTGCGGGAGATCATCGGCGTGCTGCGCGCCGGCGAGCCCGACGAGGCGGGACGTCCCCAGCCGACGCTCGCCGCGCTCGACGCGCTGGTCGCCGAGTCCCGGGAGGCCGGCATGAAGGTCACCCTGGCCGGCCGGGTCGCCGACCCGGCCGCCGTGCCCGCCTCCGTCGGCCGCACCGCCTACCGCATCGCCCAGGAGGGCCTCACCAACGCCCGCAAGCACGCCCCCGGCACGGAGGTCACCGTCGAGGTCGAGGGCGCCCCCGGAGACGGACTCGTCGTGACCGTGGGCAACCCCGCCCCCGAGGGGGACGTCCCGTCCGTCCCCGGGTCCGGGCAGGGCCTGATCGGACTGACGGAGCGGGCCACGCTGGCCGGCGGCCGGCTGGAGCACGGGGTGCGCAAGGACGGCGGGTTCCAGGTGCGGGCATGGCTGCCCTGGGCATGACTTCACCCGATGAGCCGATGGCGGATCTGGTTACGTAAGCCCCATGACTGCGATCAGACTGCTGCTCGTCGACGACGACCCCCTGGTGCGGGCCGGACTGTCCCTGATGATGGGCGGTGCCGACGACATCGAGATCGTCGGCGAGGCCGCCGACGGAAGCGAGGTCGAGGCGCTCGTCGACCGCACCCGCCCGGACGTCGTCCTCATGGACATCCGGATGCCGTCGGTCGACGGGCTCACGGCCACCGAACGGCTGCGCGCCCGCAAGGACGCCCCGCAGATCGTGGTCCTCACCACCTTCCACGCCGACGAACAGGTGCTGCGCGCCCTGCGCGCGGGTGCCGCCGGGTTCGTCCTCAAGGACACCCCGCCCGCCGAGATCGTCGACGCGGTGCGCCGGGTCGCGACCGGCGACCCGGTGCTGTCGCCGACCGTCACCCGCCAGCTGGTCGAGCACGCCGTGGGCAACGCCGCCGACACGCGCCGCACGCGCGCCCGCGCGCGCATCGCGCTCCTCAACGACCGCGAACGCGAGGTCGCCGTCGCGGTCGGCCGCGGTCTCGCCAACGCCGAGATCGCCGCGGAGCTGTTCATGAGCGTCGCCACCGTGAAGACCCACGTCTCCCGCATCCTGGCCAAGCTCGACCTCAACAACCGGGTCCAGATCGCCCTGTTGGCCTACGACGCGGGACTCCTTGAGGAGACCGGCGGCGACGGGCACTGACGGCGGTCGCCGTGCGTTGTCCGGGTACCGGGAGAAAACCGGACGGGGGACGGGGGAGGGCAGGGAAGAGCATGGCGGAGTTGATCGACCTGGGGGAGTTCGGTGACGCCTTCCGCACCGACCCGCACCCCGTCTACGCGCGCCTGCGCGAGCGCGGCCCCGTGCACCGCGTCCGGCTGCCGGGCGTGGACGCCCACCACGAGACCTGGCTCGTCGTCGGGTACGAGGAGGCACGTGCCGCGCTCGCCGACCCGCGGCTGTCCAAGGACGGCAGCAAGATCGGCATGCTGTTCCTGGACGAGGAGCTGATCGGCAAGTACCTGCTGGGCACCGATCCGCCCCAGCACACGCGGCTGCGCTCCCTGGTCTCCCGCGCCTTCACCATGCGCCGGGTGGAGCTACTGCGGCCCAGGATCCAGGAGATCACCGACGACCTGCTCGACGCGATGCTCCCGCGCGGGCGCGCCGACCTGGTCGAGTCGCTGTCCTACCCGCTGCCCATCACCGTGATCTGCGAGCTGCTGGGCGTGCCCGAGATGGACCGCTCGGAGTTCCGGAAGATCTCCACCGAGGCGGTCGCGCCGACCGACTCCGCCAGTGAGCACGCCGCGTTCGTCCGGCTCGCGGAGTACCTCACCGAGCTGATCGAGGACAAGCGCTGCGCCGGCCCGAGCGGCGACCTGCTCAGCGACCTGATCCGCACCACCGCCGAGGACGGCGACCGGCTCTCGGCGGGCGAACTGCGCGGCATGGCCTTCGTGTTGCTCATCGCCGGGCACGAGACGACGGTCAACCTCATCACCAACGCCGTCCACGCCCTGCTCACCCACCCGGACCAACTCGCCGCCCTGCGCGCCGACATGGACCTGGTGGACGGTGTCGTGGAGGAGACGCTGCGCTGGGAGGGACCGGTGGAGAACGCGACCTTCCGGTTCGCCGCCGAGACCCTGGAGATCGCCGGCACGAAGATCGTTCGGGGCGACGCGGTCATGGTCGGCCTCACCGCCGCCGACCGGGACGCCGGCCGCTATCCCGACCCCGACCGCTTCGACCCGCGCCGCGACACCCGCGGCCACCTCGCCTTCGGCCACGGCGTCCACTACTGCCTGGGCGCCCCCCTGGCCCGCCTGGAGGCCCGCACGGCCATACGCACCCTCCTGGAGCGCGCCCCGGCCCTGGCCCCGGACGGCCCACCCGGCGCCTGGCTGCCGGGAATGCTGATGCGGGGGGTCCGCAGCCTGCCGATCCACTGGTGACGCCCCGCCGCCCCCACTCACGTCAAGGCGCTCACCGGAGGGCGTTCGCGCCTGAGCGCTGACCCGAGGGGGCTCCCCAGAGGCGCTCACCGGAAGGCGTTCACCCAGGGGACCACTGGAAGCGCTTACCGGAGGGTGCTGACCGAAGGGGGCTCACCGCAGGCGCTCGCAGGAGGGCGCTCACCGAAAGCCGCTTACGGAGGCGCTCGCCCGAGGGCGCCAGCGGAAGCCGCTCACCGTAACGCGTTCACCCGCGGGTGCTTGCTGGAGGGTGCTCACCGCGGCTGCTCACCGGAAGCGCTCACCAGAACGCGCTCACCCATCGGCGCCCAGCGGAAGCCGCTCACCGGAACGCGCTCACCCGAGGGCACCCAGCAGATGCCGCTCACCGGGACGCGCTCACCCGAGGGCGCTCACCGGGACGCGCTCACCCGAGGGCGCTCACCGGGGCAGCGGTCACCAGAGGTGCTCACCTGAAGGCCGTCTCCACCCGGCCCGGGATCTCCGCCAGCGCCACCGGTCTGCGCTCCCGTCGGGAGACCTCGCAGGCCTCGGCGATGCGGAGCGCCTGCAGGGCCTCGCGGCCGTCGCAGGGGTTGGCCCGGTGGCCCAGGACCACCTCGACGAAGGCGGACAGCTCGGCCTCGTAGGCGGGACCGAAGCGCTCCAGGAACCCCGACCACGGCTTGTCCGCGGCCGGCGGTCCGGTCGGCTCGGTGGACGCGATCGGCGTACGGTCGTCCAGCCCGACCACGATCTGGTCCAGTTCCCCGGCCAGCTCCATCCGTACGTCGTACCCGGCGCCGTTCATCCGCGTCGCCGTGGCCGTGGCGAGCGTGCCGTCGTCCAGGGTCAGCAGCGCCGCGCCGGTGTCGACGTCGCCCGCCTCCCGGAACATCGCGGGCCCGGCGTCGGACCCGGCCGCGTACACGTCGACCACCTCGTGCCCGGTCACCCAGCGCAGGACGTCGAAGTCGTGGATCAGCGTGTCCCGGTACAGCCCGCCGGACAGCGGCAGCCAGGAGGGCGGCGGCGGGGCCTGGTCGGACGTCAGCGCCCGCACGGTGTGCAGCCGCCCGAGCCGGCCCGAGCGCACCGCGTCCCGTGCGCCTTTGTAGCCCTTGTCGAAGCGGCGCTGGAACCCCATCTGCAGAATGGTTCCGGCGGATTCGACCTCGGCGATCGCGCTTAAGGTGCCGGGCAGATCCAGGGCGATGGGCTTCTCGCAGAACACCGGGAGCCCCGAGCGTGCTGCCCGACCGATCAGTTCGGCGTGGGCCGCCGTGGCCGTGGTGATCACCACGGCGTCGACGCCCCACCGGAAGATCTCGTCCACTCCTGGCGCCGCCGTCTCCCCGAGCCGGTGCGCGAGCTCCTGGGCCCGCGCCGGATCCACGTCCGTGAGGATCAGCGAACCCACCTCACGGTGGCGGCTGAGCGTGTTCGCATGAATCGTGCCGATGCGGCCCGTCCCGATGACCCCGATGCGCATGAGAACAAAAGTGGGGCTCCGAGCCGGGTGCTGTCAATGCATATGTCCGGACAATCGAACTACACAACTTCCCGTCAACAACGCCTGGAGCTACGCTCGGCCCGTGCCGAAACCAGAAACGGACCCGACCGTGTCGCTCGAGCTCAGTGTGGACCGCAGCTCTCCCGTGCCGCTGTACTTCCAGCTGTCGCAGCAGCTGGAGGCGGCGATCGAGCACGGCTCGCTCACCCCCGGCAGCCTGCTCGGCAACGAGATCGAGCTGGCCGCACGGCTCGGCCTGTCCCGGCCCACCGTCCGCCAGGCCATCCAGTCGCTCGTCGACAAGGGCCTCCTGGTGCGCCGCCGCGGCGTCGGCACCCAGGTCGTGCACAGCCAGGTCAAACGCCCCCTGGAGCTCTCCAGCCTGTACGACGACCTGGAAGCGGCCGGTCAGCGCCCCGCGACGAAGGTCCTGGTCAACACGGTCGTCCCGGCCACCGCCGAGGTCGCCGCCGCACTCGGCGTCGCCGAGGACAGCGACGTGCACCGCGTCGAACGCCTCCGTCTCGCGCACGGCGAGCCGATGGCACACCTGTGCAACTTCATCCCGCCGGGCCTGCTCGACCTGGACACGGCCCAGCTGGAGTCCACCGGCCTGTACCGCATGATGCGCGCCGTGGGCATCACCCTGCACAGCGCCCGCCAGACCATCGGGGCCCGCGGAGCGACGTCCGCCGAGGCCGACCGCCTCGGCGAGCAGGAGGGCGCACCGCTGCTCACCATGCAGCGCGTCACGTTCGACGACACGGGCAGAGCGGTCGAGTACGGCACGCACACGTACCGCCCGTCCCGCTACTCCTTCGAGTTCCAGCTGCTCGTACGGTCCTGAGGGGCTCGGGGGAGGGTCCGGGTATGTCGCAATGTAAGGGCAACCGGATCACTCCGTGGCGCGCGGGCCGTACCGATGTGCGGCTCCCCGTTCGGCGCCCGCCGTGGGCGTGCGGCACAATCGGGCCTTGATGAGCACCTACGGCAACTTCACCGCCCCCATAGGTTCCCGCCGTGCCCCCGCACTGCGCACCGTCGGCACCCGGGAACGCCGGTCGCACCTGACCGCCCCCCGGGTCCCCACCGTCGGCATCGACATCGGCGGCACCAAGGTGATGGCCGGCGTCGTGGACGCCGACGGCAACATCCTGGAGAAGCTCCGCACGGAGACGCCGGACAAGTCCAAGAGCCCCAAGGTCGTCGAGGACACCATCGTCGAACTGGTCCTGGACCTCTCCGACCGCCACGACGTGCACGCCGTCGGCATCGGCGCGGCCGGCTGGGTGGACGCCGACCGCAACCGCGTCCTGTTCGCCCCGCACCTGTCCTGGCGCAACGAGCCCCTGCGCGACCGCCTCGCGGGCCGGCTCGCGGTGCCCGTCCTGGTGGACAACGACGCCAACTCCGCCGCCTGGGCCGAGTGGCGCTTCGGCGCCGGCCGGGGCGAGGACCACCTGGTCATGATCACCCTGGGTACCGGCATCGGCGGCGCCATACTGGAGGACGGCCAGGTCAAGCGCGGCAAGTACGGCGTGGCCGGCGAGTTCGGCCATATGCAGGTCGTGCCCGGTGGCCACCGCTGCCCGTGCGGCAACCGCGGCTGCTGGGAGCAATACAGCTCCGGCAACGCCCTGGTGCGGGAGGCCAAGGAGCTGGCCGCCGCGGACTCCCCGGTGGCGTACGGGATAATCGAGCACGTCAAGGGGCAGATCGGCGACATCACCGGCCCGATGATCACCGAGCTGGCCCGTGAGGGCGACGCGATGTGCGTCGAGCTGCTGCAGGACATCGGCCAGTGGCTCGGCGTCGGCATCGCCAACCTCGCCGCGGCCCTGGACCCGTCCTGCTTCGTGATCGGCGGTGGCGTCAGCGCGGCCGACGACCTGCTCATCGCCCCCGCGCGCGACGCCTTCAAGCGGCAGCTCACCGGCCGCGGCTACCGCCCCGAGGCCCGGATCGTGCGCGCCCAGCTCGGCCCCGAGGCCGGCATGGTGGGCGCCGCCGACCTCGCCCGGCTGGTCGCCCGCCGCTTCCGCCGCGCCAACCGGCGCCGGGTCGAGCGGTACGAGCGCTACGCGCGCTACACCCAGGCCCGCCGCTCCACCCGGGACACCGCATGACGGCATCCCTGCCGCAGCAGGGCGCGACCGCGGGCGACCCGTCCCAGCCGGCCGAGGCGCGCGGTCACAAGATCCGCCGACGGGCGCTCACCCTGCTCATCATCGGGCTGCTCATCGGTGTCCCGGCCGGCTATCTGGTGATCTCCGCGGCCCAGAGCCGCGACAGCGGCAAGGACAAGGAGGCCAAGTACGCGGCGACCGGCCTCACCAGGGACTGGCCGTCTAAGGTGCAGCGCCGCCTCTACCAGGTGCCGATGCCGCACCCCTCGGGCATGGTCGCCTCCTACGAGACCAACAACTGGAAGACCAGCCGGCTCTACGTCCAGTTCCAGACGCCCGTGCGCAACCTCGACGTCTTCCTCCACGACATGGGCGTCACCCGCGCCGATCTGAAGAAGGACGACATCACGATCAGCGCCCGCGACCAGAAGATCACCGGCTGGATCTTCACCCGCCCCGGCCCCTGGTACGGCCTCACCCACAAGCAGAAGAGCCCGAAGCCGACGCAGGACGTCGTGGTGAACCTGGCCGACCCGCGCAACCCGTTCTTCTACGTCGTCTCCCGCACCGTTCCGTAGCGAGGGCCGCCCCGCCGGGGTCGCCGGGGCCGATTGTCAGAGCCCGCCCGTAGAGTCGAAGACGTCTGATCCGACACACGGGCGGGAGGTGACAGGTCGTATGCGTGCGACGGCTGCGGTGGCCGAGCGGGAGCGAGAGCGGGAGCGGGGGGACGCGGGGGCGCCGGTCCCCGTCCGGCTCGCGGCGGTCTTCCTGCCCGCGCCCCTGCCCCGGGACGGCCGCGTCGCCTTCTGGGACCCCGACGGCGGCCCCCTGCCCGCCGAGGACACCGAGCTCACGGTCGTACGACGGCACGGCGCGGGCGTACGACGTCGGACCATCCCCGCCCTGACCCTGCCGGTCGGCGAGGCCCTGCCCCTC
>NZ_WVUG01000319.1 GCF_017614965.1 Streptomyces griseorubiginosus | reverse complement strand
CCCCGAGTTCGACAACCTGCTCCTCTCCCACGCCGACCGCACCCGGGTGGTGCCGCCCGAGTACTGGGGCCGCAGCTGGGTGGGGAACCTGGTGCACTGCACGTTCCTCGTCGACGGCTTCCTGGCCGGCGTGTGGAAGCTGGAGCGGGACACCCTCGTCATCGAACCCTTCGGCAGCCTCACCAGGGCTCAGCGGGCGGAGCTCACGGCGGAGGGGGAGCGCATGCTCGGCGTCCTGTACCCGGACACGCCGTACGACATCCGGTTCGGGACCGTGATCGCGTGAGCCTCGGTCGGCTCGCCCGGTCACGGCCGGACAGGAGCCGAAGACATCGCCGAGGGCGGTGGCCACGGCGGTACGGCGGCCGTGGGCGAGCGCCCGCCCGATGAGGAACAGCACGCCGGGCCCGGGATCACGATCGCCGCACAGGGAAACAAGCCCCACGGCCCCCGCTCTAGAGTCGGGTCCATGGAACTGCGGCAGCTCACCTACTTCGTCACCGTCGCCGAGGAGCTGCACTTCGGGCGGGCGGCCGAGCGGCTGCACATCGTGCAGTCGGCGGTGAGTATGCAGATACAGCGCCTGGAGCGGGAACTGGGCGCCGAACTGTTCGACCGGAGCCCGCGCCGGGTGCGGCTCACGGCGGCGGGGGAGCGGCTGCTGCCCGAGGCGCGCACGGTGCTGGCCGCCGCCGAGAGGGCCCGCGCCGCCGTCGCCCCGCCGCCCGGCCTGCGGATCGGCACCAGCACGGGCCTGGGCGCGCACCTCGACCGCGTGCTCGCCGCCTTCGCCCGCAGGGCGCCGGACGTCCCCGTCGAGCTCTTCTCGCTCCCGGCCGCCGAACGCCTGGAACGGGTCGCGCGCGGCCAGTTGGACGCCGCGTTCGTACGGGCCGCCGAGCCCCGGCAGGGCGTCCACGTGCTGCCGCTGTGGCCCGATCCCCTGGTCGCCGCCCTCCCCGCCGCGCATCCGCTCGCCGGGCGTGAGGAGATCGGCGTCGAGGAACTGGCGGAGCTGCCCCTGAGCCTGACCGAGCGGCGCAACAACCCCGCCCTGGTCGACCTGGTGGTCGGCGCCTGCCACGAGGCCGGCTTCACACCGCTGCCCGGGCCGGCCGGCGGCTCCCTCCAGGACACCCTCGCCACCATCGGCACCCGCCCGTTGTGGACGGTCGTGTACGCCTCCCACGCGCGCGTGCTGCACAGCCCGCGCGTGGCCTTCGTACCGTTCCGCCCGCCCGGCCTCGCTCTGTCGACGGGACTCGCCGTACCGGCCGCCGCCGACCCCCCGCACCTGGACACCCTGCTCCTGGCCTGCGGCGATCACGAGAACTGATCGCTGCGGTCGCGGTCTGCTCCTTGGTCGCGGACGCCGGAGGCGATGGACTGGACTCACCCGGGAACGACACAGAACAAGGGAGTTCAGCCATGCCGATCGTCACCATCCAGCAGGGCCCGCGCGACACCGAGCTCAAGCGGGACCTCGTCAAGCGCGTCACCGACGCCTTCGTGGACGCCTACCGGATCCCGGCCGAGACCGTGCAGGTGTGGATCCACGAGGTCCCCGCGGACAGCTGGGGCGCCGCGGGGAAGCTCACCGCCGACAAGTAGCGTCCACGTGGATAGGGGGCGCTGCGAGCTGCTCGTGGTAGCTCGCAACGCCCCCTGGTCGTACTCCTGAGCGGTGCTCAGGAAGTTCTCGGGGCTATGAGTTGACCTGCGCGGTCACCAGGCTGGAGAAGGTGGTCAGCCGGGTGTAGACACCCGGGTACCCCGCTTCCGCGCAGCCCTCGCCCCAAGAAGTGATCCCTGCCAGGACGCCCCCGATGAGCAGGGGACCGCCGCTGTCGCCCTGGCAGGTGTCTGTGCCGCCGGAGGTGTATCCGGCGCAAACCATGTCGGACTGGACGTAGTCCGAACCGTAGGAGCTCCGGCAGCTGGAGTCGGACACGATCGGGACGGTCGCGGTCCGCAGCTGGTTGGAGGAGCTGCCGTTCTCCGAGGTGGTACCCCAGCCCAGGATGCGCGCGGTGGTGCCGGCCGCGTACACGCCCGTGTCCGAGGAGGAGACGTACTTCGCCGTGGTGTACGGCATCGACGTCGACAGGGTCAGCACGGCCACGTCGTCGCCGTTGGTGGCGTCGGTGTAGGACGGGTTGATCCAGATCTTGCTGACCTTGCTGACGGTGCCGTTGGTGCCGTTGAGGTAGGTGCGGCCGCCGACGACGCGGACGCTGCTCGTGGTCTCGCCCACCATGCAGTGGGCGGCCGTCACGACCTTGGTGGCCGAGACGAGGGTGCCGCCGCAGAACTGGTTCTGCGAGGCGTCCGTGATCTGCATGACGAACGGGTAGGCCGTGGTGGTGGTCGTGGTGCCCCCGACGATCGGCTGGGGCGCGGCTGCCGCCGAAGGTGCGCCGAGAGCTGCGGTGGTGACCGCCGCGGCGCCCGCCGCGAGGACCGCGGCGGTCTTTCTGGCACGGGTGAGCCCGAACATGAGTCTCCTGTGGGGGTTGCCGGTGGGGGATCGCGCGGGTGTGGGGGTTGGTGCACGGGGGTCGCGGGACCGACCCCCGTATGCCCGGGCGAGCGGCACGCCCTTACGCTAGAACCCGGCGCACCCTCACCCCAATGAGGGAACCCCCTAGGGGAGTTGGGCAGGGAAAACCCTCGGTCGACCCCTAGTAAACCCGGACAAACCTCACTTCGTACGGCGCCCCGCCGCCAGTCGGACGATATCCACCCGAGAGCGGATGCCGAGCTTGCGGTAGACCCGGGTGAGGGTCGCCTCGACCGTCTTGACGCTGATGAACAGACGCGCGGCGATCTCGCGGTTGGTCGCGCCCTCCATGACGAGCGCGGCGACCTGACGCTCCATCGAGGCGAGGCCCTCCAGGCCCTCTGACGCGGCGACGGGCGGATTCGGTTCCACCGGGTTCGCCGCGGCCGCCGCCTCCACCTGCCGCAGCCACGGCAGCGCCCGGCACCGGCGGAAGAGCCGGGCCGCCTCGTCGTACGACGTGGGTCCCGCGCGGCGGGTGCGCAGGGAGGCCAGCGCGAAGGCGGCCCGTGCCTCCTCCAGGCCGTATCCGAGCTTGGCGAGCCGGTCCTGAGCCTGGGTCAGCTGGGCGAGCGCGGCCTCGTGTTCGCCGCGCGCGGCCCGCACCAGGGCCTCGGCCCGGTCCAGGACCGCCAGGACGCTCTCCCGGCCGAGCCGCAGCGCGTGCTCGCGCGCCCCGGCGACCAGTTCGCGCGCCTCGTCGACCTCGCCGATGCGCACCAGGGCCTCGGCGAGGTCGCCGTGCCAGCGGCCGCGGGCGGGGTCGGTGATGCCGAGCCCGTGCTCCAGCTCCCGCACCCGGCGCAGCGAACGCACCGCGCCCTCGGCGTCCTGGGCGACCAGCTGGGCGTGCCCGAGTGCGGTCAGCCCCCTGGAGACGTACATCTGGTCGCCCGCCTGCTCGGCCTGCTCCAGGGCCTCGCTGGCCAGGGCCAGCGCACGGTCGGCGTCGCCGCCGGAGGCCTCGGCGAGGGAGTTGAGCACCGCGGAGGGGATCTCGCCGATGCCGGAGTCGCGGGCCAGCCGCATGCTCTCCCGGGCCAGGTCCAGGGCGCGTCCGCAGTGCCCGGAGCGCAGCTCGGTCTCGGCGAGCATGCGGACGAAATGCACCTCGCTCTCGACCATGCCGCGCTGCCGTGCCCGGCGCAGCAGCACGGTGACGGTGGAGCGGGCCTCGGGCACCTGGTCGCTCATGACCAGCCAGCGGAAGCGGGCGGAGCCCGCGCCGTTGTGGTGGCAGGCGACCTGCGGGTCCTGGGGTTCCTTCATGGCGCGCTTGATGGTGGCGGGCGCGTCCGGATGGCCCATCAGGGTCTCGGTCTCGCCCTGGAAGGCGAGCGCGAGCAGTTCGGTGCGCCGGTCCCCGGCCCGCGCGGCCAGCTCCGCCGCGTGCGCCGCCTCCTCCCGGCCGGTGGCGAAGTCGCCCTCCACGACCAGCCCCCGCCAGGCCAGCTGGTAGTGGACCAGGGCGAGCAGCCCCGGGTCGGAGCCGGCGTCGGCGAGCGCCTGCGGGTAGACGGTGTCGACGTCGCCGAGCGCCTGCCCGGCCGACTCGATCACCACCATCCAGGCCCGTACCCGGTCGGCGGGCGCGGTGGCCCGGGTCAGCACGTCCCGCGCGATGTCCCGGGCGAGATCCACCTCGCCGGCGATGATCGCGTCCTCGGCTGCCTGCAGCCTGCGCTCGTCCGGGCCGGGATCGCCGTCGGCCGGGGTGTGCCGGGCGGCCAGCAGGCCCAGTGCGGCGGCCGCGGAGGGAGCGCCGCGGTCCCGGGCCAGCGCGGCGGCCTCCGCGAGCCGGGCCGCCGCCTCCGGGTCGGCGCCGGTGGTCGCGAGCGCCAGATGCCGGGCCCGCTCGATCGGGTCCGAGGCCGCCGTCGACAGCGCGGCGTGCGCGGCCCGCCGCTCCTGCGCGGGCGCCTCCGCGTACAGCGCGGCGGAGATCAGCGGGTGCGCGAACCGTACGGCGGGACCCTCGGGCTCCGTCGCCAGCAGCCCCAGCTCGGCCGCCTGGGCTGTCTCGGCCTCGGCGTTCTCCCGGCCGGCCGCGTGCAGCAGGGCCAGGGTGGGGCGGGCGCCGGCGCTGGCCACCAGGAGGGTGCGGCGGGCGTCGTCGGAGAGCATCTCCAGACGGCTGAGGACCAGCGCGCGCAGCGAGGTGGGCACCGGCAGCGGCTCGCCCGGCCGGGGCGGGGTCGGGTTCTCCGCCAGGGCGCGGCCCAGTTCGAGCGCGAAGAGCGGGTTGCCGCCGCTGGTGCGGTGGATGTCTCGGACCGTGGAGCGGGGCAGGCCGGTGTAGCCGCGGTGGTCGAGCAGGGCGGAGACCTGGGTGCGGGAGAGGGCGCCGAGCCGCACGGCGAGGGTGTCCGGCGGTGAGGCGCGCAGGAAGCGGTCGTACTCCTGGCCCTCGGTGCGCACCGCGCACAGCATCCGCACCGGGGTGTCGCCGAGGCGGCGGGCGGCGAAGCCGAGGAGTTCGGCGCTGGCGGAGTCCAGCCACTGCAGGTCGTCGGCGACGATCAGGACGGGTCCCTCGGCGGCCAGGGTGCGCAGGACGGAGAGCACGGCCAGGCGCAGGGCGAGGCCGTCGCGCTGGAGGGTGGACTCGCCGCGGCCGGTGAGCGCCGACTCCAGCGCCGTGCGCTGGGCGGGCGGCAGCGCGTCGGAGACCTTGTCGAGGACCAGGCCGAGCAGGTCCGCGAGGGCCAGGAAGGGGAGATGGGATTCGGACTCGGTCGCCGAGCAGCGCAACACGGTCGTGGCCGCCGTCCCATATTCGGATGCCAATGCCCGCAGGACGGTCGACTTTCCTATTCCGGCGGGACCGTGAAGCAGCACACTGCCGCCGCGGGCGAGCTGCTCGCGCGCCGCGCCGAACGGCTCCTCCCTGCCGATGACCAGGTCGGGGCGGCTTCTGGCAGGCTCCTTGAAGTCCCGTCGCACGGTTACCGCTCCCCTCCGGGTGTCGTGTCCGGACCAAATTCTAGGCAACGTCTCTTTGAAATTCGGACGGACCTGGTGGTGAGGGACATAACAAGGGTGCAGCATACGGAAATTCAAAGCATCGCGTAATGAATAGCCGCTTGTCGAGACGGTTGCCGCGGGCTACGGCAGCAGCCCCGCCCGGCGGGCCGCCGCGACCGCCTCCCCCCGGGTGTGCGCCCCCAGCTTGCGCATCGCCGAGCGCAGATAGCTCTTCACCGTCTCCGGCCGCAGTCCCAGCCGCTCGGACGCGACGGCGTTCGTCACCCCGGCCGCGAGACAGGCGAGGACGTCCAGTTCACGGGGGGCCAGCCGGACCTCCGGCCGCGACGTCTCCGGCGTCAGCAGCGCGCACGCGTCCAGCAGCTCCTCCCGCAGCACCGGGTCCGCGAGCCGCGGGGCCAGGGCGCGCAGCGCCGCGTGCGCTTCCCGGACCTGCTCCCAGGCCGCACTCGGGGGCGGCTCGGCGGCGGGCGGCGCACCGGCGGCCGCCGCGACGAGCTCGCGCACCTCCTCCCGCACGACCAGCGTCTGCTCCACGTCCCGGGCCGCCTCCATCGCCGCGTCCAGCGTGCGGTCGCCGAGCGGCTGGGCCGTGCGCAGAGCGCCGTACAGCACACCGCGCACCCGGCGCCGCACCACCACCGGGACCGCCAGCACCGAGCGCAGGCCCTCGGCGGCGACGGGAACGTCGTACTCGTGGCTGATCTGCCGCGACGAGGAGTAGTCCGTCACGGCGCAGGGGCGGGCGAGGGCGACCGCCCGGCCGCCGAGTCCGTTGCCGGAGCTCACCGGCAGGCCGCTCAGCGCGCTCGTGGCGGCGCCGCTGAGTTCGCTGATGCGCACGTGCCGGCGCCCGGGCTCCACCAGCCCGCCGAAGGCGACCGGGAGCCCGGTCGTGCGCCGCAGCCGCACCAGCGCGTTCCGTATCTCGACCGCCCCGCCCGCGTCCGCCGTCACCCGCTCGCCCTTTCTGTGCGGCGCACACCCCCGTACGGGGGTAGTGAGACCTGCACCACGGATTACACGATGGCAGAGAGCCGCCCGGCAATGGTCCGGTCAGAGGAGGAACACGATGACGACGGCCACGGAGGAGTTCCGGAGGGCGCGGGACTTCCTGCTCGCCCACCGTGAGGACTACGCGAAGGCATACGAGGGGTTCGGCTGGCCCCGGCCGGAGCGCTTCAACTGGGCGCTCGACTGGTTCGACGTCATCGCCGACGGCAACGACCGGCCCGCCCTGCACATCGTCGAGGAGGACGGCACCGAGGTCCGGCTCTCCTTCGCGGAGCTGTCCGACCGCTCGGACCGGGTGGCCAACTGGCTGCGCGACCGCGGGGTCGCCGCCGAGGACCGCGTCCTCGTCATGCTCGGCAACCAGGTCGAGCTGTGGGAGACGGCCCTGGCCGCGATGAAGCTGCGGGCCGTGGTCATCCCGGCCACCCCGCTGCTCGGCCCCGCCGACCTGCGCGACCGCGTGGACCGGGGCCGGGTCAAGCATGTGATCGTACGGGCGGAGGACACCGCCAAGTTCGACGACGTGCCCGGCGCCTACACCCGCATCTCCGTCGGCGGACTGCCCGAGGAGGGCTGGGAGCCGTACGAGGACGCGTACGCCGCCCCGGCCGAATTCCTGCCCGACGGGCCCACCCTCGCCGACGACCCACTGATGCTGTACTTCACCTCGGGCACGACCGCGCGCCCCAAGCTGGTCGAGCACACCCACACCTCGTACCCGATCGGCCACCTGGCCACCATGTACTGGATCGGCCTCAGGCCCGGGGACGTGCATCTCAACATCTCCTCGCCCGGCTGGGCCAAGCACGCCTGGTCCAACCTCTTCGCCCCGTGGAACGCGGAGGCGACCGTCTTCATCCACAACTACACGCGCTTCGACCCGGCGCGGCTGATGGCCGAGATGGACCGCGCGGGCGTCACCACCTTCTGCGCCCCGCCGACCGTGTGGCGCATGCTCATCCAGGCCGACCTCACCCAGCTGCGCACCCGGCCGCGCGAGGTCGTGGCCGCGGGGGAGCCGCTGAACCCCGAGGTCATCGAGCAGGTCCGGCGCTCCTGGGGCGTCACCGTCCGGGACGGCTTCGGACAGACCGAGACGGCCGTGCAGGTCGCCAACAGCCCCGGCCAGCGGCTGAAGACCGGCTCGATGGGCCGGCCGAGCCCGGGCTACAAGGTCGAGCTCCTGGACCCGGTGACCGGCGCGCCCGGTGCCACGGAGGGCGAGATCGCCCTGGACCTGTCCGCCCGGCCCGTCGGCCTGATGACCGGCTACCACGGCGACCCGGACCGCACGGCCGAGGCGATGGCCGGCGGCTACTACCGGACCGGTGACGTCGCCTCGCGCGACGAGGACGGATACCTCACCTACATCGGCCGCAGCGACGACGTCTTCAAGGCCTCCGACTACAAGATCAGCCCCTTCGAGCTGGAGAGCGCGCTGCTGGAGCACGAGGCGGTGGCCGAGGCGGCCGTCGTCCCCGCCCCCGACGAGCTGCGCCTGGCCGTGCCCAAGGCGTATGTCGTGCTCGCCGAGGGCTGGCAGCCGGGCCCCGACACCGCGAAGGTGCTCTTCGAGCACTCCCGCGAGGTCCTCGCCCCCTACAAGCGCATCCGCCGTCTGGAGTTCGCGCCCCTGCCCAAGACCGTCTCCGGCAAGATCCGCCGCATCGAGCTGCGCGAGGCCACGGCGGCCGGGTCGGACGCCGAGTACCGCGAGGAGGACTTCCGGTGACCGCGCACCTGTCGTACACGCACGGGACGGGAACCACCGCCCTGCTCGGTGACACCATCGGCGCCAACCTGGACCGGGCCGTGGCGAGCTGGCCGGACCGCGAGGCGCTCGTCGACGTGCCCTCCGGGCGGCGCTGGACCTACGCCGAATTCGCCGCCGACGTGGACGAGTTGGCGCAGGCCCTGATGGCAAGCGGGGTCGTCAAGGGCGACCGGGTGGGCATCTGGGCGGTCAACTGCCCCGAGTGGGTGCTGGTCCAGTACGCCACCGCCCGCGTCGGCGCCGTCATGGTGAACATCAACCCCGCCTACCGGACGCACGAGGTGGAGTTCGTCCTGAACCAGTCCGGTGTCTCCCTGCTGTTCGCCTCCATCAGCCACAAGAGCAGCGACTACCGGGCGATGGTCGAGGAAGTGCGGGGAAGGTGCCCGCAGTTGCGGGAGACGGTCTACATCGGCGACCCGAGCTGGGACGCGTTCCGGCGGCGGGCCACCGACGACGCCACGTACGCGGAACTGTCCTGCGACGACCCCATCAACATCCAGTACACCTCGGGCACCACCGGCTTCCCGAAGGGCGCCACCCTCTCCCACCACAACATCCTCAACAACGGTTACTTCGTGGGCGAGTTGATCGCCTACACCGAGCAGGACCGGATCTGCATCCCGGTGCCCTTCTACCACTGCTTCGGCATGGTGATGGGCAACCTGGCCGCCACCTCGCACGGCGCCTGCATGGTCATCCCCGCCCCGTCCTTCGATCCGAGGGCGACCCTGGAGGCGGTCCAGCAGGAGCGCTGCACCTCCCTCTACGGCGTCCCGACCATGTTCATCGCGGAGCTGAACCTCCCCGACTTCGCGGGCTACGACCTCACCTCCCTGCGCACCGGCATCATGGCGGGCTCGCCCTGTCCGGTGGAGGTGATGAAGCGGGTGGTCGCCGAGATGCACATGGAGCAGGTCTCCATCTGCTACGGCATGACGGAGACCTCCCCGGTCTCGCTGCAGACCAGGATGGACGACGACCTGGAACACCGCACGGGCACGGTCGGCCGCGTCCTGCCGCACATCGAGGTGAAGATCGTCGACCCGGCGACGGGCGTGACCCGGCCCCGGGGCACCGCGGGCGAGTTGTGCACCCGCGGCTACAGCGTGATGCTCGGCTACTGGAACGAGCCCGAGAAGACCGCCGAGGCCGTCGACCCCGGCCGCTGGATGCACACCGGCGACCTGGCGACGATGCGCGAGGACGGCTACGTCGAGATCGTCGGCCGCATCAAGGACATGGTCATCCGGGGCGGCGAGAACATCTACCCGCGCGAGATCGAGGAGTTCCTCTACGGCCACCCGAAGATCCAGGACGTCCAGGTCGTCGGCGTGCCGCACGAGACGTACGGCGAGGAGGTCCTGGCCTGCGTCATCCCCCGCGACCCCGCCGACCCGCCGACGCTTCAGGAGGTACGCGCCTTCTGCGAGGGCCGGCTGGCGCACTACAAGGTGCCCAGCAGGCTGCAGATCCTGGACTCCTTCCCGATGACGGTGTCGGGGAAGGTGCGGAAGGTGGAGCTGCGGGAGAAGTACGGCGTCTGAGGACGTCCTGCCAGGGGCGGCACCGGGACCCGGGTCCCGGTGC
>NZ_WVUG01000318.1 GCF_017614965.1 Streptomyces griseorubiginosus | reverse complement strand
ATCCCCCCACCGGCCCCGTCAGACGGCTTGCCCGACCGACTTGCTGTCCCGCCCGGAGGATTCATGACCCCGCCCACCGCCTCTCATGATCCGTACGCGGAGCCGTACGAGGATGAGGGCGACCAGCCGCTGGTACGTCCGTACGCGATGACCGGCGGCCGGACCCGGCCGCGCTACCAGCTCGCCATCGAGGCACTGATCAGCACCACGGCCGACCCCGCAGCACTCATGGGGCTGCTCCCGGAGCACCAGCGCATCTGCCACCTGTGCCGTGAGGTCAAGTCGGTCGCCGAGGTGTCGGCGCTCCTGGCCATGCCGCTGGGCGTGGCCCGGATTCTTGTCGCGGACCTGGCCGAGGCCGGACTCGTCGCGATCCACCAGCCCGGTGGTGACGAGACGACCGGTGCGCCGGACGTGACCCTGCTCGAAAGGGTGCTCAGTGGACTTCGCAAGCTCTGACGGAGGGCGGGCGACCACCTCCGCGAAGATCGTCGTCGCCGGTGGCTTCGGCGTCGGCAAGACCACCTTCGTGGGAGCGGTCTCCGAGATCAACCCGCTGCGCACGGAGGCCGTCATGACGTCCGCCAGCGCGGGCATCGACGACCTCACCCACACCGGGGACAAGACCACCACCACGGTGGCCATGGACTTCGGCCGTATCACGCTCGACCAGGACCTGATCCTGTACCTGTTCGGCACGCCCGGTCAGGACCGCTTCTGGTTCATGTGGGACGACCTGGTGCGCGGTGCGATCGGCGCGGTGGTGCTCGTGGACACCCGGCGCCTGGCCGACTGCTTCCCGGCGGTCGACTACTTCGAGAACAGCGGTCTGCCCTTCGTGGTCGCGCTCAACGGCTTCGACGGGCACCAGCCCTACCAGCCCGAGGAGGTGCGCGAGGCCCTGCAGATCGGCCCCGACACCCCCATCATCACGACGGACGCCCGGCACCGGGCCGATGCCAAGAGCGCGCTGATCACACTGGTCGAGCACGCTCTCATGGCACGGCTGAGGTAGCCCCCAAATCCGCCATGCCGTACGGCAGTTGTCGTAGACGCTCCGGAGCCGACTGTGGCCTTTGACACGGTCGGCCCCGGTGTTCATAACGTTTCGGCAGAGGAATCGGGTGGTACGGCCACGCGTGGTCGTCGTCCGGTGTCGCTGTGCACACACGGGCCCCGTCTTTTGACGGGGCTCGCTCTTTATGACCGTTTTATCTGGGGCTTACATCACATGGAATCCGCGCTTTCCGCTGTTTGGAAGAGCGCTGGCCCTCGTGCTGGAATGCCTGAACTGCCTATAAGTCAAAGACGTACTCAGTAGTACTGCGTACTCAATGGCGTACTGGGCTCTGAGACACTGCGGCACAACGTTGGTGCCCGCCGCCGAGAGGTTGTTGGTCGAGTGAGGCGAAGCAAGAACGGTCCCGAGCCGTCGGCGCGGGGCAACTTCACCCCGCCGCCGCGCGGAGCGGCGCCCGCCCCTGTGTCCGTACCGGAGCCTGCGGCCGCTCCCGCCTCGGGCGGTGGCCGTTTCTCCCCCCGCAACTGGCGGGTGCCCACCCGACTGAACGCGATCCTGCTCATACCCGTGGGCGTGGGTCTGGTCATGGGCGGCTTCCAGGTGAAGAACTCGATCGACACCTGGCAGGAGGCCCAGGACGCGGAGAACACCGCGCGTCTGGTCCGGGCCGCCCTGACCTACAGCAACGCGATCACCAACGAGCGTGACGTGACGGCCGCGCCCCTGCTGCTGGGCAAGGGCCAGAAGGACCCGTCGGTCGTCGCGGCCCGCAAGGCCACGGACGACGCCGCGGACGCCTTCGACAAGGCCGCGCAGAACATGCCGAACCGCTCGGGCCTGGTGCGCCGCCTGGAGCGCTTCCGCAAGGCGGAGCCGGAACTCACCTCGCTGCGCGCCAAGGCCTACACCTCCAGCTTCAAGGGCGTGGGGACCGAAGAGGCCTACGTCAACCTGGAGCACCCGCTCCTCGAGTTCTCCAACGAGCTCGGCCTGGGCACCGGCAACATCACCAGCTACGGCCGCTCGGTCTATGCCATCGCACTCGCCAAGGGCGCCCTCTCCCTGGAGCGCTCCATCGGCATGCACCTGCTGGTCGCGCCGGGCCCGGGCAAGGACAGCCTGGCCACCCAGCGCACCGCCCTCACCTCGTACGCCTACCTGGAGGGCATCGCCATCCAGGAGTACCAGGCCGGCGGCACCGACGAGGACATCGCCAAGCTCAACAAGTCGCTGGCGAAGGTGCAGACCGACGGGGCGGCCCTGGTCAAGCAGGCCGCCGCGAAGGCCGCGGCCGAGAACAAGACCTATGTGCCGCCGCCGTCCAACCCTGTCGACATGATCACGGCGATGTCGCAGCTGCAGAGCACCGACCCCTCCGCGCGGGCCGTCCTCGCCCAGAAGGGCATCACCGCGGAGAACTGGTGGGCGGGCACCACCCTCAAGTACGAGGCGTACCGCAAGCTCGAGGAGGACAAGGCCGACACCGCGGTGAGCGAGGCCTCCGACATCGCGAGCAACGCCAAGCGTGACGCGCTGATCACCGGTGCCATCGTCATCGTCGCCCTGTTGCTCGCGTTCATCCTGGCCGGCGCGGTCGCCCGCCAGATGTCCCGCTCGATGCGCCAGCTGCGCAACGCGGCCTTCGGCATCGCCGAGCAGCGTCTGCCGATGCTGGTCGACCAGCTCTCGCGCACCGACCCCGGCCGGGTCGACACCCGGGTCGCCCCGATCCCGATCCACACCAAGGACGAGATCGGCGAGGTCGCCCGCGCCTTCGACCAGGTCCACCGCGAGGCCGTGCGGCTCGCCTCCGAGCAGGCCCTGCTCCGCGGCAACATCAACGCGATCTTCACCAACCTCTCCCGGCGCAACCAGTCCCTGATCGAGGGCCAGCTGACCCTGATCACCGACCTGGAGAACAACGAGGCCGACCCGGACCAGCTGGAGAACCTCTTCCGCCTGGACCACCTCGCGACCCGTATGCGCCGCAACGGCGAGAACCTCCTGGTCCTCGCCGGCGAGGAGCCCGGCCGCCGCTGGGACCAGCCGGTCCCGCTGGTCGACGTGCTGCGCGCCGCCTCCTCCGAGGTGGAGCAGTACGAGCGCATCGAGCTGTCCGGCGTCCCGGAGGCCGAGATCCACGGCCGCGCGGTCACCGACCTCGTGCACCTGCTGGCCGAGCTGCTGGAGAACGCGACGACGTTCTCCTCCCCGCAGACCAAGGTCCGTGTCACCGCGACCCGGCTGCCCGACGGCCGCATCATGATCGAGATCCACGACAAGGGCATCGGCCTCACCGCCGAGGACTTCGCGGACATCAACCACAAGCTCGCGAACCCGCCCACCGTGGACGCGGCGATCTCGCAGCGCATGGGCCTGTTCGTGGTCGGCCGGCTGTCCGACCGGCACGGCATCCGGGTCCAGCTGCGCCCCTCCGGCGAGCAGGCCGGTACCACCTCGCTCGTCATGCTGCCGGACGCGATCACCCACGGTGGTGGCGGCGAGCAGCAGATGAACCGCGACGAGTTCACCGTCTCGCAGATCATCCCGGAGCAGAACTTCCAGGGTGAGGACTTCAACACCGGCCTGCCGATGCGCACGGCCGCGGAGCTCGGCTTCGACGACAGCCGCTACGCCGACGTCCCCGACGACATCCGCGAGCTGGACCCGGTCGGCCGCTCGTTGATGCGCGAGGAGCGCCGGGCCGCCCTGGAGGCCCAGAGCACCCAGGGCCACCCGGAGCAGGAGTCGCCGGAGGCCTCGCCGTACGCCGACGCCTTCGACGCGCCGCAGGCCTACGACAACGGCCAGGGCGGCTACCCGGAGCAGCAGCGGACCGGCACCTTCGACCCGCGCTCGGCGTACGAGGAGCAGCAGCAGTCTCCGTACGAGGAGCAGCGCACCTCGTACGAGGAGCCGGCCCAGTCGCCGTCGTACGAGGAGCCGTACTTCGCGCCGAACGGTTCGCAGCCGCAGAACGACCCGTTCTCGTCCAACGGGGGCTACCCCGAGCCGTCGTATTCGGAGCCGGTCCAGGAGGAGCCCGCGGCCGCCCGTGCCGCCGCCCCGGACTCCTTCCCCGCCTTCGAGCAGCGCCGCTACCAGGACGACTGGCCGCAGCCCGACAGCTACCAGAACGGCTACCCGGACCAGTACGCTCCGGAAGCGGAACCTGCGCAGGCCGCTGACGCGGGTGAGCACGAACGCGTAGGCTTCGACCGTCCGGGACCGGCCCCCTCCGCCGTCCACGAGCTGACCGACGCCGGGCTGCCCCGCCGCGGATCCTTCGCGAGCGGTACCAGCGGTTCGAACGGCACGCGGCACGTGAACCAGGAGCCGTCGGCTCCCGCTCCGGTTTCGGAGAACAATGGCGAGACCAGCAGCTGGCGTTCGGCGAACGACGAACGCTGGCAGCAGGCCGCGCAGTTGCGCAAGCCCAAGGCGGGCGGGGTCACCTCCTCCGGACTGCCGCGACGGGTGCCCAAGGCGAACCTGATCGAGGGAGCCGCCGAGAGCACCCCTCAGGGAGGCCCATCGGTCTCCCGCGCCCCGGAGGACGTCCGGGGCAGGCTGAGCAACCTGCGTCGGGGCGTCCAGCGCGGACGCAGCGCCGGCGCAGGCAGTGAAACGAACGGTCAGGGCTTCGGTTCTGACAGCACCTACAACCAGGAGCGTTAGTGTGAGCCCGATGAGCCAGGCGGCACAGAACCTGAACTGGTTGATCACCAACTTCGTGGACAACACCCCGGGGGTGTCCCACACGGTGGTGGTCTCCGCCGACGGACTCCTTCTGGCGATGTCCGAAGGGTTTCCGCGCGACCGCGCCGACCAGCTTGCGGCCGTCGCCTCCGGTCTGACCTCGCTGACCGCCGGTGCCTCGCGCATCTTCGAGGGCGGCAGCGTGAACCAGACGGTTGTGGAGATGGAGCGGGGATTCCTGTTCATCATGTCCATTTCCGACGGTTCCTCGCTCGCGGTACTCGCACACCCGGAGGCGGACATCGGCCTCATCGGGTACGAGATGGCCCTTCTGGTGGACCGTGCCGGTACGGTCCTGACTCCGGATCTCCGTGCGGAGCTCCAGGGCAGCCTGCTCAACTGACAGACAGACGGTGCGTTTTGGCGTCCCGGGGCCGTAAGGTTTCGGGACGCGGCTCCACAGGGATGGGTGCCCGGCACAGTCGGAGGAGGAGAAAGTGGCAACACCCCCAGGCGGTTCGAATTCGGGCAACTGGTCGTACGGCCCTGCCCAGGGCCCCGGCGACGGTGCTCAGAACCCGAACCGTTACAACTTCCCCTCCGCCCCGAGCCCGCGGCATCAGCAGCCGTACGCGCCGCAGGGTCCCGGGCCGTCGCCGTACGACCAGCCGCCGGCGCCGCGTATCCAGCCCGTACAGCCGCAGCGACGCTCTCCTGAGCCGGCGCCCGCGGGGGCGTCGAACAATCCCCTGGTGCGTCCGTACGCCATGACCGGCGGCCGGACGCGCCCGCGCTACCAGCTCGCCATCGAGGCGCTGGTGCACACCACCGCGCAGCCGCACCAGATGCAGGGCCAGCTGCCCGAGCATCAGCGGATCTGCAACCTCTGCCGAGAAATCAAGTCGGTGGCGGAGATCTCCGCCCTGCTGACCATCCCTCTCGGCGTGGCCAGGATCCTCGTCGCCGACTTGGCGGAGGCGGGACTGGTCGCCATCCATCAGCCCGGCGGCGACGAGAACGCCGGCGGCCAGCCAGACGTGACACTGCTCGAAAGGGTGCTCAGTGGACTTCGCAAGCTCTAGCGGCGGTCCTTCCCGCTCCACCACCTCGGCGAAGATCGTGGTGGCGGGTGGCTTCGGCGTGGGCAAGACCACGTTCGTCGGGGCCGTTTCGGAGATCAACCCGCTGCGCACAGAGGCCGTCATGACGTCCGCTTCGGCAGGCATCGACGACCTCACCCACACCGGAGACAAGACGACCACCACGGTCGCCATGGACTTCGGCCGCATCACCCTGGACCAGGACCTGATCCTGTACCTCTTCGGTACGCCGGGTCAGGACCGCTTCTGGTTCATGTGGGACGACCTGGTCCGCGGTGCCATCGGGGCGATCGTCCTGGTGGACACCAGGCGCCTCGCCGACTGCTTCCCCGCGGTCGACTACTTCGAGAACTCGGGTCTCCCCTTCGTCATCGCCCTCAACGGCTTCGACGGCCAGCAGCCGTACAACCCGGACGAGGTGCGTGAGGCGCTGCAGATCGGCCCGGACACGCCGATCATCACGACGGACGCACGGCATCGGGCGGACGCGAAGTCCGCGCTGATCACGTTGGTTGAGCACGCGCTGATGGCTCGGCTGCGGTAACCATCCCTGTGAAGGGGGCCCCTCCTGCGGGAGGGGCCCCCTTTTCTGTGCCCGATGCCCTCCAGCCCGAGGGCGCGCAGAAGGGCCCCTCCCGGTCGGGAGGGGCCCTTCTGCGCGCCCTCGGGCTCAGCGCCAGCTGTGCGGGGCCCGGAAGCCGCCCTCGCGTTCCAGGCGGCGCCAGCCGGCCTTCTGGCGGCCGCGGTGAGTGGGCTCGGTGGCGGGCTGGGCGGCTGCGCGGGCCAGGAGGACGGCCGTGATGGCGGCGACTTCCTCGGGGTCGGCATGGCCCTTCTCGACGCGGATGTCAGGAGTGCTCATAGGTCTCAGTCTCCGTGAGAGAGGTTTCCGCGAGGGTGTCGCGGAGGGTCCGCTGGGTTACTGCGGGGGGTTGCCGTGCTTGCGGGAGGGCAGGTCGGCGTGCTTGGTCTGCAGCATGGCGAGGGAGCGGATGAGCACCTCGCGGGTCTCGGTCGGGTCGATGACGTCGTCGACCAGTCCGCGCTCGGCCGCGTAGTACGGGTGCATCAGCTCGGACTTGTACTCCTTGACCATGCGGGCCCGCATGGCGTCGGGGTCCTCGGCCTCGGCGATCTGCCGCCGGAAGATGACGTTGGCGGCACCCTCGGCGCCCATCACGGCGATCTCGTTCGTCGGCCACGCGTAGGTGAGGTCCGCACCGATGGACTGGCTGTCCATGACGATGTAGGCACCGCCGTACGCCTTGCGCAGGATCAGCGAGATCCGCGGCACGGTCGCGTTGCAGTAGGCGTAGAGCAGCTTCGCGCCGTGGCGGATGATGCCGCCGTGCTCCTGGTCGACGCCCGGGAGGAACCCGGGGACGTCCAGGAAGGTGACGATCGGGATGTTGAAAGCGTCACACATCTGGACGAAGCGCGCAGCTTTTTCGCTGGCCTCGATGTCCAGCACCCCGGCGAGGGTCTGCGGCTGGTTCGCCACGATGCCGACGACCTGGCCGTCCAGCCGGGCCAGCGCGCAGATGATGTTCCGCGCCCAGCGCTCGTGGACCTCCAGGTACTCCCCGTCGTCGACGATCTCCTCGATGACCTTGGCCATGTCGTACGGGCGGTTGCCGTCGGCCGGGACCAGGTCCAGCAGGACCTCGGAGCGGCGGTCGAGCGCGTCCGTGGACTCCACCCGCGGGGGGTTCTCCCGGTTGTTCTGCGGGAGGAGGGAGAGGAGGTAGCGCACCTCGGCGATGCAGGTCTCCTCGTCGTCGTACGCGAAGTGACACACACCGGAGGTCTCCGCGTGCACGTCCGCGCCGCCCAGGCCGTTCTGGGTGATCTCCTCGCCGGTGACCGCCTTGACCACGTCCGGGCCGGTGATGAACATCTGCGAGGTCTCGCGGACCATGAAGACGAAGTCGGTGAGGGCGGGGCTGTAGGCCGCGCCGCCGGCGCACGGGCCGAGCATCACCGAGATCTGCGGGATGACGCCGGAGGCCTTGGTGTTGCGCTGGAAGATGCCGCCGTAGCCGGCCAGGGCGGAGACGCCCTCCTGGATACGGGCGCCCGCGCCGTCGTTCAGGGAGACCAGCGGGGCGCCGGCCGCGATGGCCATGTCCATGATCTTGTGGATCTTCGTGGCGTGGGCCTCGCCCAGCGCGCCGCCGAAGATGCGGAAGTCGTGGGCGTAGACGAAGACCGTACGGCCCTCCACCGTCCCCCAGCCGGTGATCACACCGTCGGTGTGCGGCTTCTTGGCCTCCAGGCCGAAACCGGTGGCGCGGTGCCGGCGCAGCTGCTCGACCTCCCGGAAGGAGTCCGGGTCCAGCAGCAGCTCGATGCGCTCCCGGGCGGTCAGCTTGCCCTTGGCGTGCTGCGCCTCGGTCGCCTTCTCGCTCGGCCCGGCCAGCGCCTGCGCACGGATCTCGTGCAGCTCGGCGACCCGCCCGCGCGCGTCCGTCGGCTCACCCGTCGACTCACTCGGCGCCTCATCCAAAACGGTCATGTAGTGACCTTACGAAGGACACCGAGGAAAGCGAGCCGTCGACTCCGTACAGTCTCCGGGCCGTTTTCCTGGTACCACTGAACAGAACCCGAGGGGCATGCAGGCGTTCCGACTGCTCAGAGGGGCCCGGGCTTGTAGGGGTCGCACAAAGTCGTCGGCCGAGAGTCGGCTCACATCGGCGCGTCGCACATGACACGCCTGGGGGAACGCGCCCCTTCACGCAAGGGCCCGTGGCCAGGATCTCGACCGAGTCGTCGGCCCACGACACCCCGCGCACCGGGTGGCCCCAGATGATCTCGACGGGTTCACCCGTTCGAGGGGGTTCCCCGACGGAGAGGGTAGCGGTCCGGTCCCGCGGGTGAAGCTCATGGCCGTCTCGCCGACACTTCGCGGATGACGTTGAAACCGCAAGGGAATAGGTCTACGGTCGTTCCCGTTGAGTAGTTCAACATTCAACATCACCCCCGAGGAGCATGACATGGCGAACGACCTCACCGCGCTGACCGGCGACTACACCATCGACGCCGCCCACTCCACGATCGGCTTCACCGTCCGGCACGCGATGGTCACCAACGTCAAGGGCAAGTTCAACGAGTTCACCGGGACCCTGCACCTCGACGGCGCCGACCCGTCCGCGTCGACGGCCTCCATCGACGTCAAGATGGACAGCATCGACACCGGTTCCGCGGACCGGGACGGGCACCTGAAGAGCGCGGACTTCTTCAAGACCGACGAGTTCCCCACCATGACCTTCCGCTCCACCAAGGCGGAGTCGCTCGGTGGCGAGGACTACCGCATCACCGGTGACCTGGAGATCCTCGGCACGACCAAGCCGATCACCATCGACCTGGAGTTCAACGGCGCCGCGAAGGACCCCTTCGGCAACGAGCGTGTCGGCTTCGAGGGCAAGGCGGAGATCAAGCGCTCCGAGTGGGGCCTGACCTGGAACGCGGCCCTGGAGACGGGTGGCGTGCTGGTCTCCGACAAGATCAAGCTGAACTTCGACATCTCGGCGATCAGGACCGCCTGAGTCGTCACTCCCGGGCACCGAGCCGGGCCAGGGCGGCCGCCAGTCTGGCCGCCCTGGCCTTGGGCGTACGGGCCGTGAGCAGGGCGAAGATCACCTGGTAACGGTCGGTCCGGCCGAGGGCGCCGAAGGCGGCTCCGGCCTCGGGGTCGCGCTCCAGCGCCGCGGCGAGGTCCTGGGGCACGGCGGCCTCGCGCTGTGAGGCGTACGCCGCGGCCCACCGCCCGTCCGCCTGGGCGGCGGCCACCTCGGCCAGTCCGGTGGGCCGCATGCGCCCGGCGGCTGCCAGTTCCGCCACCCGGCGCACATTGACCATCGACCACAGGCTGCCGGGCCGTCGCGGCGTGATCTTCTGCAGGAAGTACCGCTCGTCAAGTGCCTTGCGCTGCCCGGTGATCCAGCCGTGGCAGAGGGCGACGTCATTGACCTCGACCCAGTCGACGGAGACGATCCCGGACCCTTTCTTGGCGACCTTCACCCACAGCCCCGGATGCGGCGCGGGATGAACCTCCAGCCACGCGTCGAGTTCGTCGACGGAGGCGAAGGGCAGGGGGTCCGGGAGCGCGGGGGTGGTCAT
>NZ_WVUG01000317.1 GCF_017614965.1 Streptomyces griseorubiginosus | reverse complement strand
ACGGTGGTCAATGCGTATGGTCCGACGGAGGCGACGGTCAACTGCACGGATTTCCGGATCGAGCCGGGTGAGGTGGTGGGGTCGGGTCCGGTGCCGATCGGGCGTCCGTTTTGGAACACCCGGGCGTATGTGCTGGATGGGGGGCTGCGGCCGGTTCCGCCGGGTGTGGCGGGTGAGTTGTATGTGGCGGGTGTGGTGCTGGCGCGGGGGTATCACGGGCGTGCGGGGTTGACGGCGGAGCGGTTCGTGGCGGATCCGTATGGGCCTGCGGGTGCGCGGATGTATCGGACGGGGGATGTGGCTCGTTGGCGTGCTGATGGTCAGCTGGTGTTTGTGGGCCGGGTGGATGACCAGGTCAAGGTGCGGGGTTTCCGGATCGAGCTGGGTGAGATCCAGGCGGTGTTGATGTCTCATCCGGGTGTCGTGCAGGCGGCGGTGATCGTGCGGGAGGACCGTCCGGGGGATCGGCGTCTGACCGCGTACGTTGTCGGCACCGCTGCGGACGTGCACGACCTGCGCGCTCACGCGGCCGCGCAACTGCCGGCGTACATGGTGCCGTCCGCGTTCGTCGTCCTGGACGCGCTGCCGCTGACCCCGAACGGCAAGCTGGACCGGCGGGCCCTGCCCGCCCCCGAGTTGGAGACGGCAGCGGGCCGCGCCCCCCGCACCCCCGGGGAGGAGGTGCTCTCCTCCCTGTTCGCGGAGGTGCTGGGTGTCGAGAGCGTCACCATCGACGACGACTTCTTCCGGCTGGGCGGTCACTCCCTGCTCGCCACCAAACTCGTCAGCCGCATCCGCACCGTCCTGGGCGCGGAACTGCCCATCCGGCAGCTCTTCGAGACCCCCACCATCGCCGGCGTCACCGCAGCGCTGGAAGAGGACGCGGTCCCGCAACGGCGTCCCGGTGTCACGGCCGGAGCCAGACCGGACCGCATCCCCGTGTCGTACGCCCAGCAGCGGCTGCGCTTCCTGAGTCTGCTGGAGGACGGCAGCACCGCCTACAACGCGCCGGGCGCGTTGCGGCTGACGGGACCGCTGGACCGGGAGGCGCTGCGGCGGGCGCTGGCGGACGTGGTCGGACGGCACGAGAGTCTGCGCACCGTGTTCACCGAGGACGAGGACGGCTTCGCCCAGGTGATCCTTGAGCCCTCCGAGGTCGTCGTGGACCTCGACGTCGTCGCGGTGGACGAGGACCGGCTCGGCGACCGGCTGGTGGAGGCGGCACGGTACTCGTTCGACCTCGCCGTGGAACCGCCCGTGCGGGCCACGCTGTTCGAGGTCGGCGCCGACGAACACGTCCTGCTGTTGCTCCTGCACCACATCGCGGGGGACGGCTGGTCGATGCGACCGCTGGCCCGGGACCTGGCGACGGCGTACGCGGCCCGGGTGCGGGGCGCGGCTCCCCAGTGGGCTCCGTTGCCGGTGCAGTACGCCGACTACAGCCTCTGGCAGCGCGAGGTGCTCGGCTCCGAGGACGACCCGGACAGCGAGATCAGCCGCCAACTCGCCTACTGGACCGAGATGTTGGCGGGTCTGCCCGACCAGCTGGAACTGCCCTGCGACCGGCCGCGCAGTGAGGTGGTGACGCAACGCGGCGGGCAGGTGGGTCTGCGGCTGCCCGCCGAACTCCACGAGGCCCTCACCGAGGTGGCCCGCACGACCCGTTCCAGCCTGTTCATGGTCCTACAGGCAGGGCTGGCCGCGCTGCTGACCCGGCTCGGGGCGGGCACCGACATCCCCATCGGCTCGCCGATCGCCGGCCGTACCGACGCGGCGGTGGAGGAACTGGTCGGGTTCTTCGCCAACACACTGGTGCTGCGGACCGACACCTCTGGCGATCCGACGCTCACCGAACTCGTGGAGCGGGTCCGGGCGCGCAGCCTCACGGCGTACGCGCATCAGGATCTGCCGTTCGAGCGGTTGGTGGAGGCGGTCAACCCGGAGCGCTCGCTGGCGCGGCATCCCCTGTTCCAGGTGTGCCTCACCCTGCACAACACGGACCCCCGGGCCACCGTCGCCGAGGTGGCGAAGCTGCCGGGGCTGGCGGTGGAACTGGAACAACTGCCCATTGAGGACACGAAGTTCGACCTCAACTGGGAACTGACGGAACGTTTCGACAGCGCGGGCCGGCCCGCCGGCGTCACCGGATCCCTGGAGTTCTCCGCGGAGCTGTTCGACCGGAGCACCGCCCGTTCCGTGGCCGACCGCTTCGTGCGCCTGCTGACCGCGTTGACGCGAGATGCCGACCGGACCATCGGGGCGGTCGACCTCCTGGACCCGGCCGAGCGCACGGTCGTGCTCGACGAGTGGAGCGACGCCACCCGGCCCGCGGTGGCCGCCGCCCTGGCCAGGGTGTCCCTGGTCGCAGCGGCGGAACGGGCTCGCGCCTACGTCCTCGACGACTCCCTGGGCCCGGTGCCGCCCGGCGTACCGGGCACCCTGTACGTGACGGGCCCCGGTCCGGCCGGGGAGCCCGCGGAACAGGAGCGGTGGTCGCCGTGTCCGTTCGCGCACGCGAGCTGGATGTACCGCACGGGACGGTCGGCCCGCTGGTCGGCCGACGGTGAACTGCGGCTCGTCGACGCCCTCGACGGCACGGAAGCCGCCGGGGCGGGCGTGTGGCCCGTGCGGTCCCGGGCCCCGCGCAGCCCGCGGGAGCAGATCCTGTGCACCGTCTTCGCCGAAATGCTCGGCGTCTCCTCGGTGGGCATCGACGACAACTTCTTCGACCGCGGCGGTCACTCGCTGTCCGCGGTGCGGCTTCTGAGCAGGATCCGCGCGGTGCTCGGCGTGGAGCTCTCCATCCGCCGGCTCTTCGAGGACCCCACCGTCGCCGGTGTCGTCGACGCCCTCGACGACGCCGAAGGCGCCCGCAGCCCAGTCACACCGGCGGCGCGACCGGCGCGGATCCCGCTGTCGTACGCGCAGCAGCGGCTGTGGTTCCTGAACCACCTGGAGGGCCCGAGCGCCACCTACAACATCCCGGTGGCGCTGCGGTTGAAGGGCGCGCTCGACCGTGCTGCCCTGCGGCAGGCGCTCACCGATGTCGTGGCACGGCACGAGTCGCTGCGCACGCTGTTCGCCGAAGACGCCGACGGGGCGCGCCAGATCGTCCTGCCCGCCGCACACGCGCTGCCGGAACTGACCGAGGTGGATGTGGCCCGCGGTGAGATGGAGGAGCGGGTGCGTGCCGCCGCGGCCCACCCGTTCGACCTGACCGCCGAACTGCCCGTCCGAGCCTGGCTGTTCTCGGCGCGCGACGGGGAACGCGTCCTGGTGCTGGTGGTGCACCACATCGCCGGCGACGGCTGGTCCATGGGCCCCCTGGCCCGCGACCTGTCCCTCGCCTACACCGCCCGCACCCGTGGCGAGGCCCCCGCCTGGACGCCGTTGCCCGTACAGTACGCCGACTACACGCTGTGGCAGCGCGAGGTGCTCGGCTCCGAGGACGACCCGGACAGCGAGATCTCCCGGCAACTCGCCCATTGGAAGCACGCGTTGGCCGATCTGCCGGAGGAGCTGGAGCTGCCCGTCGACCGGCCTCGCCCGCCCCGGCAGTCCCACCGTGGTGGCCGGGTGCCCTTCGAGGTGCCGGCGGCCCTGCACGCGCGGCTGACCGCCTTCGCCCGGCAGACCGGCACCAGTCTGTTCATGGTGACGCAGGCCGCCCTCGCCACCCTGCTGACCCGGCTCGGCGCGGGCACCGACATCCCCATCGGCTCTCCCGTCGCCGGCCGTACCGACGCCGCCGTGGAGGACCTCGTCGGGTTCTTCGTGAACACGCTGGTGCTGCGCACCGACACCTCGGGGGACCCGACGTTCACCGAACTCGTCGCGCGGGTCCGGGAGACCAACCTCGCCGCGTACGGGCACCAGGACGTGCCGTTCGAGCGGCTCGTCGAGGTGCTCAGCCCCACCCGGTCCCTGGCCCGCCACCCTCTCTTCCAGGTCCTGCTCGGTTTCGACAACAACCAGGAGGCTCTTGACGTCCTGCGCCTGCCGGGCCTCACCGTCGACGTCCGGGCACCGGAGACCGGCCGCGCCAAGTTCGACCTGGCGTTCTTCTTCGACGAACGCTACGGCCCGCACGGCGAACCCGAGGGGCTGCGCGCGGCCGTCGAGTACAACGCCGACCTGTTCGACAACGGCACCGCCCGGGAGTTCGCCGACCGGCTGCTGCGGGTGCTCGACGCAGTCGTCGCCGACCCCGGCCGGCCCATCGGTCGGCTCGACGTGATGGCGCCCGCCGAACGGTGGCGGGTACTGGAGGAGTGGAACCGCACCGCGCACGACGTGCCCGCGGACCCGGTCCCTGTGCTCTTCGAACGGCAGGTCGCCGCCGAGCCTCGGGCGACCGCACTGATCAGCGAGGACACGACCCTTTCGTACGCCGGGCTGAACGCCCGGGCCAACCGGCTGGCGCACCTGCTGGCCGCCTCGGGGGTGGGCGCTGAGGACGTGGTGGCGATCGCGCTGCCCCGCTCACCCGACCTGGTGGTCGCCCTG
Organism: Streptomyces griseorubiginosus; assembly: GCF_017614965.1. Lineage (GTDB taxonomy): Bacteria > Actinomycetota > Actinomycetes > Streptomycetales > Streptomycetaceae > Streptomyces > Streptomyces griseorubiginosus_B. The sequence goes on along the minus strand of NZ_WVUG01000317.1, from coordinate 5,453 downwards.
CTCGCAACCCTGAAGGCCGGGGCCGCCTACCTCACTCTCGACGTCACGGCCCCCGAGCAGCGGCTGCGCGCCGTCCTCAGCGACTGCGCGCCCCGGATCGTCGTGACCGACGCGGCGGTCCGTCCGACGCTGGGCGCCGCCCTGGCGGCGACCGTCGTGCTCGACGCCCCGGAGACGGTCCGGGCGCTCGCCGCCGCCCCGGACACCGACCTCACCGACGCCGACCGGGTGCGTCCCACGCACCGCGGGCACCCCGCCTACGTCGTCTACACCTCCGGCTCCACCGGTGCCCCCAAGGGGGTGGTGATGCCGATGAGTTCACTGGTCAACCTGCTCGCCTGGCACACCGGCACCTACAGCGGCGGCGTCGGCACCCGGACCGCGCAGTTCCTCGCCGTCTCCTTCGACTTCGCGGTGCAGGAGATCCTCCAGGCGCTCGTCGCCGGCAAGACTCTGGTGATCCCGGAGGAGCATGTCCGCCGTGACGCCTACGAGCTGGCCCGATGGATCACCCGGTACGGCATCAACGAGCTGTTCGCGCCGACGCTCGTGATCGACGCCGTGCTGGCCGCGGCCGCGGACACCGGCGAACGCCTCGACTCCCTCACCGATCTCTTCCAGGGCGGCGAACAGTTCCGGCTCAGCCACGAGCTGCGCGAGTTCTGCGCGAGCAGCTGGCGGCGGATGGCACACAACATCTACGGACCGGCAGAGACCCATGCCGCCACCACCGCGACGCTCCCCGACGACATCGACGAGTGGCCCTCCGCCGCCTCCATCGGCCAGCCCCTGTGGAACGCGTCGGTGTACGTGCTGGACCGCGCACTGAGCCCGGTGCCGCCCGGGGTACGCGGCGAGCTCTACATCGGCGGCGCCCAGCTGGCCCGCGGCTATCTCGGCCGCCCCGACCGGACGGCGGAACGCTTCGTCGCCTCGCCGTTCGGCCAGCCCGGCAGCCGGCTCTACCGCACCGGTGACATCGTGCGCTGGAACCACCGCGGCGAGCTGGAGTTCCTCGGCCGGGCGGACCACCAGGTCAAGATCGGTGGGTTCCGGGTCGAGCCCGGTGAGGTGGAGGCCGTGCTCGGCGACCACCCGGCCGTCGACACCGCGGTCGTCGTCACCCGGGAGGACCCGGACGCTCCGCTCCGGCTGGTGGCGTACGTCGTGCCGGAGAACCGGGGGCACCACGCCGACCTGGGCCGCTCGCTGCGGACCCACCTCGAACAGCAGCTGCCCCACTACATGGTCCCCTCCGCCGTGGTGGTCCTCGGCGAACTGCCCCTCACCGCCAACGGCAAGTTGGACCGGCGGGCTCTGCCGGCCCCCGACTTCGGCTCCGGTGCCGACCGGCGTGGACCGCGCACGGAGCGGGAGAAGGTGCTGTGCGGACTGTTCGCGGACGTTCTCGGGCTGTCCGAGGTCGGTGCCGATGACGGGTTCTTCGACCTGGGCGGCGACAGCATCATGTCGATCCAGCTGGTCAGCCGGGCACGGCGGGCCGGTCTGGAACTGTCGGTGCGGGACGTGTTCGAACAGCGGACCGTGGCGGCGCTCGCCGAGGTCGTCACGGAGACGAGCGGGGAGGCGGTCGAGGAACCGGGTGCCGGCATCGGGGACGTCCCCCTGACCCCGATCATGCACTGGCTGCTCGCCCGCACCGATGACCTCGACGGTTTCAACATGTCCGCCGTCCTGCGGGTGCCGGCCGCCCTCGACGCCGACGCCCTCACCGGGGCCCTACAGACTCTGCTCGACCACCACGACGCCCTGCGCGCCCGCCTCACGCCGGCCCCCGAACGGCGGCTGGAGGTCCGCGAAGCCGGAGCCGTCGACGCGAGCACCCTCGTCCGGCGCGTGGACGTCGCGGACGTCACGGGCGACGAACTCGACGCCCTGGTCACGAACGCGGGCACCGCCGCACGCGACCGGCTGCACCTGGCCGACGGACAGCTCGTACAGGCCGTGTGGTTCGACTGCGGCCGGGACACCCCCGGAATGCTGCTCCTGGTCATCCACCATCTGGTGGTCGACGGAGTCTCCTGGCGCGTCCTCATCCCCGACCTCGCCGAGGCGTACGAGGCGCTCGCCGCCGGACGGGAACCCCGGCTGCAGCCGGTGGGCACCTCGCTGCGCCGCTGGGCCGCAGGCCTGACGGAGGAAGCCGGCAAGGCCGCGTGGGTCGCCGACGCCGCCTGGTGGCAGGACGTCCTGCGCGCGGACGGGCCCCCGCTGGGCCGGCGCGCCCTGGACCCGGTTCAGGACACCCAGGCGACGGCCGGCCGGTTGACCCGCACCCTGTCGTCCGACGTCACCGAGGCCGTGCTCACCCGTGTCCCGGCGGCCTTCCACGCGGAGATCAACGACATCCTGCTGGCCGCGTTCACCCTCGCCTGGGCACGCTGGCGGCACGGCGGCCCGAGCGTGCTGCTGGACCTGGAGGGCCACGGCAGGGAGGAACACCTCGTCGACGGCGCCGATCTGTCCCGCACCGTCGGCTGGTTCACCAACCTCTACCCGGTGCGGCTCGACACCGGCGGCGCCGACCTGGCCGGGGCCTTCGGGGGCGGTCCGGCCGCCGGTGCCGTGGCCAAACGGGTCAAGGAGAACCTCAGGTCCGTCCCGGACAAGGGCATGGGCCACGGCCTGGTCCGTCACCTCAACCCGGCCACCGCGCCCGTCTTCGATGACCTGGCAGCGCCCCACGTGGCGTTCAACTATCTCGGCCGCTTCACCGCCGCCGCCGGAGACCGGGCCGCTGACTGGACCCCGGTCACCGGGGTCGACGCGGTCGCCGGGGACCCCCCGCACCTGCCGCTCGCCCACCCGCTGGAGCTCAACGCCCGCACCCACGACGGCCCGGACGGCTCCGAACTCGTCGCGTTCTGGACCTGGGCCGACGGAATCCTCGACGAAGCCGAGGTGCGCGAGCTGGCCGACCTGTGGTTCCAGGCGCTGAGCGCCCTGGTCACCCACTCCAAGAACCCGCACGCGGGCGGCCTCACCCCCTCCGACGTCTCGCTGTCCTCGATCGGACAGGACGAGATCGAGGCGTTCGAGGAGGAACTGAACGACCTGTTCGACGACGCCGACGAACTCGACGAACTCGACGAACTCGACGACGAGCCGCACGACTTCGAGAAGGAAGAAGAGGCCAGCAAGTGAGTCGCACCGCGCGGAAGATCGAGGACATCCTGCCACTGGCCCCGCTCCAGGAGGGCCTGCTCTTCCACAGCGTCTACGACGAGGGCGAACTCGACCCCTACGTCGTCCAGATGTCGTTCGACATCGGCGGCGCCCTGGACACCGCCGCTCTGCGGGCGGCCGCCGAGAAGCTGCTGGCCCGGCACGCCAACCTGCGGGTCGCCTTCCGCCAGCGCAAGAGCGGCGACTGGGCCCAACTGGTGATGCGGGATGTGCGGTTGCCCTGGAACGAACGGGACCTGACCGGCCTCCCGGAGGCCGAACGCGCCGACGCCGCCGCCCACCTGATCGCCGCCGAGCGCGCCACCCGCTTCGACGTGGCCCGGCCACCGTTGCTGCGCTTCACCCTGCTTCGGCTCGCCGCCGACCGGCACCGGCTCGTCCTGACCAACCATCACCTCCTGCTCGACGGCTGGTCCCTGCCCGTCCTCATGGGCGACCTCTTTGCGCTCTACGACGCCTCGGGCGACGACAGCGCCCTGCCCCGGGTCCGTCCGTACCGCGACTACCTCAAGTGGCTGGAGGAGCAGGACCGGGACGCCGCCCGCACCGCCTGGCGCGACACGTTCGCCGACCTCGTCGAGCCCACCCTCGTGGCCCCAGACGCCGACCGCGCCGCCGTGGCCGGCGCCGAGGTCCGGGCGGCCCTCTCCCAGGAGGACACCTCCGCCCTGACCGAGATGGCCCGCGGCCACGGGGTCACGCTCAACACCATGGTGCAGACCGCCTGGGCGATCGCCCTCGGCAAACACCTCGGACGCGAGGACATCGTCTTCGGCACCACCGTCTCCGGGCGCCCGCCGGAGCTCGACGGCGTCGAGCGCATGGTAGGTCTGTTCATCAACACGCTGCCCTCACGGATCAGGCTGCGGGCCGCGGAACCGCTCGCCGACCTCGTCGCCCGGGTCCAGCACGAACAGGCCGCCCTCACTCCCCACCAGCACCTGGGCCTCGCCGAGATCCAGCGCGTCGCCGGACACGGTGAACTCTTCGACACCTCCATGGTGTTCCAGAACTATCCGGTCAACCGGTCCGGCACCGCAGGCACCGGCATCGGCGCCGCCATCAGCCTGGCTCCCGGCAAGAACCGCGAGGCCACCCACTACCCGCTGCTGCTGATCGCCTCCGCCCGCGACACCATGACCTTCCGGCTCAGCCACCGGCCCGACGTCTTCGACGAGGCTGCCGCCCAGCGAATCCTGGACCGCTTCGTCCGCGTGCTGCGCGCCATCGTCGCCGACCCGGACCAGCCCGTCGGACGCCTCGACGTGCTCACCGAGGAGGAACGGGACCGCGTCCTCGGCGCGTGGAACGACACCGCGCACGAGGTCGCCGACACCTCGGTCCTCGACCTCTTCCGCGCTCAAGCAGCCCGCACCCCGCACGCCCCCGCGGTCACCAGCGGCGGCCGGACCCTTTCGTACGCCGATCTTGACACCCGTTCCAACCGCCTCGCCCAGGCACTCGCCGACCGGGGCGCGGCCCCCGAGCGGTTCGTGGCCATCGCGCTGCCCCGGGACTGTGACACGGTCGTCGCGCTGCTCGCCACCCTCAAGACGGGCGCAGCCTACCTGCCCCTGGATCCCGACCACCCGACCGACCGCATCGCGTTCATGCTCGCCGACACCCGGCCGGCGCTCCTTCTCACCACCCGAGCACTTGACTCCCGGATTCCCGCCTGCGAGGCACCGAGGCTCCTTCTCGACGACCCGGCCCTCGCGGCCGACCTCGCCGCCCGTCCCGACACCGCCCCGGCGACGACACCGCTTCCCGCCAACCCGGCGTACGTCATCTACACCTCGGGTTCCACCGGGCGTCCCAAGGGCGTGGTGATCGAGCACCGGTCGCTCGGTGCCTATCTGCAGTGGGCCCGGCACGCCTACCCGGAGATGACCGGGACCTCGCTGCTGCACTCGCCGATCTCGTTCGACCTCACCGTCACGGCCCTCTACACCACGCTCGTCTCCGGCGGCCTGGTGCACGTCGCCGACCTCGACGAGCGGGCGGCCGAGGGGCCCGAGGCCACCTTCCTCAAGGGCACACCCAGCGTCCTCGCCCTGCTGGAGGCACTGCCCACCGGGGCCTCACCGAGCCGGCTGATCATGCTCGGCGGGGAACTCCTCCTCGGGGAGGTCGCCGACCGCTGGCGGGCCCGCCGCCCCGACGCCGCCGTCCTCAATGTGTACGGAGCCACCGAGGCCACCGTCAACAGCGTTCAGTACCGCATCCCCGCCGGAGCACCCGCCCCC
>NZ_WVUG01000316.1 GCF_017614965.1 Streptomyces griseorubiginosus | reverse complement strand
GCCCTCGCCCTCCTCGCGCTGCCCGAGGAACTGCGCCGCTATCTGCGCCGCCTGCTCCCGCCCGAGCGACAGGCGGCCCGCGCCCTGCGCCCGGTGCTCGGCCGGCTGGCCGGGGTGCCCATGCCCGCGGAGTGGCTGTACGACACCGCCGCACGCTGGGACACCGAACTCGCCGCGGTCACGGCGGTCCTCGCCGACCGGCACACCGCCGTACGGCTGGTCGCCGAACCCGGACCGGCCGGCGCCGACGCCGTCCGCGAGACCGTGCTGGGCCTCGCCCTGCGCGGGCTGCGCCCCGACGTCCTGGTCGCGAACCGGGTCGTACCGGATGACTGGCCGGCCGGTCTGGTCGCCCAGCAGCGCAAGGCGCTGGAGGAGTGGCGGGAGTCGTACGACGTACGGCAGGTCCCGCACCTCGGCCGTGACCCGCGCGGCACGGACGACCTCACCGCGCTGTCCGTCCCCGGCGTCAACGGGACGACGTCCACCGTCGAGTGGCCCGTCGTCGACCGGCTCGCCGAGGACGGTGTGCTGGTCTGGCACATCCCGCTGCCCGGGGCGGAGCGCGACGACCTGGACCTGATCCGGCGCGGGGACGAACTCGTCGTCACCGCGGGCCCGTTCCGCCGGATCGTGGCGCTGCCGTCCGCGCTGCGCCGCTGCACCGTCTCCGGCGCGGCCCTGCGGGACGGCGAACTGCGCGTCCGTTTCACGCCGGACCCCGGTCTGTGGCCCGACCGGGCCTGAACGACGTACGGCCGTTCGGGTAACGTCGTAGGGACGAACCGTAGTCAGGAGTCCGTCATGAGCGAACAGCTCCCCCCGTCGGATCCCGGTGAGAACGAGGCCGCCCCCGAGGCGCGGGCCACCGACGCCGACGCCTGGGCGACGGCGGTCGCCGAGGACCTCGCCGCGGAGAAGGCCCGCCGTCGTGCCGAGTACGGCCGGCCGCCGGTCTCGGCCGCCGAGGAACTGCGCAAGCTGGTCGACACCGTCTCCGAGAAGCTGTCGTCGATCCAGTCGCCGCTGTTCGGCGCCGTCGCCGGGCCCGCGGCCCAGCAGGTGGTCAAGCAGGTCGTGCAGCAGGCCCGGGCAGCCGTCGAGCCCGTCGTGGAACGCAACCCGGACGTCTTCGACCACCTGGCCGCCGCGGGCAACGAACTGCTCGCCGCGTACCGCTCCGCGGTCCAGGCCCAGGAGCGGCGCTGGGCGACCCGGCCGACCGATCTGCACAAGGACCTCGACGCAAGCCAGGGCGAGGACCGCGACAAGGGCGAGGGAACCGGGCCCGGCCAGCGCATCGACCTGGACTGACACCCCCCGGTGGCCGCCGGGCCGCCCAGCGTTCGGACGCCTGAACCCCGGCGGCAGGGCCTCGGGTACGGTTGGCCGTAGCGGGGCTCGACCGAAACTGAGGGATTCATGGGACTCACCATCGGCGTCGACATCGGCGGCACGAAGATCGCGGCCGGCGTGGTCGATGAGGAAGGCAACATCCTTTCGACCTTCAAGGTGCCGACCCCGGGCACGCCCGAGGGCATCGTGGATGCCATCGCCTCCGCCGTCGAGGGGGCGCGCGCCGGGCACGAGATCGTCGGCGTGGGCATCGGAGCGGCCGGTTATGTGAACCGGCAGCGCTCCACCGTCTACTTCGCGCCGAACATCGACTGGCGCCAGGAGCCGCTGAAGCAGAAGGTCGAGGCCCGCGTCGGCCTCCCGGTCGTCGTGGAGAACGACGCCAACGCGGCCGCGTGGGGCGAGTACAAGTTCGGCGCCGGCAAGGGCCACCGCAACGTCATCTGCATCACGCTCGGCACCGGCCTGGGCGGCGGCATCATCATCGGCAACAAGCTGCGCCGCGGCCACTTCGGCGTCGCCGCCGAGTTCGGGCACATCCGGATGGTCCCGGACGGCCTGCTGTGCGGCTGCGGCTCGCAGGGCTGCTGGGAGCAGTACGCCTCCGGACGCGCCCTGGTCAGATACGCCAAGCAGCGCGCCAACGCCACCCCCGAGAACGCCGAGATCCTGCTCGGCCTGGGGGACGGCAGCCCCGAGGGCATCGAGGGCAAGCACATCTCCATGGCCGCCCGGCAGGGCGACCCGGTCGCCGTCGACTCCTACCGCGAACTCGCCCGCTGGGCCGGTGCCGGTCTCGCCGACCTCGCCTCCCTCTTCGACCCGTCCGCGTTCATCGTCGGCGGCGGCCTCTCCGACGAGGGCGAACTGGTCCTCGACCCGATCCGCAAGTCCTACAAGCGCTGGCTGGTGGGCGGCAACTGGCGCCCGGTGGCCGACGTGATCGCCGCCCAGCTCGGCAACGAGGCGGGCATGGTGGGCGCCGCGGACCTGGCCCGCGAACCCGACCCGGTCATGTAACCGGACGGTTCGTGAACGCGCCCGTCAGGGGCGCGGGGCTGTGTCGACGCGCGGGTTCGCCGCGTGGGCGCGCCCGGCCGCGCCCGGCCGCGCACACGGTTGGCCGCCCACAAGCCTCGCACCCCGCGCCCTGGGGCGTAGATTGATCCACATGGAGCCGCTCCCGAACTCCCGCACCGAGGCCGACGGTTCAGCCGTCCTCCGCGTCCTCAGCTACAACATCCGCTCGATGCGGGACGACACGGACGCCCTCGCCCGGGTCATCACCGCCTGCGCCCCCGACCTGGTCCTCGTCCAGGAAGCCCCGCGCTTCTTCCGCTGGCGCAAGAAGCTCGCCCGCCTGGCCTCCGCCTCCGGCCTGGTCATCCTCACCGGCGGCGGCACCGCCGCGGGCCCGGCGATCCTCTGCGGCCTGAGGGCCACCGTCGAGCGCACGGAGGACGTCCTGCTCCCGCTCACCCCCGGTCAGCACCGACGCGGCTTCGCCACCGCGGTCGTCCGCTTCGGCGGCGTCCGCGTCGGCGTGCTGAGCTGCCACCTCTCCCTCGAGCAGAACGAGCGCCACGACCAGGCCGGCATGCTCCTGGACCGGCTGGCCGGCCTCGGTGTGGACCACGCCGTCGCGGGCGGCGACCTCAACGACCGCCCCACCGGCCGCACCTTCCAGCGCCTGGCCGCCGACCTCCAGGACTGCTGGACGACCGCCCCCTGGGGCAGCGAGTACACCTTCACCCCGGTCGCCCCGTTCCAGCGCATCGACGCGATCTTCGCCACCAAGGGCATCGAGGTGCTCGGCGCGGGAGTCCCGCTCGGCCTCCCCGGCGTCACCGAGACAAACCTGAAGGCGGCCACGGACCACCTCCCGGTCCTGGCCGCCCTGAGGATCCCCGCCACCTCCTAGCGCCTACGGCCGCTCCTTCGCCCGGTCCACGACTGGTGTCAGACCACCGCGCCGCGGCCCGGGTCCTCGGGCTCGTCGTCGTCCGTGCGCATGCGCATCACCAGCGTGGCGAAGCCGCCCAGGAAGCCGCCGATGCCGAGGGTGGTGAGCCACCAGGTCATGTCCCAGCCGAGCAGCACGGCCAGTAGGATCAGCACGGGGCCGCCGATGACGCCCAGCCAGGCGAACTTGGCGGTCGCGTCGGCGTCGGGCAGCGGCGGGGGCTCCGGCGGGACGAAGTGCCCCTCGTCGTCCTCGTCGAAGTCGTCCTCGGACGGCTCCTGGGCCGCATAGTCGCGCGGTCCGACGCCGGGCGCGAAGGAGATGGAGCTGCCCAGCGGACCCGCGGGTCCGCTCTGCTTCTCCTCCTTGTCCCCCGTCTCTCCCTTGTCCGCCCTGTCGTCAGCCGGCTTCTCGTCGTTGGTCTCCGGCTCCAGCAGGGCCAGGTCCTCGACCGACTTGAACGGCTTGGTGCCCGGCGGGTCCGGCGGTTCCTCGCCGTAACCCGCGACGATCGCGGCCCACGCGGCGTCCTCGTCGAACGGGACGCCCTGCTCCTCCGGCTCGCGGTCCTCGCGATCCGAGTCGTGCTCAGCCACCAGCGGCCGTCCCTTCCTTGCCGACACTGGGTGCGAGCCGGCCGATGAACGCGAGGCTCTCCTCGAAGATCCGGTCCGCGTCATGGTCCAACGTCGCGACGTGGTAGCTCTGTTCCAGCAGGATCTCCGTGACGTCCCGCGAGGAGACCCGGCTCAGCACGCGCGCGGAGTCGGCTGGCGGCACCACATGGTCCTGCGGGCTGCGCAACAGCAACAGCGGCTGGGTGACCTGCGGCAGCTCGCGGTCGACCAGCCGGAAGAAGTTCCTCAGGGAGTGCGCCGCGTGCAGCGGCACCCGGTCGTACCCGAGCTCGGCGCTGCCCGGCAGGGCGATGTCGCTGGCGATCCCCTTCGTCGTACGGACGAGATGACGGGCCACCGGAAGGGCGTACGCCGACAGGCCGTGCACCTTGTTCGCCGGGTTGACGATCACGACGCCGCTGACCGCGTCACCGCGCCGGGCCGCCAGCCGCAGCGCCAGGGCGCCGCCCATGGACAGACCGGCCACGAAGACCCGCTCGCAGCGCTCGCCCAGGGCGCGCAGCTCGCGGTCCACCTCCGCGTACCAGTCCTGCCAGCCGGTGAGCTGCATGTCCTCCCAGCGGGTGCCGTGCCCGGGCAGCAGCGGCAGCGACACCGTGAGGCCGTGCTCGGCGAGGTACTCCGCCCACGGGCGCAGCGACTGGGGCGAGCCCGTGAACCCGTGGCAGAGCAGGACGCCGACCTCCCCGCCCTCGTGGCGGAACGGCTCGGCTCCAGGAAGGACCGGCACCATCGGTCTCCTGTTCATGAGAGGGACGGTTCATGAGAGTGACGTGAAGTCCAGATGTGCTTCACCGTACGCGACGGCACTGACACCGACCAGGGCCGTCGGCTCCTTTGCGCGCGGGGCGGGTTAAGGTCTGATCGACGACAAACAGGAGGCACTCGGTTGTTGTACGGCGCGATGAAGGTCGCTATCGGGGGACCGCTGAAGGTCGCCTTCAGGCCCTGGGTGGAGGGCCTGGAGAACGTGCCCGCCGAGGGCGCGGCGATCCTGGCGAGCAACCACCTGTCCTTCTCGGACTCGTTCTTCCTGCCCGCGGTCCTCGACCGCAAGGTGACCTTCATCGCGAAGGCCGAGTACTTCACCACGCCCGGAGTGAAGGGCCGCCTGACGGCCGCCTTCTTCAAGGGCGTCGGCCAGCTCCCGGTGGACCGCTCCGGCGCGCGCGGCGCGGGCGAGGCCGCCATCAGGAGCGGCCTGGAGGTGCTGGAGCGCGGTGAGCTGTTCGGGATCTACCCCGAGGGCACCCGCTCGCCCGACGGCCGTCTCTACCGGGGCAAGCCCGGCGGCCTCGCGCGCGTGGCGCTCGCCTCCGGCGCCCCGGTCGTCCCGGTCGCGATGATCGACACGGAGAAGATCCAGCCGCCGGGCAAGGTCATGCCCAAGATCATGCGTCCCGGCATCCGTATCGGCAAGGCCCTCGACTTCAGCCGCTACCAGGGGATGGAGCACGACCGTTTCGTGCTGCGCGCGGTGACCGACGAGGTCATGTACGAGATCATGAAGCTCTCCGGCCAGGAGTACGTCGACATATACGCCACCGCCGCCAAGCGGCAGATCGCGGAGGCGGCGAAGGCCGAGAAGGAACAAGCCAAGGAACAGGCCAAGAAGGACAAGTCCGGGGCTTAGGCTCCTGGCCGTGGGGGTGGGGGAGTTGGCCAAGCGCGAGCGCGTGCTGAAGATGTCCGTGGAGCAGCCGCTGTGGCGGGCGCTGACCGCGTACCGGGTGCTCACCATGCTGTACGCGGTCGGGCTGTTCGCCACCGCCTACGACGAGTACGACCGCCCCGGCGTCGCCATCGTCTACTACTGCGTCCTGTTCGTCTGGACCCTCGCCACCCTGCCCCGCGTGCAGAACGCGGCCGCCTGCACCAAGCGTTTCCTCGCCGTCGACCTCGCCATCGCCCTCACCGGCATCCTGCTGACCCCACTCGCCGCCGACGACGCGCACATCCACAGCGGCGGTCCCACCCTGCCGTCGATATGGACCGCCGGATCGGTCCTCGCCTACGCCATCAAGGGCGGCTGGCGCTGGGCCGCGTTCGCCTCCACCCCGGTCGCCGCCGCCAACCTCATCGAGCGCGGCGCCCCGGCCCGCGACACCGTCCACAACGTCATCCTGGTCTGGGTCGCCTCCATCGCCATCGGCTACGTCGTCGAGGTGGCCCGAGCCTCCGAACGCACCCTCGCCCGCGCCCTGGAGATCGAGGCCGCGACGAGGGAGCGGGAGCGGCTCGCCCGGGACATCCACGACGGGGTCCTGCAGGTGCTGGCCATGGTGCAGCGCCGGGGCCTGGTCATCGGCGGCGAGGCGGCCGAACTGGGCCGGATGGCGGGCGAGCAGGAGGTCGCCCTGCGCACCCTGGTCTCCGGCGGGCTGCTCCCGGTCTCCCGGGCCTCTCAGGACGCGGCCGAGGGCGCGGTCGTACGCGCCGTGGACGAGCCCGACGAGGACTCTCCCGTCGATCTGCGGACCCTCCTCGCCCCGTACGCGGCCGCCAGGGTCAGCTTCGCCGAGCCCGGCGCGCCGGTGCCGCTGCCGCCGGCCGCCGCGCGGGAACTGGCCGCGGCCGTCGGCGCCTGCCTGGACAACGTCCGCCGGCACGCGGGCGAGCACGCGCGCGCGTGGATCCTCGTCGAGGACGAACCCGGCGAGGTCGTGGTGACCGTACGGGACGACGGACCCGGCATCCCCGAGGGGCGGCTCGCCCAGGCCGAGGGGGAGGGGCGGCTCGGGGTCGCCCTGTCGATCCGCGGCCGGCTGCGCGACCTCGGCGGCAGCGCCGAGCTGATCTCGGTGCCCGGGCAGGGCACGGAGGTCGAACTGAAGGTACCCAAGAGCGTGAAGGCGGAGCGGTGATGAGTGAGCGGCAGGACCCGATCAAGGTCATGGTGGTCGACGACCACCCCATGTGGCGCGACGCCGTCGCCCGCGACCTGACCGAGTCCGGCTTCGACGTCGTCGCCACCGCCGGGGACGGCGACCAGGCCGTACGCCGCGCCAAGGCCGCCGGCCCCGACGTCCTCGTCCTGGACCTGAACCTGCCCGCGAAGCCCGGCGTCCAGGTCTGCAAGGAACTCGTCGGGCACAACCCGGCCCTGCGGGTCCTCGTGCTGTCCGCGAGCGGCGAGCACGCCGACGTCCTGGAGGCCGTGAAGTCCGGCGCGACCGGCTATCTGCTGAAGTCGGCGTCGACGGAGGAACTGCTGGACGCGGTGCGCCGTACCGCCGTCGGCGACCCCGTGTTCACGCCGGGCCTGGCCGGACTGGTCCTCGGCGAGTACCGCCGCCTGGCCTCCGAACCGGCGCCCGCCCCCGGCACCGACCAGCCGGGGGCGCCGCAGCTCACCGACCGCGAGACCGAGGTGCTGCGCCTGGTGGCCAAGGGCCTGAGCTACAAGCAGATCGCCGAACGCCTGGTCATCTCCCACCGCACGGTCCAGAACCACGTCCAGAACACCCTCGGCAAGCTCCAGCTGCACAACAGGGTGGAACTCGTTCGGTACGCCATAGAGCGCGGACTTGACGACGAGTAAACCAACCGCCCGCTGATTCACCGGAATTGCCGGTCCCGCCCATCCCTCTGTGACGTGGATCACCATTAGCGTGGCTGTCACCAGGCAACCGCGGCGAAGGGACATTTCCATGCGGGTCGGAGTACTGACCGGAGGCGGCGACTGCCCCGGGCTCAACGCCGTCATCCGGGGCGTCGTCCGCAAGGGCGTGCAGGAGTACGGCTACGACTTCGTCGGCTTCCGGGACGGCTGGCGAGGACCTCTGGAGGGCGACACCGTCCGCCTCGACATCCCCGCCGTGCGCGGCATCCTGCCCCGCGGCGGCACCATCCTCGGCTCCTCGCGCACCAATCCCCTCAAGCAGGAGAACGGCATCCGGCGCATCAAGGAGAACCTCGCCAAGCTGGAGGTCGAGGCGCTCATCGCGATCGGCGGCGAGGACACCCTCGGCGTCGCGGCCCGCCTCACCGACGAGTACGGCGTCCCGGTCGTCGGCGTGCCGAAGACCATCGACAATGACCTGTCCGCCACCGACTACACCTTCGGCTTCGACACCGCCGTCGGCATCGCCACGGAGGCCATCGACCGGCTGCACACCACCGCCGAGTCCCATATGCGGGTCCTGGTCTGCGAGGTGATGGGCCGTCACGCCGGCTGGATCGCCCTGCACTCCGGTCTCGCGGGCGGCGCCAACGTCATCCTCATCCCGGAGCAGCGCTTCGACGTCGACCAGGTGTGCGCCTGGATCACCTCCCGCTTCAAGGCCTCCTACGCACCGATCGTGGTCGTCGCCGAGGGCGCCATGCCCAAGGACGGCGACATGGTCCTCAAGGACCAGTCGCTGGACTCCTTCGGGCATGTGCGCCTGTCCGGCGTCGGCGAGTGGCTGGCCAAGGAGATCGAGAAGCGCACCGGCAAGGAGGCCCGCACCACCGTGCTCGGGCACATCCAGCGCGGCGGCACCCCGAGCGCCTTCGACCGCTGGCTCGCCACCCGCTTCGGCCTGCACGCCATCGACGCCGTCCGCGACGGCGACTTCGGCAAGATGGTCGCCCTGCGCGGCACGGACATCGTCCGCGTCCCCATCGGGGAGGCCACGGCCAGACTGAAGACCGTGGACCCGAAGCTGTACGAGGAGGTCGGCGTCTTCTTCGGCTGACGGCCGGGTCAGCTCAACGTGCTCGTGCCGCGCAGCCGGCCGACGAGGTCCCGCACGAGCACCGCCCCGTTCAGCGTCAGCACCGACTCCGGGTGGAACTGCACCCCCGCGAACCCCGGGCCGCGCACGGCGTGCACCTCGCCGTTGCCGGCCCGGCTCACCTCGATGCCGTGCGCGGCCAGTTCCTCCGCCGCCTCGTCCTCGCAGCGCGCCACGAAGCTGTTGTAGAAGCCGACGGTCTCCTCCCGCCCGAACAGGTCGATCGTGGTCTGCGCCCCCTGGTAGGGCACTTCCTTCCGTACGATCTCCAGGCCCAGCTCGGCCGCGATCAGCTCGTGCCCGAGGCAGACGCCGAGGACGCCGTGCCGGTGGGCCCGGATCACCTCGGCGGTCAGCTTCCGCAGGAAGCGCATCTTGGGGTCCTCCAGGTCGGCCGGGTCACCGGGCCCGGGACCCAGCACGACCGGTCCCTCGTGCGCGAGAACGGCCGCCTCCAGGCCCGGCTCGTCGTAGCGCCGGACGGTGACCTCGAGCCCGCCCGAGCGCAGCACGTGCGCGAGCATCGCCGTGAAGGTGTCCTCGCCGTCGACGACCAGGGCATGACCGGTCAGCTCCTCGGCCCGCTCCTGCATCCGCAGCCAGAAGGGGGCGAGCGAGGCCCGGCGGCCGTCGAGCGCGGCACGCACGCGTGGGTCGTCGGCGAGACGTACGCGCGCGTGCTCCTCACGCGGCCGTGACGGACGTACGCCCAGGGCCGCCAGCACCCCCGCCGCCTTGGCGTGGGTCTCGGCGACCTCGCTCGCCGGGTCCGAGCCGCGGACCAGGGTGGCGCCGACCGGCACGCGCAGGCGGCCGCCGGCGTCGATGTCGGCGGTGCGGATCAGGATGGGGGAGTCGAGGGTCTGGGCGCCGCCGGAGTCGTGGCCGAGCAGCGCGAGCGCGCCCGCGTAGTAGCCGCGCCCGCCGACCTCGTGGCGCTCGATGACCCGGCAGGCGTTCTGCACGGGGGAGCCGGTGACGGTCGCCGCGAACATGGTCTCGCGCAGGACGTCCCGGACGTCCAGCGAGGACTTCCCGCGCAACTCGTACTCCGTGTGCGCGAGATGGGCCATCTCCTTCAGCCGCGGGCCGACCACCACCCCGCCCATGTCGCCGACGGTGCACATCATCTTGAGCTCCTCGTCGACGACCATCGACAGCTCCTCGATCTCCTTGCCGTCGGCGAGGAAGTCCAGCAGGTGCTCGGGGGTGGGGCCGTCGGCCGGGTAGCGGTACGTGCCGCTGATCGGGTTCATGACGACCGTGCCGCCGGACATCCGGACGTGCACCTCGGGGCTGGCACCGACCAGCGTGCGCCCTGTCTC
>NZ_WVUG01000315.1 GCF_017614965.1 Streptomyces griseorubiginosus | reverse complement strand
GTGCCGGAGAGGGTGCCGGCGACGAGGGTCGTGCCGGTGGCGGGGGAGGGCCAGGCCTCGCGGACGAACCACAGCAGGCGGTCCTCGGTGGGGCGGGGCAGCTCCAGCGCGGCTCCCCGCTCCTGCCACACCGAGCGGAGCCAGCCCGTCGCCCCGGTCCCCGTCCCCACCAGCACCCCGGACGAAGCCTGGGCCTCGACGACACCCCCGTCGTTCTCGAGGCCCAGGCGGTATCTGGCCGTCTGGTGTCCGGCGGCGCCCAGATAGATCTCGTTCAGCGCGACCAGGCGCTGTGTGTCGTCGGCGACCGCCTCGACCATCGTCAGCTCATCGACGCCGGTGCCGGACGCGTGCGCGGCGGGCAGCAGGGCGGCCGCGTCGGTGGGCCGGTGCCGCACCAGCACGCCCGGGTTGCGCCCGGGGTCCGTGTCGATGCCGATCACCGGCTGTCCGGCGAGGTACTTGGCGGCGTTCGCCACCAGTCCGTCCTGGCCGACGACCACCACGACGTCCTCCGGCGCGAACAGGAAGCGGTCCAGGTCGGCCCGCTCCACCCTGCTCTGCCGCCAGGTCAGCGGGATCGCCGCGGTGACGTCGGCCAGTGCCCGGCGGGTGCGGCGGTGCCGTTCGGCGACCTCCTCGATGTCCCGGCCGCGGGAGGAGAGGAAGAAGGCGGCCTGCCCGTGGGTGCCGTGGTGGGCCACCAACTCCTCGTACTCCGTGGTGCGATGGACGAGGACGACGCGCGGCGCGAGGCTCACGCCGGGTCCCCGCCCGCCAGCCTGGCCAGCAACCCCGTCAGCACGTCCGGAGAGATCGTCACGCTGTCGATGTTCGGCAGGTTCTCCGCGAGCCGTGTCCCGGTGAGGGCGTGCAGGGTCGCGAGGTCCGCCTCACCGTGCACCCGCAGCCAGGCGGCCTGGGCCTGCGCCCGTGCCTCACCGACCTCGCGCGCTCCCTCGGCCTCGGCACGGGCCAGCCGCAGGGACCGGACCGCCTCCGCCTCGGTGAGCCGCTCGGTCCGCCGTGCCTCGGCGTCCGCCAGCCGCACGGACCGCTCGGCCTCCGCCTCGGCCAGCTTCACCGTGCGCGCCGCCTCCGCCTGGGCCCGTACCGAGTCCGCAGCCGCGTGCTCCTCCGCCTCCCGCCGGGCGTTCGTGCCGCGCTGCTCGACCAACTGCTCCTCGCGGCGGGCGAGCTCGATCTGACTGGCCAGTTCGTTCTCGGCGATCGCGCGCTCCCGCTCGACGGCCACCGCCCGCCGCTCGTACGTCGCCCGGTCCGCCTCCTGCTGGATCTGCTCGCGGGCGGGGGTGCGCAGCGCCCGCTCCACCTCCGGCTCCGGACGCAGCGCGACGACGCGCACCGCGACCACCTCGACACCGGTCGCCGGGAGACGGGGTTCGGCCGTGAGGCCCGCCGCGACCCGCTCCCGCACCGCCGTCACCCCGTCGACCAGCGCCGACGACAGCGACGTACGGGCGAGGACGTCCAGGGCGTGCTGCTGCGCCGTCTCCGTCAGCAGGGTGCCGAGCTGCTCCAGCGGCGTCCCCCGCCACACGCCCGTGTCCGGGTCGACCGAGAAGTCGAGCCGGGCCGCGGCGAGCGCCGGGTCACTGATCCGGTAGGTCACCGTCGCCTGCACCGCGACGTCCTGGAAGTCGGACGTGCGGGCATGAAAGGTCATCGCCAACTCCCGGTCGTCGACCGGCACTTCGGACAGGGCCGCGGTCAGCGCGCGGAACCAGAAGCTGAGCCCCGGCCCGTCGTGCAGCAGCTTGCCGCCCCTGTGGTGCCGGATGTGCGCCGTCGGCGCGCCCCGGAGATGGCGCCAGCCCAGGCGCCGGGTGATGTCGGCCATCGGACCCCCTTCTTTTCGTCTCCTAGACGATAATCCCGGGAGCCGCTTATCGTCAAGAGGACGAGAACAAGTAACCGAAGAAACCGCCGAGCCACGGGTCAAGAGGCCGCTCGATGGTCAGGATGGAGGCATGGGATTCCACGTCGACTCCGAGGCCGGGCGGCTGCGCCGCGTCATCCTGCACCGGCCGGATCTGGAGCTCAAAAGGCTCACCCCCAGCAACAAGGACGCCCTCCTCTTCGACGACGTGCTGTGGGTGCGCCGGGCGCGCGCCGAGCACGACGGCTTCGCCGACGTGCTGCGCGACCGCGGGGTCACCGTCCATCTCTTCGGCGACCTGCTCACCGAGGTCCTTCAGGTCCCGGCGGCCCGCACCCTCGTCCTGGACCGGGTCTTCGACGAGAAGGAGTACGGCGTCCTCGCCACCGACCACCTCAGGGCCGCCTTCGAGACCCTCCCCGCGCCCGAGCTGGCCGAGGCGCTGGTCGGCGGCATGACCAAGCGCGAGTTCCTGGACGCGCACCCGGAGCCGACCTCGGTCCGCTTCCACGTCATGGACCTCGACGAGTTCCTGCTGGCGCCGCTGCCCAACCACCTCTTCACCCGCGACACCTCCGCGTGGATCTACGACGGCGTGGCCGTCAACGCCATGCGCTGGCCCGCCCGGCAGCGCGAGACGATCCACTTCGAGGCGATCTACCGCCACCACCCCCTCTTCTGTGACGAAACGTTCCGCGTCTGGTCCGAGGGGCAGGCCGACTACCCGTCCACCATCGAGGGCGGGGACGTCCTGGTGATCGGCAACGGCGCCGTCCTCATCGGCATGAGCGAGCGGACCACCCCGCAGGCCGTGGAGATGCTCGCGCACAAGCTGTTCGCGGCCGGCTCCGCGCAGACGATCGTGGCCCTCGACATGCCGAAGCGGCGCGCCTTCATGCACCTCGACACCGTGATGACGATGGTCGACGGCGACACCTTCACCCAGTACGCGGGCCTCGGCATGCTCCGCTCGTACACCATCGAACCGGGCGTCGGCGAGAAGGAGCTCAAGGTCACCGACCATCCGCCGGAGCACATGCACCGCGCGATCGCCGCCGCCCTGGGCCTCAGCGAGATCCGCGTGCTGACCGCCACCCAGGACGTGCACGCCGCCGAGCGCGAGCAGTGGGACGACGGCTGCAACGTCCTCGCCGTCGAGCCCGGTGTCGTCGTCGCCTACGAGCGCAACGCCACCACCAACACCCATCTGCGCAAGCAGGGCATCGAGGTCATCGAGATCCCGGGCAGTGAACTCGGCCGGGGACGGGGCGGGCCGCGCTGTATGAGCTGTCCGGTCGAACGGGCGGCCGTATGACCGCACACGCATGTGCATAGAAATGCTGAAGCTCGTATAGACTTCCAGGGTCCGTTGTTCCCGCATCTCTGGAGCGCCCCATGGCGACCGTCCCGACCGCCCTCGCCGGGCGCCACTTCCTCAAGGAGCTCGACTTCACGAGGGAGGAGTTCCTCGGCCTGATCGAGCTGGCCGCCGAGCTGAAGGCCGCGAAGAAGGCCGGGACCGAGCAGCGGTACCTGAGCGGCAGGAACATCGCGCTGATCTTCGAGAAGACCTCGACGCGCACCCGTTGCGCGTTCGAGGTCGCCGCCGCCGACCAGGGCGCCTCGACCACCTACCTCGACCCGTCCGGCTCGCAGATCGGGCACAAGGAGTCGGTCAAGGACACCGCGCGCGTGCTCGGCCGGATGTACGACGGGATCGAGTACCGCGGAGACAGCCAGCAGAAGGTCGAGGAACTCGCCGCCCACGCCGGTGTCCCCGTCTTCAACGGCCTCACCGACGACTGGCACCCCACCCAGATGCTGGCCGACGTGCTGACCATGACCGAGCACACCGTCAAGCCGGTCGAGCGGATCTCCTTCGCCTACCTCGGCGACGCCCGCTTCAACATGGGCAACTCCTACCTGATCACCGGCGCCCTGCTCGGCATGGACGTCCGGATCGTCGCCCCGAAGGCGTACTGGCCGGCCCAGGAGATCGTCGACCGCGCGCACGAGCTGGCCGACACCAGTGGGGCCCGGATCACGCTCACCGAGTCCGTGGGCGAGGGCGTGCTGGGCGCCGACTTCGTCGCCACCGACGTCTGGGTCTCCATGGGCGAACCCAAGGAGGTCTGGGACGAGCGGATCGCCGCCCTCGGCCCCTACGCGGTGACGATGGACGTCCTGCGCGCCACCGGCAACCCGGACGTCCGCTTCCTGCACTGCCTCCCGGCCTTCCACGACCTGGGCACCAAGGTCGGCCGGGAGATACACGAGACCCACGGTCTCGATTCGCTGGAGGTCACGGACGAGGTGTTCGAGTCCCCCTACTCGGTCGTCTTCGACGAGGCGGAGAACCGGCTGCACACCATCAAGGCGATCCTGGTGGCCACGCTGGCCTGAGGACGGTCACACCGGGCGCCGCTGCGGGGGCACCGACGGCAGCCGGAACCACACGGCCTTCCCGGAGTCCGTCGCGCGGTGTCCGCAGGACGAGGAGAGCGCGCGGATCAGCAGCAGCCCGCGCCCGTGTTCCTGCCAGGGGTCGGGCTCGTCCCCGTTCGGCCTGGTCAGGTCGCCCGGCGGCGCCGGGTCCGGGTCGTGCACCTCGACCTGGCAGCCGCCCGGCAGCAGCTCCACCACGAGCTCTATCGGTGAGTCCCCGGCGGTGTGCTCCACCGCGTTCGCGACCAGCTCCGCCGTCAGCAGCTCCGCGGTGTCGCTGTCGGCCCCGTGCTCCAGCTCGGCCAGCGCCGTGCGCACCAGGGCGCGGGCCACGGGCACGGCCGCGGCGGAGTGCGGCAGCGCGATGCGCCAGGAGGCGGCGGAGGCCGAGGGGGGTTCGTACAAGGCGGATCCGTTCATGAGCAGGCTGTCCTGCTTTCAACCGTATGAATGGTACGGCGCCGCCGTCAGAGACGTCCGGCGGGCACCGCGGGGGGACCTTCGGCCCCGTTGACGGGCGGCTTACCCCTGGAAACGGCTTGCCTCGCGCGGGTGCTCCCGCTGTTACCGCTCTATTGACGAGCGGTGACGAGCGGTGACAAGGCTGTATTGCGTCCGTGACGACGGTCACGAACAGGTGATAACTTCGAGATGTGTCCGCGCCACCGCCCGAGGAGGCCGCACCGCATGAGTCCCTTCACCGGCTCCGCCGCCCGCACCGCCGACTGGCGGCACCTGCGCGTCGAACTCACCGACGGGGTCGCGACCGTCACCCTGGCCCGCCCCGAGAAACTCAACGCGCTCACCTTCGGCGCCTACGCCGACCTGCGCGATCTGCTCGCCGAGCTGTCCCGTGAGCGATCCGTCCGCGCCCTGGTCCTGGCCGGGGAGGGGCGCGGCTTCTGCTCCGGCGGCGACGTCGACGACATCATCGGCGCCACCCTGTCCATGGACACGGCCCAGCTGCTGGACTTCAACCGCATGACGGGTCAGGTCGTGCGGGCCGTACGGGAATGCCCCTTCCCCGTGATCGCGGCGCTGCACGGAGTGGCGGCGGGCGCCGGCGCGGTCCTGGCCCTGGCGGCGGACTTCCGGGTGGCCGACCCCACCACCCGGTTCGCGTTCCTCTTCACCCGCGTCGGACTGTCCGGCGGTGACATGGGGGCGGCCTATCTGCTGCCCAGGGTCGTCGGGCTCGGCCACGCGACCCGCCTGTTGATGCTGGGCGACCCGGTACGGGCCCCCGAGGCCGAGCGCATCGGCCTCATCAGCGAACTGGTGGAAGAGGGCGCGGCGGACGAGGCGGCACAGTCCCTGGCCCGCCGGCTGGCCGACGGCCCGGCCCTGGCACACGCCCAGACGAAGGCCCTCCTGACGGCCGAACTGGACATGCCCCTGGCGGCCTCGGTCGAGCTGGACGCCTCCACACAGGCCCTGCTGATGAACGGCGAGGACTACGCGGAGTTCCACGCGGCCTTCACGGAGAAGAGGCCGCCGAAGTGGCAGGGGAGGTGAGGTCGCGATGCGTGTCGCGATCATCGGTGGCGGACCCGGCGGACTCTACGCCGCCGCCCTGCTGAAGCGGCTCGACCCCGCCCGTGAGGTGACCGTCTGGGAGCGCAACGCCCCCGACGACACCTTCGGCTTCGGAGTCGTCCTCTCCGACGAGACCCTCGGCGGCATCGAACACGCCGACCGGGCCGTGTACGAGGCGATGCGGAGGGAGTTCGTCCGCTGGGACGACATCGACATCGTGCGCCGGGGCGAACGGCACACCTCCTCGGGCCACGGCTTCGCCGCCCTCGGCCGGAAACGCCTGCTGGAGATCCTGCACACCCGCTGCCGGAACCTCGGCGTGGACCTCCGCTTCCGCTCCGAGGCCCCCTGCCCCGACCGGCTCGCCGGCACCTACGACCTCGTCGTCGCCGCCGACGGAGTCAACAGCACCACCCGCGAGGCGTACGCCCATGTGTTCCACCCCCGGGTGACCGGCCACCACTGCCGCTACATCTGGCTGGCCACCGACTTCCCCTTCGACGCCTTCCGCTTCGAGATCGCCGAGACCGAACACGGCGTGATGCAGCTGCACGGCTACCCCTACGCGACGGATGCCTCCACCGTGATCGTCGAGATGCACGAGAAGGTCTGGCGCGCGGCCGGCTTCGAGGAACTCGACACCGCTGAATCCATCGACCGCTGCGCCAAGATCTTCGCGGAGGCGCTCCGCGGCCGCCCTCTGCGCTCCAACAAGTCGGCCTGGACGACCTTCCGCACGGTCACCAACGAGCGCTGGTCCCACGGCAACGTCGTCCTGCTCGGGGACGCCGCCCACACCGCCCACTTCTCCATCGGTTCCGGCACCAAGCTCGCCGTCGAGGACGCCCTCGCCCTCGCCGCCTGCCTGGAGGAACAGCCGTCCCTCGACAAGGCGCTCACGGCCTACGAGGAGGAGCGCAAACCCGTCGTCGCCTCCACCCAGCGCGCCGCCCGCGCCAGCCTGGAGTGGTTCGAGAACCTCGGCCTCTACCTCGACCAGCCGCCCCGCCAGTTCGCCTTCAACCTCCTCACCCGCAGCCGCCGCGTCACCCATGACAACCTCCGGCTGCGCGACGCCCGGTTCACCGGCTCCGTGGAGGACGAGTTCGGCTGCCCGCCCGGCACCCCGCCGATGTTCACCCCGTTCCGGCTGCGCGGACTGACCCTGCGCAACCGGGTCGTCGTCTCGCCCATGGACATGTACTCCGCGGTCGACGGAGTCCCCGGCGACTTCCACCTCGTCCACCTCGGCGCCCGTGCTCTCGGCGGTGCCGGGCTGGTGATGACCGAGATGGTCTGCGTCAGCGCGGAGGGCAGGATCACCCCCGGCTGCACCGGCCTCTACACCGGCGAGCAGGCCGACTCCTGGCGGCGGATCACCGACTTCGTGCACACCCAGTCCCCTGGTACCGCGATCGGCGTGCAGCTCGGCCACTCCGGCCGCAAGGGCTCGACCAGGCTGATGTGGGAGGGCATGGACGAACCTCTGCCCGAGGGCAACTGGCCCCTCGTCGCCCCCTCCCCGCTGCCGTACAAGCCGGACAGCCAGACCCCGCGCGAGCTGACCCGCGCCCAACTGACCGACATCCGGGAGCAGTTCACCTCCGCCGCCTGGCGGGCCGCGCGCGCCGGCTTCGACCTCCTGGAACTGCACTGCGCCCACGGCTACTTGCTCTCCGGCTTCCTCTCCCCGCTCACCAACCGCCGCACCGACGGCTACGGCGGCTCGCTGGAGAAACGGCTCCGCTTCCCGCTGGAGGTCTTCGACGCGATCCGGGGCGTGTGGCCGCAGGAGAAGCCCATGACGGTCCGCATCTCCGCCACCGACTGGGCCGACGGCGGGACGACCGCCGAGGACGCCGTCGAGATCGCCCGCGCCTTCGCCGCGCACGGCGCCGACGCGATCGACGTGTCGACCGGCCAGGTCGTCGCCGAGGAGCGCCCGGAGTTCGGGCGGTCGTACCAGACGCCGTATGCGGACCGGATCCGGCGCACCACCGGTGTCCCGGTGATCGCGGTCGGCGCGATCTCCTCCTGGGACGACGTCAACTCCCTGATCCTGGCCGGGCGTGCGGACCTGTGCGCCCTCGCCCGCCCGCACCTCTACGACCCGCACTGGACCCTGCACGCGGCCGCCGAGCAGGGCTACGACGGCCCGGGCGTCGTCTGGCCGGCCCCCTACCGAGCGGGCAGCCGCCGCCCCCGGACCGGCCGCACGGACGCTCCCAAACCCCGCCTCACGCTGGGGAGTTGAAACCCTCCGGCATCGCATACCGTGCCCCCGCGTCCCTGAGCCGCTCGTGCAGCTCCCGGAAGACCGCGGCCGAGCGGACACCAGGCCAGTCCTCGGGGAGGAGACGGGCGGGCAGGCCGGGGTCGGTGTAGGGGAGGTGGCGCCAGGAGTCGAGGGCGAGGAGATAGTCGCGGTACGCCTCCTCGGGCGGGGTGTCCCCGCGCTCCCGCCAGGTGTGCAGCACGGGCGCGTGCCGGTCGAGGAACGCCTCGTGCTCCTTGGCGATCGCGGCCAGGTCCCACCAGCGGGCGACGGCCCCCACGGTCGGGGCGAAGCCCAGGTGCTCGCCGCGGAAGAGGTCCACGTACGGGTCCAGGTGCAGCCGGCGCAGCGTGTGCCGTGTCTCCTCGTGCAGCCGGGCCGGGGCGATCCACACACCCGGCGCCGCCGTGCCGAAGCCGAGCCCGGCCAGCCGTGAGCGCAACACATGCCGCTTCTGCCGCTCGGACTCCGGCACCGAGAACACCGCGAGCACCCAGCCGTCGTCCTCGGGCGGCGCGGTGGCGTAGATGCGCCGGTCGCCGTCCTCGAGCAACTGCCGTGCGTCCGGCGAGAGTTCGTACCCCGCGGCGCCCTCGGCCGTGCGGGCCGGCAGCAGCAGTCCGCGGCGTTTGAGACGGGACACCGAGGAGCGGACGGAGGGGGCGTCCACGCCGACCGCGGCCAGCAGCCGGATGAGCTCCGCGACGGGCACCGGGCCCGGCACGAAGCGGCCGTAGGCGCCGTAGAGCGTGACGATGAGAGACCGTGGTGCATGCTGGTCGGACACGTTGATCATCTTAGGTCTTCGCGATCACTGCTGGTCACCATGGGTGCGCAAACGGAACCTCTGGAGCTTCCCGGTCGCCGTGCGCGGCAGCGCGTCCGAGAAGACGATCTCGCGCGGGCACTTGTACGGCGCGAGTTCCGCCTTGACGAAGGCACGCAGGGCCTCCGCGTCCCGTACGGCACCCTCCTTGAGGACCACATGGGCCACGACCACCTGTCCGCGGGCCTCGTCGGGCCGCCCCACCACCGCCGCCTCCACCACGTCCGGGTGACGCAGCAACGCGTCCTCGACCTCCGGCCCCGCGATGTTGTACCCGGCCGAGATGATCATGTCGTCGGCCCGGGCGACGTAACGGAAGTAGCCGTCCGGCTGTCGGACATAGGTGTCTCCGGTGACGTTCCAGCCGTCGCGCACGTAGTCGCGCTGGCGCGGATCGGCGAGGTAGCGGCAGCCGACCGGCCCGCGCACGGCCAGCAGCCCCGGCTCCCCGTCGGGCACGGGCCGCCCGTCCGCGTCCTGCACGCGCGCCTCCCAGCCCGGCACGGGCACCCCGGTCGTCCCGGGCCGGACGTCGTCGTCGGCCGCGGAGATGAAGATGTGCAGCAGCTCGGTCGCGCCGATGCCGTTGATGATCCGCAGCCCGGTCCGCTCGTACCAGGCCCGCCAGGTGGCGGCGGGGAGGTTCTCGCCGGCGGAGACACAGCGGCGCAGCGACGAGACGTCGTAGGCGTCGAGGTCGTCCAGCATCGCGCGGTAGGCGGTCGGGGCGGTGAACAGGACCGAGACGCGGTGGCCGGCGACGGCGGGCAGCAGCTGCTTGGGGTGCGCCTGTTCGAGCAGCAGCGCGCTCGCGCCGGCCCGCATCGGGAAGACGACCAGTCCGCCGAGGCCGAAGGTGAAGCCGAGCGGCGGGCTGCCGGTGAAGACGTCGTCCGCACGGGGCTTGAGCACATGCTTCGAGAAGGTGTCCGCTATGGCGAGCACATCCCGGTGAAAATGCATGCACCCTTTCGGGCGACCCGTGGTGCCCGAGGTGAACGCGATCAGCGCGACGTCGTCGGCCGCGGTGTCCACGGCCGGGTAGGGGGCC
>NZ_WVUG01000314.1 GCF_017614965.1 Streptomyces griseorubiginosus | reverse complement strand
GTACGATCCCCAGCGCCCACCACATCCCCAGCCCCTCCAGCAGGCCGCCGATCAGCAGGCACCCAAGGCCCGCGCCGCTGTGCAGCAGGACGTGGAGGGGGTCGGCGCCCAGGGCCGTGCCCAGCAGGAGGCCAAGCACCGGCAGGCCCGCGAGCATCAGTGCCGTGGAGCGGGCGCCCGCCAACTGGGCTCGCAGATCCGCACGTTGGTCCCGCTCCGCCCGCAACGCCGCTTCGAGCCGGTCGAGTCCGGCGGCGAGGCCCGCTCCCTGGTCCACGGCAACCCGCCAACAGGCCGCGAGCCCCAACAGGCCTTCGGCGCCCTGCTGCCGGGCCGCGCCCGAGAGCGCGCCGGGCACATCGCCGCCGAACCGCGCGGCCGCCAGCACCGCCGCCTGGGCTTCGCCGAGTCCCCCGGAGTCCCGCGCGGCCCGCAGCAGCGCCTCTCCCGGCTGCCGCCCGGAACGCACCTCACCCGCCAGCGCCGAGCACAGCGCGATCACCGCGTTCCCGCGTGACTCCCGTGCCCGGCGGACCTGCCCGGCCACCCGGATCCGCCGCGCCAACGGCACCCCGGCCGCCCCCGCGAGGACCGGCAGCACCGAGGCCCCCAGCACCGCCAGCGCCAACCCGGCTGCCAGGACCCACCATTCGGCCCCGAGCCGTCCGCGCATCCGCCGCAGCCGCCCGGAGATCTCCCGCCAGGACGGCGGTCCGGTTCCCACCACCCCGCCGCCGGCGAGCAGCAACTGCGCCCGCCGCGCCCCGGAATGCCAGCCGCCCAGCAGCAGCGCCGCGGCGCCCACACACAACACAGCGCCCCCCATGGCGATCTCACCCATGACCCGCTCCTCCCGACACCCCGTGCTCCGCTCCTCCCGACACCCCGTGCTCCGCTCCTCCCGACACCCCGTGCACCTCTCCTCCCGACATCCCGTGCACCTCTCCTCCCGACATCCCGAGCACCTCTCCTCCCGACACCTCGCCGTGGAGCAACCCCCGCAGCCGCTCCCACCCGCGCTGCCGCTCGAACTCCCGCACGCCCCACCGCAGCGCCGGCACCGTCCGGACCAGGCCCGACGGGTCCCGCTCCAGCACGTGCACCTCGGCGATGCGGCGCCGTCCCGCCCGGTCTCGTACGAGATGCAGCACCACCGACAGCGCGGCCGCCAACTGGCTGTGCAGCGCCGCCCGGTCGAGCCCGGCCGCCGTACCGAGCGCCTCCAGCCGGGCGGGGACGTCGGCGGCGGCGTTGGCGTGGACGGTGCCGCAGCCGCCTTCGTGGCCGGTGTTCAACGCGGCGAGCAGGTGCACCACTTCGGGCCCCCGCACCTCGCCGACGACCAGCCGGTCCGGCCGCATCCGCAGCGCCTGCCGCACCAGGTCCTGGAGGGTGACCAGCCCCGCGCCCTCCTGGTTGGCGGGTCTGGTCTCGAGCCGGACGACGTGCGGATGGTCCGGCCTGAGTTCGGCGGAGTCCTCGGCGAGCACGATCCGCTCACCGGGCCCGACGAGCCCCAGCAGTGCGCTCAGAAGCGTTGTCTTGCCGCTGCCCGTGCCCCCGCTGACCAGGAAGGACAGCCGGGCCTCCATCAGCGTCCGCAGCACCCGGTCCCCGCCCGGCGGTACCGTGCCCGCCGCGACCAGTTCGTCGAGCGTGAACGCCCGGGGCCGTACCACTCGCAGGGAAAGGCAGGTGCAGCCCACGGCCACCGGTGGCAGCACCGCGTGCAGGCGCGTGCCGTCGGGCAGCCGGGCGTCCGCCCAGGGCCGGGCGTCGTCGAGCCGGCGTCCGGCCACCGCGGCGAGCCGTTGCGCGAGGCGTCGTACGGCCGCGGCGTCCGGGAAGGCGACTCCGGTCAGTTCCAGGCCGCCGCCGCGGTCCACCCACACCCGGTCCGGGGCCGACACCAGGACGTCGGTGACGGAGGGGTCGGCGAGCAGCGGTTCCAGGGGGCCGCTGCCGACCAGTTCGGACCGCAACTGCTCGGCCGCGCCGAGGACTTCGGCGTCCCCCAGCACCCGCCCCTGTTCCCGCAGGGCCTGCGCCACGCGCGCGGGCGTCGGCTCTGCCCCGCTCTCCACCAGCCATTGGCGGACTCCGTCGAGGAGTCCCGAAGAGGCGCTCACGCCGCACCCGCTTCCATCAGCGCCCGCTCCCAGAACTCCTTGCAGAAGCGCGCCAGGGGGCCGCGCCGGGCGGCTCCGGGCGGTGTCCTGCCCTCCCCGGGTCGCACCAGTCCGACCTCCACCGGCACCTCGCCGACCAGGGGCAGACCGAGCAGCCGGGCCACCTCCCGGTCGTCGAGGCCGGGTGCGTACGGGCCGCGTACCGCCACGCGCAGGTCTCGCAGAACCATCCCGGCGGCCGAGGCGACGCGGCCCGCCGCCGCGACGGCCCGCAGTTCACCGGGGACCACGAGGATGCCGAGGTCGATCTGGGCGAGGGCCTCGGCGACCCCGTCGTCGATGCGGCGCGGAAGGTCGACGACGACCGTGCCACCGCGCCGTCGGGCCGCGGCGAGCACCGCGCGGACGGCCTGGGCCGGGATGGCGACGCAGTCCCCTCGGTCCCAGCTCAGCACCCGCAGCGAGTGCAGTTCCGGCAGCGACTCCTCCAGAGCGCCGCCGCCGACCCTGCCGCGCGAGGCGGCGAAGGCGGGCCAGCGCAGTCCCTCCGCGCTCTCGCCGCCGAGGAGTACGTCGAGTCCGCCGCCCAGCGGATCGGCGTCCACGAGCAGGGTGCGCAGTCCCTCGCGTGCGGAGGTGACGGCGAGGGCGCACGCGAGCGTGGACGCCCCGGCCCCGCCGCGTCCGCCAATGACCCCGATGGTGAGGGCGGGCCGGCCGACGCCCTCGGCGACGTCGGCGATGCGGTCGACCAGCCACTGCTCGCCGTCGGGCAGCACCAGGACGTGGTCGGCACCGATCTCGACGGCCCGGCGCCACACGCCGGAGTCGTCCTGGTCGCGGCCGACCAGCACCACTCCCCTTCTGCGCGCGGCCCCGCGCACCCGCCGCGCGGCGTCGTCGCCGACCAGGACGAGCGGTGCGGCCTCCCAGCTGCCCGCGCGCTCCGGTACGGAGTGGTGGACCTCCGGTGTCGCTCCCGCCGCGGCGCACAGCCGCAGCAGGTCGTCGAGCAGATCGGCGTCCTCCGTGACGATGAGTGGTCCGGCCTGCCGCCCCGGGACGGCGGGCGGTGGGTCGTGTGTGACGGCTCCGGTCACGTGCTCCATCCCCCTTCGCTGTGTCTTTCGCGAAGGCCCCTGCGGCCCCGCGATTCCCAAACATCTGAAGAACCGGCAAGCGGCCTCCATATGAACGGCCGATAGGAACCGGCCAAACCCGCCCGACTAACCGGAACCCGTCATGAACTCGGGCCGTGCGGGACGCGTTGGAATCACGGTGCAGCGATCCCGGAAATCGTGTGGATCTTGGTCGATAACTGTGGACAAGTCGGCGGTTGTGAATATGGCCGTCACCCATACCGGTGACCCCTGCACGGATCCACGTACGACATCCGCAGAGCAGCCCGACGACTACAGTGAGTGACAGGTCATGAGCATGGCGAACGGGCTCCCGCAGCGGCACCAGGACAGCCGTACGAGAGCGAGGAGAGAGGAAAAACCCACCCGGACATGCGACGACCCCCGCCGGGGGGGAGAGCGGGGGTCGTCTCCACGGCCGACTCGGGGGGGGAGGAGCCGGACCGGGTTAGCACGGTCGCGAACGATCCGTGACTTCCATGGTGTACCCGAGAGCCCTCTCAGGCAAACCCACGCGCCCACCTTACGCCGAATGGGCTGCGCCTATGCTCGGGGTCGTGGAAAACCACTCGATGCCCCGCACAGCGGCCTTCTTTGACCTGGACAAGACGGTCATTGCGAAGTCGAGCACGCTCACCTTCGGCAAGTCCTTCTACCAAGGCGGCCTGATCAACCGCCGAGCCGCCCTGCGCACCGCCTATGCCCAGTTCGTCTTCCTCGTCGGCGGTATGGACCACGACCAGATGGAGCGGACCCGCGAGTACCTCTCCCAGCTCGTGCGCGGCTGGAACGTCCAGCAGGTCAAGGAGATCGTCGCCGAGACCCTGCACGGCCTGATCGACCCGATCATCTACGACGAGGCCGCCTCCCTCATCGAGGAGCACCACACGGCCGGCCGCGACGTCGTCATCGTCTCCACCTCGGGCGCCGAGGTGGTCGAGCCGATCGGCGAACTGCTGGGCGCCGACCGGGTGGTGGCCACCCGCATGGTCGTGGGCGAGGACGGCTGTTACACCGGCGAGGTGGAGTACTACGCGTACGGCCCGACCAAGGCGGAGGCAGTCAGGGAACTGGCCGAGTCCGAGGGGTACGACCTGGAACGCTGCTACGCCTACAGCGACTCCGCCACCGATCTGCCGATGCTGCAGGCCGTCGGCCACCCGCACGCCGTCAACCCGGACCGCGCACTGCGCCGCGAGGCACTCGCGCGCGGGTGGCCGATTCTGGACTTCCACCGCCCCGTCCGGCTCAAGCAGCGGATTCCGACGTTCTCGGTACCGCCCCGTCCGGCCCTTGTCGCTGTCGCGGCGATCGGCGCTGCGGCCGCCACAGCGGGCTTCGTCTGGTACGCGAGCAGGCGACGGGCGACACCGGCGTGATGACCGGCGCCCGTTTGAAACTGATTTGAGACCAAAAGTAAAGAAGCGCGGGCAGGGGTTCCGCTTGCATCACGCCTGGAGTACAAAGGGTTTACGGCCCGCGAGACCAAGGACATCCGAGAGGATCACCTTAAACAACGCATTTGGCCCCACGGACCGAGCATGAACACCGGGCACCCACGCGACGTCGACCCGTCGATTACGGGCCAGCCGCACCAGGTGACGGGCAAAGTTCCCGACCTGATGGGCAACATATCGAGGACGCTTGGTAACCCGGTGAGCATGCCAGCGGCGGTACGAATCCTCGTACCGCCGCACCTCTTTTCCCCAAGGGAAGCTGCTACGCCGCCCCGCGCTGCAGTGCCTCGCACACGGCCGTCGACTCGCGCGCACCCAGCTCGACCGCCCGCCCGCAGTGCGCGATCCAGGCGGCCATGCCCTCCGGCGTTCCGGAGACGTACCCCTCCAGCGCCGCCAGATAGGCCGCCCGGCCCAGCTCGGCGTGGCCCACCTCCGCCGGGCAGACAGACTTCGGGTCGAGGCCGCTGCCCACCAGGACGATGCGCTCGGCGGTGCGTGCCACGAGGCCGTTGTGGGAGGTGAAGGGGCGCAGCGCGAGGAGTTCGCCGTGCACGACGGCCGCCGTCACCAGGGCGGGGGCGGAGCTGCCGGCGATGATCAGTTCGGACAGACCCTCGAGCCTGCCGTGCACCTCGTCGGCGTCCGGCAGCCGCAGCTCGACCAACGGCTCGTCGACCGGCTCGCCCGCCCGCCGTGGCCGCCCCACCTCGTCCCCGTTGGTCGCGGCGGCCACCAGGTGCAGCCGGGCCAGCACCCGCAGGGGGGACTGCCGCCAGATGGACAGCAGTTGTCCGGCCTCGGCGGTGAGCCTGAGGGCAGCGCCCATCACGCGCGCGTCCCCGTCACCGCTGAAGTCGGTGCGTCGGCGCACCTCCTCCAGTGCCCAGTCGGCGCCGGACAGGGCCGCCGAGCCGCGGGCACCCCGCAGCGCCGCCTCAGAGGTGATCTCGTTGCTGCGGCGCCGCATGACCCGGTGCCCGTAGACCCGGTCCACGGCCTTCCGCACGGACTCCACGGACTCGGCCACGCCGGGCAGCGAGCCCAGGGCGGCGAGCGGATCGGCGGTCGCGCCTGTCGTACTCATGAGTACGACACTAGCCACCCCGCGCGCGTGCCCCACGAATGAGTGGTCTTCTTCACGCCCGTCTGCCACATACAGCTATCTCACGACTACGCTTCGTGAACATGAAAATTGCTTTCGTCGGTAAGGGTGGCAGCGGCAAGACCACCCTGTCCTCCCTGTTCGTCCGTCACCTCGCAGCCGCCGGCGCGCCGGTCGTCGCGATCGACGCGGACATCAACCAGCACCTGGGACCCGCCCTCGGCCTGGACGAGACGGAGGCCGCCGCGCTGCCCGCGATGGGCGACCGACTGCCCCTGATCAAGAACTACCTGCGCGGATCCAACCCCCGCATCGCCTCCGCCGAGACGATGATCAAGACGACCCCGCCCGGCGAGGGCTCACGGCTGCTGCGGGTGCGCGAGGACAACCCGGTGTACGAGGCCTGCGCCCGGCCGGTGGAACTCGACGGCGGCACCGTCCGTTTGATGGTCACCGGCCCCTTCACCGACGCCGACCTGGGGGTCGCCTGCTACCACTCCAAGACGGGGGCGGTGGAGCTGTGCCTGAACCACCTGGTGGACGGACAGGGCGAGTACGTCGTGGTGGACATGACGGCGGGCTCGGACTCCTTCGCCTCCGGCCTGTTCACCCGTTTCGACATCACGTTCCTCGTGGCCGAGCCGACCCGGAAGGGGGTCTCCGTCTACCGCCAGTACAAGGAGCACGCCCGAGACTTCGGCGTCGTCCTGAAGGTCGTCGGCAACAAGGTGCAGGGGCAGGACGATCTGGACTTCCTGCGCGCCGAGGTCGGGGACGACCTGCTGGTGACCGTCGGGCACTCGGACTGGGTGCGCGCCATGGAGAAGGGCCGTCCGCCCCGGTTCGAGCTGCTGGAGGACGTCAACCGCCGTGCCCTGCGCACGCTTCAGGTCGCCGCGGACGCGACGTACGAACTGCGTGACTGGCAGAGCTACACCCGGCAGATGGTGCACTTCCATCTGAAGAACGCCGACTCATGGGGCAACGCGCGCACCGGGGCCGACCTGGCGGCTCAGGTCGACCCCGGGTTCGTGCTGGGCGAGAGCCTGACTCCGACCGCCTGATTGCCCTCGGGTCGGCTACTGCCTGGCCGCCGGCGCTCCGGGCACGCCCTTCGGCGCTGGGGCCGGGCGGCCCGACAGGAAGGACGCCCAGCCCTGCTTCGGGGCCTCCCCGACGTTCAGGCCGCGCAGTTTCGCCAGGACCTGCGGGTCCTGGGCGTCCAGCCAGTCGGCCAGTTGGTGGAAGGAGACGCAGCGCACCTCGGGCTTGTTGCAGACGTTCTCGATGACGTCGTCGAGGGCGTGCATGTAGGTGCCGCCGTTCCACGACTCGAAGTGGTTGCCGATGATCAGGGGCGCCCGGTTGCCGTCGTAGGCGCGCCTGAAACCGGCGAACAGACCCTCCCGCATCTGGTCGCCCCAGTAGGCGAACTTGTCGGGGTCGCCCTGGGTCCGGGTGCCGGACTGGTTGACCATGAAGTTGTAGTCCATGGTCAACTGCTCGTAGGAGTGCCCGGGGAAGGGCACCAGCTGCATCGACAGGTCCCAGAGGCCCTCCCTCTTCTTCGGCCAGACCTGCTCGTTCACCCCGCTGGTGTCGTAGCGGAAACCGAGCTGGCTCGCCGCCTTCACGAAGTTCTGCTGACCCTCCAGACAGGGGGTGCGGGCGCCGATCAGCTCCTTGTCGTAGTCGAAGGGGAGCGGGGCCGCGCTCTTCATCCCGGCGTTGGTCTTCCAGGACTTCACGAACTGCTTCGCCTGGGCGATCTCGTCCTTCCACTCGTCGACCGACCACTCGCCGACGCCGCCGTTCTTGCCGCAGAAGTGGCCGTTGAAGTGGGTGCCGATCTCGTTGCCCTCCAGCCAGGCCAGGCGGAGCTGCTTGACGGTGTCGGCGATGCCCTTCTCGTCGTTGAAGCCGATGTCGGAGCGCCCCGGCGAGTGCTGCGGCGGCTTGTACAGGTCGCGCTTGTCCTCCGGGAGCATGTACACGCCGCTGAGGAAATACGTCATCGTCGCGTGGTTGGCCTTGGCGACCTTGCGGAAGTGCGAGAAGAGCTTCTGGCTGTCCTCACCGGCGCCGTCCCAGGAGAAGACGACGAACTGCGGGGGCTTCTGGCCGGGCTTGAGCCGCTCCGGTCTGGGCAGGTGCGGCTGCGCTCCGGTGTACGAGGTGGAGCCGTCGCCGATCAGTCGGACCACACTGCCCGGCGCCTGGGCCGGCCTGGCCATCTGGGGACCGGAGGCACCCGGCTTGGAGCCGTTGGTGCCGATCGCGCAGCCGGCGAGCGACGCGGCGCAGGCTGCGGCGATCACTGCTCCGGTGGCAACCCTCTGGGTGGCGGCCATCTTCCGCCCACCTTCTTCCTTCTCTCAAACCGACGCCGGTAAGGGCGTTTTCTGGCGATGTGCCGGGCGGACCCGACAGCGCCGTCAAGGTCGCACGGGACCGAGAAGGAATTAGTACGACAAGCCGATGAAATGCCCGCTTCACTCATTCAGGTGAGCTAATACGCCATTTGCCAGAAAAGTCTATGCCTGCCCTTTACTCTGAATTACGATTCGTTTACCGAGCGTTGATCCATCCCGCTGTACGCCGTGACCCACGGCCGCGTTCCGACCCCGCCCCGGGCGGGGACCACCTGATCCGCGACCGCGCTGCCCCGGAGGAGACGGGAACCATGTCCGCCTCGATCGCGGTCTTCCTGATCGCCCTCCCGCTGTCCCTGGGCATCGCCCTCGCCACCGGCGCACCGCTCCAGGCAGGCCTCGTCGCGGCCGCCGTCGGCGGCATCGTCGCCGGCCGGCTCGGTGGCTGCCCCCTCCAGGTCAGCGGGCCGGCGGCGGGCCTGACAGTGGTGACCGCCGACCTCATCCACCGCTACGGCTGGCGTACCACCTGCGCCGTCACCGTCCTCGCCGGTCTCGCCCAACTCGGCCTCGGCTGCCTGCGCGTGGCGCGCACCGCGCTCGCCGTCAGCCCCGCCATCGTGCACGGCATGCTCGCCGGCATCGGCGTCACCATCGCCGTCGCCCAGCTGCACATCGTCCTCGGCGGCACCCCGCAGAGCTCCGTCCTCGCCAACCTGCGCGCTCTGCCCGCCCAGTTGGCGGGGCTGCAGCCCGCCTCGGTGACCGTCAGCGCGCTGACCCTGACCCTGCTGCTGCTCTGGCCGCGCGTTCCCGGGCGGGCCGGGCGCCTGCTGCGCACGGTCCCGGCCCCGCTCGTCGCCGTCGCCGGCGCCACCACGGCCGCCTCGCTCGCCGGCCTCACCCTGCCCAGGGTCGACCTGCCGTCCTGGAGCAGCCACGCCCTGGCCGGTCTGCCCGAGGGCCCGGTGCTCGGCCTGACCGCCGCCGTGCT
This sequence comes from Streptomyces griseorubiginosus, assembly GCF_017614965.1. GTDB lineage: Bacteria > Actinomycetota > Actinomycetes > Streptomycetales > Streptomycetaceae > Streptomyces > Streptomyces griseorubiginosus_B. Next base: position 915 of record NZ_WVUG01000314.1, on the reverse strand, counting down.
CACCACCACCCTGGTCTGCAGCGTTCAGTCGCTGCTCGGCGCCGTCGCCGTCGACAAGCTGGCGGCCGCCCGCCCCGGCCTCACAGTCCGGGTGGGCCGCTCCGACCTCGACCGCGAACTGCTGGGACAGGGCACCGCCAACGTGGTCTCCGGCGCACTCGGCGGACTGCCGGTCGCGGGGGTGGCGGTGAGAAGTTCGGCGAACGTGAAGGCGGGTGCCGTCAGCCGGAACTCCACGATGCTGCACGGCGTTCTCGTAGTGATCGCCGCGCTGCTGATGGTCCCGATCCTGGAGTGCATCCCGCTCGCCGCACTCGCCGCCCTGGTGATGGCCGTCGGCATCCAGATGGTGTCCCTGCACCACATCCGCACGGTGACCCGCCACCGCGAAGTGCTGGTGTACGCCGTCACCACACTCGGCGTGGTGGTCTTCGGCGTCCTGGAAGGCGTCGCGCTGGGGATCGCCGTGGCCGTCGCCGTCGCCATGCAGCGCCTCGCCCACACCCGCATCACGCACGAGGAGAAGGAAGGAGTCCATCACGTACATGTCCGAGGCCAGTTGACGTTCCTCGCGGTACCGCGGCTGAGCCGCGCCCTGCATCTCGTACCCCACAGCGCGCACGCCGTCGTGGAGTTGGACGGGTCGTTCATGGACCACGCGGCGTACGAGTCACTGCAGGACTGGCACAACACGCACACCGCACAGGGCGGTACCGCGGACATCACCGGCCGCCGCACGGGGTTGAGCGACGCCGAGCCCGCAACACCTCGGCCCGGCCCCGGGACGGAGCCCGGAGCCCCGTCAACCGCCGCCTCGACCCCCTCCGTCGGCTGCCGCTGCCGCCCCTGGACCCCCTGGCGCAACCACCAGTGCGAGCTCCCACGGACCGCACCGCCCTCCGGCGCGTCCGGCAC
>NZ_WVUG01000313.1 GCF_017614965.1 Streptomyces griseorubiginosus | reverse complement strand
CCGACTCCCCGAGCACCGCCAGTCCCTCGCCCGCCAAGCCGCCCCTCCCGGTCCGTGATGTGAACCGGAGCAGGTCGGGGCTGTACGCGTATCCCATTCCCTCGCCCGAGGAACTGGCCGCCGATCAGCCCTCGTTGGAGACCCTGCGGCGTGTCATGAGAGGCCTGGGCGGGCTCCCCGAGACCACGCGTTCGAACGAGCCACCGCAGGCGCCCGGAGCAAGGAGCACGTGTCAATGACCGAAAACCCCTCGTCCGAACCGCGTGATTCCGCCACCGCTCTCACCGACATCCTGGCCTCGCTGCGCGACCGGGTGATGGGGGTCAGCGAAAGCGTCCTGTCCACGGCCGACGGCCTGCTCGTCGTCGCCGACGTCGAATCCGTGCACGCCGAGTCCGTCGCCGCCCTCGCCGCCGCGACCCTCGGCGTCGGCCGCCGCATGGCCGACCACACCGGCGCCGGCCCGCTGCGGGAAGTGGTCGTCCGGGGCGGCTCGGGCCATGTCGTCGTCACGTCCGTGGGCGACCGCGCGCTGCTCACCGTCATGGGCGACGCGGGCCTGGACCTCGCCGCGTTCCAGCGCGAGTCACCGGCCGCCGTGGAGGAACTGAGCAAGGTGCTCGCGGAGGACGTGCCGGGCTGAACGTTCGACCACCGCTCACTCGAACGGGCTAATCCTGAGGCTATATGCCCGCAGATTCCCCCATAGCGGCCCCTTCGCAAGGTCCCGCGCCCTAGGCTCCGTTGCCGGAACGGGCACGACGGGAGGGCGTGGGCGTGGAGGCGGTACCGGCACGGGCACGCGCGTACGTCGCCGGGCTCGTCGTCGTCACCCTGTGCTGTCTGCTCCCGCTGCCCGAGACGCACGCGCCCTGCTGGGCGGTCGTTCTGCTCGCCGCGCTGTACGCGGGCGGTGAGCAGGCCGCCGCCCGTCGGCGCTTCGCCGGAACGTTCTACCCGGTCCTGCTCGCCGGCGCCTTCCTGCTGCCGCCGCCCGCCGCCGCGCTGGTCCCGCTGCCGGGTGCGCTGCTCTCCCGGGTCGAGCAACGCCCGTACGCGCTGCGGCGGATCCGGCGCGCGGCCCAACTGGCGCTCGCCGTCTGGGTCGCCGGGCGGGTGCACGAGGCGCTCGGCGGACGGGACGCCGTCCGCACGCCCGACTTCCCGTACGTGCTGGTGGTCGCCGGAGCGGCGGTCCTGGCATTCTGCCTGGCCCTGACGGCCCTGGAGGGCGGGATCCTCGCGCTGGCCGAACGGGTTCCGGTACGGCGGGCCTGGCGCGGGCTGTTCGTACGGTCCCTCGCCCCCGTCGCCGTCCACGGACTCGCCGGGCTCATGATGGCCGTACTGTGGCGCAGCCCGTACGGCCCGGTCGCCGCGCTGCTCGTGCTGCTGCCGATGTGCGTGTCCTGGTGGGTGTTCGCACAGTCCCACCGTGAGCGGGCCGCGCACCGGGCGACCATCCGCGCACTCGTCCAGGCCGTCGACATCAAGGACGGGTACACCCGCGGACACAGTGAGCGGGTCGGGCAGGCCTCCATGATGATCGCGCGCGAACTCGGCATGGACGACGCCCGCGTCGAGGTGCTGCGCTTCGCGGGAATCCTGCACGACGTGGGCAAACTCGGCGTCCCCACGCGGCTGTTGCGGAAGGACGGGCCGCTGACGCCCGAGGAACGGCGGGTGATCGAGCTGCATCCCGAGTACGGGCACGAGATGGTGCGCGGCATCGGGTTCCTGGGGGAGGCGCGGGCCGCCGTGCTCCACCATCACGAGCGGCTGGACGGCAGTGGCTACCCGTACGGGCTGATGGGCAGTCAGATCCCGGAGTCGGCACGGGTGGTGGCCGTCGCCGACGCCTTCGACGCGATGACCTCCACCCGCTCCTACCGCCGGGCCCGTCCCGTCCCGGCCGCGCTGGAGGAGCTCGGGCGGTGCGCGGGCGCCCAGTTCGACCCGCGGATGGTCGCCGCGCTGGTGCGGGCCCTGTCCCGGGAGGGCTGGCACCCCGCGGTGACGGCGGACGAGGAGCGCCCCGGAGCACCGGCCCCACCCACCACCGACCGGGAGGGGGTCCGTCGATGACGGTGGGGTGGCGCGGCGCGCTGCTGACCGGGCTGGCGCACGCAGCGACCGCCTTCCCGGCGGACGGCATGTCGGGCGTGGTCCGGTGGAACGGGCTCGTCCGGTGGGCGGATGTCGTGGCCCGTTCCGACGTGCCGGCCTCATCGGTCGCCGACCGGGAGGGGGTCCGTCGATGACGGTGGGGTGGCGTGGCGCGCTGCTGACCGGGCTGGCGCGCGCAGCGACCGCCTTCCCGGCGGACGGCATGTCGGGCGTGGTCCGGTGGAACGGGCTCGTCCGGTGGGCGGATGCCGAGGCCCGTTCCGACGTGCCGGCCTCATCGGTCGCCGGCCGGGAGGGGGTCCGTCGATGACGGTGGGGTGGCGTGGCGCGCCGGCGACCGGGCTCGTGCCCGCCGGGTTCGCCTTCCCGGTGGGCGGTTCGCTGGGCGGCGTGCGGCGGACCGGGGTTGCCCGGTGGGCGGGTGTGGAGGTCCGGTTCGGCGTCCTGGCCACGTCGGCCGCCGACTGGGAGAAGGCCCGTCGATGAGTGTGCCGTCACGCAGCGCGCTCTTCGTCGGGCTCGTGCCCGCAGGCGCCGGCTTCCCGGTGGGCCGCTCGGCAGGCGTTGCCCGGTGGGCGGATGCCGAGGCCCGTTCCGACGCTCCGGCCCCACCGGGCGTCGACCGGCAGGGGGTGCGCGGATGACCGTACGGCCGCCGTCGTGCCGCCCGTCGCTCACCGCCCTCATCCATGCCGGGGCCGCACTGCTGGCCGGCGGCTCGTTGGCCGTCACCCTCTGGAACGGTATGGAGGAGCGACCCACCGCCCTCGCCTTCGGCGTGCTCGTCGCCGTCGGCGAGCTCAACCGCTGGACCGGCGCCCGGGTCAGGGAGGCCGCGCCGCTCGGAGCCGCCGGCGCGCTGTCGTACGCCCTGCTCGGGGCCAACGCCCAGGAGCCCTCCCGGCACGGGGCCGCACAGGTCGTCGCCGTCGTGCTCGCGGCCGCGTTGGGCGGCTGCGTACCGCACGTGGCGCGCGGTCAGGGACCCGTCCTCGACCATCTCGCCCGGCGTGTGCTGTCCGTCGCCTTCGCCGCCGTCTGCTTCCAACCCCTCTACAACCGCGGGGTGTTCGACCACTGGAACGGCCCCGCCTACGCGCTGCTGCTGCTCGCGCTGCTCACCCTCACCGTGCTGTGCGACTGCGTGCTCGCCGCCGCCCTCGCCCACTCCCGCACCGGCTGGCCCTTCGGCCCGCTGCTGCGGGACGAGTTGCGGGCCCTGCTCGGCATCGGGTCGGCGGTCTGCGCGACCGGCGCGGTGATGGCGCTCGCGGTCGCGGTCGTCGGCCTCTGGGCGCTCCCGGTCTTCTGCCTGCCCCTGCTGCTCACCCAGCTGTCCTTCAAGCGGTACGCCGCCGTACGGACCACCTACCGGCAGACCATCGCCTCCCTCGCCCGCGCCACCGAGATCGCCGGCTACACCCCGCCCGGGCACGCCCGCCGGGTCGCCGAACTCAGCCGGGCCGTCGGCCGCGACCTCGGGCTCACCCGGCCCGAACTGGCCGTCCTGGAGTCCGCCGCCCTGATGCACGACATCGGGCAGCTCAGCCTCGTCGACCCGGTCCCCGCGGGCGCCACCGCCGATCTGCCCGGCCCCGAGCAGCGGCGGATCGCGCTGCTCGGCGGGGCCGTCGTACGCCAGACCGGCGTCGATCCGGCCGTCGCCGTGGTCGTCGAGCGGCAGGCCGACCCCTACCGGGAGCAGCCCGTCGCGGCCCGGATCGTGCGGGCCGTCAACGCGTACGAGGAGAAGGTGCAGGGCGCCGGACCGGGCGGACCCCTGACGGCGCTGGAGGAACTGCGCCTGGCGACCGCCGGGGACTACGCGCCCGACGTGGTGGAATCGCTCGCCCGGGTCCTCGCAAGGGACTGTCTGACCGTCCCCTCGACTGGGTAACCCATGGGTAATGAGCGCCCTTCCAGCCGCACGTGGTTGGATGCGAATGAGAGGGTGTCCGGGGGCACCAGGCTCTGGGCCGGCCCACTCCACGGAACTGGCAGGCGGGAATCGTGAGGATCTTCGGCAAGGGACGGCACCGGCCCTCCGCCTCCTGGCGGCAGGCCACCGATCGCGCCTTCACGCTGATCGGCGACGGCCGGTACGAGGACGCGGGCGCGCTGCTGACGCGCGCCGCCGATCTGGAGCCCTGGCTGTCGGAGTCCTGGTTCAACCTCGCCCTGCTGCACAAGTTCCGGCACGACTGGGAGCAGGCCCGCGCGGCCGGACTGCGCGCCGTCGCCCTGCTCGACCGGGAGACCGGGGCGCCCGACTGGTGGAACGTCGGCATCGCGGCCACGGCCCTGCAGGACTGGCCGCTGGCCCGGCGGGCCTGGCAGGCGTACGGGCTGCGGGTGCCGGGCGTCGCCACCGCGTCCGGCGAACCTCTCGGCATGGACCTGGGCAGCGCCGCCGTACGGCTGTCCCCGGAGGGGGAGGCCGAGGTGGTGTGGGGGCGACGGCTGGATCCCGCGCGGATCGAGGTGCTGTCGATCCCGCTGCCGTCGTCCGGACGGCGCTGGGGCGAGGTCGTCCTGCACGACGGCGTTCCGCACGGTGAGCGCACCACGGCCGCCGGGCACGCCTACCCCGTCTTCGACGAGATCGAGCTGTGGGCGCCCTCGCCGGTGCCGACCTGGGTGGTGCTGCTGGAGGCGGCGACCGAGGCGGACCGTGACGCGCTGGAGCAACTGGCCGCCGACGCCGGGTTCGCGGCGGAGGACTGGTCGTCGTCGGTCCGGCTGCTGTGCCGGATGTGCAGCGAGTCCCGGATGCCCTCCGACGAGGGCGACGGCGAGCATCTCGACCCGCACGACCACAGCGAGCCGGGCCACCCGGGCCCCCTCGGCCACCGGACCGACGGACAGCTGTGGGTACCGGAGCGGGAGTGCGGGGTGGCTGCGCCGGCTTCGCTGGTGCGGGGGTTGCTGGACGGGTGGGTGGCCGACAGCCCCGACTCCAGGGACTGGCGGGACCTCGAAGAAGTCTGCTGACCGGACCTCCCCGCCGAACTGCCTTTAGGCTGTACTCCCGGAGTTGGCATGGTTGCAGGAAGGCGTACGTCGGTCATGGCGCAGCAGGACACCGATCAGCAGCACGCGGGCGTGCTTCCCGTGGACGACGAGGGCTTCGTCATCGACACCGGGGACGCCGAGGAGCGCGAGGCCGCCTGGCGCGAGCGCGGCACCTCGCGGCCGATCACGGTCGTCGGGAACCCGGTGCTGCACAAGGAGTGCAAGGACGTCACCGAGTTCGGCCCCGAGCTGGAGCAGCTGGTCGCGGACATGTTCGCCAGCCAGCGCACCGCCGAGGGCGTGGGCCTGGCCGCCAACCAGATCGGCGTCGACCTGAAGGTCTTCGTCTACGACTGCGGCGACGATGAGGGCGCCCGGCACGTCGGCGTGGTCTGCAACCCCAAGCTGGTCGACCTGCCCGCCGACCAGCGCCGCCTGGACGACAGCAACGAGGGCTGCCTGTCCGTGCCCACCGCCTACGCGCCGCTCGCCCGCCCCGACTACGCCGAGGTGACCGGCCAGGACGAGAAGGGCAACCCGATCAAGGTCCGCGGCACCGGCTACTTCGCCCGCTGCCTGCAGCACGAGACCGACCACCTGTACGGATACCTCTACATCGACCGGCTCTCCAAGCGCGAGCGCAAGGAGGCGCTGCGGCAGATGGCCGAGAACGAGCCCCGCTATCCCGTGGTCGCCAACGACTGAGACGCCGGACGACGTTCAGGCGGCCGCCTCGGGCCCCCGGAACGTGCGCCGGTAGGCGTTCGGCGTGGTGCCGACCGCCTGGATGAACTGGTGCCGCAGCGCGGCCGCGTTGCCGAACCCGGCCCGCCCGGCGATCGCGTCCACCGTCTCGTCCGTCGCCTCCAGCAACCGCTGGGCCAGCAGCACCCGCTGGCGCAGGATCCAGCGGTAGGGGGTCGTCCCTGTCTCCTGCTGGAAGCGGCGGGCGAAGGTGCGCGGCGACATGTGCGCGCGCTCGGCCAGCTGCTCGACGGTGACCTCCTCGTCGAGGTGCTGCTCCATCCACACCAGCACCTCGCCGACGGTGTCGCACGAGTTCCTCGGCAGCGGCCGCTCGATGTACTGCGCCTGCCCGCCGTCCCGGTGCGGCGGCACCACCATGCGCCGGGCGATCTTGTTGGCGACCTCCGGGCCCTGCTCCTTGCGCACGATGTGCAGACAGGCGTCGATACCGGCGGCGGTTCCCGCGGAGGTGATCACCGGGTCCTCGTCGACGTACAGGACGTCGGGCTCGACCGTCAGCCGTGGGTAGGCGCGGGCCAGCTGCTCCGCGTCGTGCCAGTGCACGGCGCAGCGCCGGCCGTCCAGCAGCCCGGCGGCGGCGAGCACGAAGACACCGGAACAGACGCTGAGCACCCGCGCGCCCCGGTCGACCCCGCGGCGCAGGGCCTCGAGCATCTCCGGCGGAAAATCCCTGCTGCCGTACTGGGCGCCGGCCGGGACGGCGATCAGGTCGGCCTCCTCCAGCCGCTCGAGGCCGTGCTCGACCTGCATGGAGAAGCCGCCGCGGGTGCTCAGCACCGGCCCCTCGCCGGAGGCGACCGCGAAGTCGTACACGGGAAGTCCGTCGTCGCTGCGGTCGATGCCGAACACCTCGCAGACGACGGCGAGTTCGAAGGGGTTCACGCCGTCCAGTACGACGGCGGCGACGTTCTGGAGCATGTCTCCAGTGTGCCTCAGGATTGGCAGTTTTTCGAGGCTCTACGGCAGTCCTGCCACTGTTTGTAAGGAGTCAACGGAGCGACAGTGGTGTCTATGGATACGGCACACATCGAAGGACTGATCGGAATGCTGTTCGTTCTCGGACTCCTCGCCCTGATCGTGCTCCCGTCCGTGATCGGCATCGCGCACGACCGTCGGGTGGACCGCCAGATCCGCGAGGCCGAACGTGCCCGCCTGGAGGCCGAGGGCCTCGGCGCGCGGGAGCGCCCGGCCCTCGGGCGGCGCTACTTCACCACCACGGTGACCCACCACTCCTGAATCCCCAGGCATGAGACCCGGCCCGTCTGGGCGGCGCACAACGGCCGCGTGGACTCCAGCCGGGTCCTGCCGTCCGCCACGGCCTTGAAGGCGGCGTTCGCGTCGCCGGGCTGCAGCACGATGCCGCTGTTGGTGGCCTGAAGGGCGGAGCCCTTGGCGGTGACCGGTTTCCAGGGCCGCTTGGACGTCCCGTCCAGACTGATCCGGAGCGTGTCCCCGACCGCCAGGCAGACGGTACGGCCGCTGTCGCGGGCGTCGAGCGTGGCGTCGGGCGTACAGCCGGTGGAGCTCGGGGCGGGCGAGGTGGGGGCCGGAGAGGACGGGCTCGTGGGAGTCGGTGAGGACGAGGTCGTGGGGGTTGGTGAGGACGTGGTCGTGGGGGTGGGAGAGGACGACACGCTGTTGCTTCCGCCGCCCTTGCCGCTGTCGGCCTGGCCGCCGCAGCCGACGAGGACGAGGGCGAGCGCGGCGACGGCGAGGGTCGTGTGGGGGATCGATCGACGCATGGGGGCCTCCTCTCCTCTTTGACGTGTCACCCACATGTTCGGATCCACGCCCGCGCATGCCGGAGCCCCGGCCGCGAAGGCGGCGACCGGGGCCCGGATCAAGCGGTGCTCAGCTCGTGGTGACGGCGGTGTCGTCGACGACGAAGCTGGTCTGGAGCGAGGAGTCCTCGACGCCGCTGAACTTCAGGGTGACGGTCGAGCCCGCGTAGGAGCTCAGGTCGAAGGACTTCTGCACGTAGCCCGAGGCGGCGTTGACGTTCGAGTACGTCGCCAGGGTGGTCGAACCCGCGCTGACCGTCAGCTTGTCGTACGCCGTGCTGCCGGTCTCCGCGGTGTCGATGTGCAGGTAGAAGGTGAAGGTGGCCTTGCAGCCGCTCGGGACGGACACCGACTGGGACAGCGTGTCGGTGTGGCTGGAGCCGTACCCGTCCAGCCAGGCGTAGTACGAGCCGCCGTGCGCGCTCTCGCTGCTGGAGTTGGTGATGACCCCGCTGGACGCGGTCCAGGTGGTGTTGCCCGACTCGAAGCCGGGGTTGCCGAGCAGCTGCGTCGAGGTGCAGGTGCCGCCGCTGGAGCCGACCGTCCAGGAGAAGGAGGCCGAGCCGGAGGCGCCGGTCGAGTCCTTCGCGGTGACGGTGACCTGGTAGGTGCCCGCGGTGGACGCCGTACCGGAGATCAGACCGCTCGAGCTGCTGATGGACAGCCCGGTCGGCAGGCCGCTCGCGCTGTAGGTCAGCGTGGCGCCCGCGCTGTCGCTCGCCTTGATCTGCAGGCTGACCGAACTGCCGGTCGTCGTCGACTGGCTGCCCGGGTTGGTGACGGTCACCGTGTTGCCGGAGGTGGTGCCGGCGGTGAAGGCCGTGGTGCCGTTGGGGGTGCCCCAGCCGGTCGGGCCGTCGTAGCCGGTCTCGGCGGTGCAGAAGTACGCCGTGGAGCAGGAGCCGTTGTTGCCGCTGGTCACGTCGTACAGGTTGCTGGTGTGGCTGTAGGGGTACTTCGCCGGGTAGTCGCTCGAGCCGGGGGTGCCGGCCAGGGCGTAGACGCCGGCGATGATCGGGGACGAGGCGCTGGTGCCGCCGTAGACGGCCCAGCCGGAACCGCCGTAGGTGTCGTACACGGCCACACCGGTGGCCGGGTCGGCGACCGCGGAGACGTCGGCCTCCATGCGCTTGGAGCAGCCGGTGTCGGTCTGCCAGCTCGGCTTGGGGTCGTACGCCGAGCAGCCGGAGCCGGTGCCCTCGGTGGAGCTGGTCTTCCACACGGACTCGGTCCAGCCGCGGGAGTTGGACGAGGTGGACAGGGCGGTGCCGCCGACTGCCGTCACGTACTGGGAGGTCGCCGGGTACTCGGCGCCGTAGGCGGAGTCGCCGGCGGAGACGGTGATGGCGACACCCGGGTGCTTGAAGTACGAGGTGTCCTCGCTGGTCTGCGACGAGGACTCGGAGCCGCCCCAGCTGTTGGAGACGAACTTGGCGCCGAGCGACACGGCCTCGTTCTCGGCGATGCCGAGGTCGGTGTCGTTCGCGGAGTTCGCCTCGACGAGGATGATGTTGCAGTTCGGGCAGACGGCGCTGACCATGTCGATGTCGAGGGCCTCTTCACCGGCCCAGCCGGTGTCGTTGCTCGGCAGCGAGGTCGTCGAACCGGTCTGACTGACCTGCTTGAAGCAGCCGTTGGCCTTGGTGCAGGAGGACAGGCCGTACGTCGAGCGGTAGGTGGCCAGGTCCGACTCGGCGTTGGGGTCGTTGTAGGCGTCGACCACGGCGACCGTCAGGCCCGAGCCGCCCGTGGAGGGCAGGTTGTAGGCGCTGTGCAGGTTGGCCGGGCTGAGGCCGGAGGGCGCGGCGGCGGCCACCGCGGAGGCCAGCCGCTGCTTGATGTCGGTCCGGCGCTGGGCGAAACAGGCCGCGTGGCCGGGGGTCGGCGTGCCGCACAGGTGCTGGGTCGGCACCTTCTGGCCCGCCTTGCCGGTGGAGTGGAAGGTCTGCCGGGCGGGGGAGGTGAGGGCCTGGGCGTTCTGGGTGACGCGGGAGTGGGAGGAGGTCGCCGTGGCCTGGGTCTGGACCTGGGCCTGGGTCGCCGGAGCGGCGACGAGTCCGGCGACGCCGAGGGCGAGGGCGGGGAGGGCTGCGGTCAGGAGTCTTCGCAGACTCCGTCGGGACTTCTCACGCATGGGGTACTGCCTCCGTCGTTGGAGTGGGGTTCTCGACGCTGGTGGCAGGCCTGTGACGCGCGTAGCGGCGGCTGTGCGCGATTTTCGTCATGGGCATGACACATTGGGTTTACATGGAACATCCTGTGACGTCGCTGTGGTGTGCTGGTGGTGCTGTTGTGGGTGACATGACAGGACGGCAGGAAAGTAGCCGGGGCGCGGGGCGGTGGAACAGATGCGCCGGAAGAACTTTGCCGCTCCATAGGAACTCCATGGACGACGGATGGATCCTTTATGGCCAGTCCAACACGGTCAACTCCGGCCACGGCGCGCGCCATCGGGCTGTCTTGCCCTCGTAGACGGTCCTCGGGGCGAGCACCGGATTGGGCCGTACGACGAGATTGAACACGTCACTCAGCCCGTGCGGCGCATACACCCGCCACCGCCCGTCCCCCTCC
>NZ_WVUG01000312.1 GCF_017614965.1 Streptomyces griseorubiginosus | reverse complement strand
GGTGGGGAGCCGCCGCATGTATGTGCCCTTGCGAAGGGTTGTTCCGGCCGGCGGTAAATGCATCTGGGCGCCCCCTTCAGGCTCCCCCGGGGCGACCTTGACAGGGGGCGGAGACCGTGGGGTACTGCGGATTGCGAAGCCAGGCGGACTGGACGGGGGTGAGTCTCCTGCCGCAGCTGCGTTACCCCACCGTGCCCCAACTCGTCTCGTCCGCGAGGGCGTTGGCAACCCATCGGCCCACCCTGTGCACGCTGGGACAGGTGGGTGTCTCCCGCGCCGGGCGCCCCCTGCACCTGCTGTCCGTGGGCCATGCCCGACGGGCCGTGCTGGTCGTCGCCGGCGCCCACGCCAACGAGCCGACCGGCGGCTCCACCCTCCTCGCCCTGGCCGAACGGGTGGTACGGGAACGGGAGTTGCGCACCGACACCTCCTGGCACTTCCTGCTCTGCGCCGACCCCGACGGCGCGAGCCTGCACGTCACCCCGGCGCCGCGCAGCCTGCTCGACTACCACCTCGGCTTCTTCCGGCCGGCCGCCGAGGAGCAGCCGGAGTGGTCACCGGCGGTGCTGCCGCCGGACCGGCTGCCGCCCGAGACCCGGGCGCTGACCCGGGTCATAGACGAGCTGCGGCCCTACCTCCAGGTGACGCTGCACGGGACCGACCTGGGCGGCAGCTGGGTGCAGCTGACGAAGGACATCCCGGGGCTCGCCGAGCCGTTCGCCAAGTCCGCCGCCCAGCTGCACATCCCGGTGGAGACGGGCGCCTCGGACGCCGCGGGCTGGTCCGCGTCCGGGCCCGGGGTGCATGTGATGCCGTCGCCGGGCGCGGGGGCCGCGTACCCGAGCATGCCGGACGACGCGCGGCGGAGCACCTGGTACCACACCCACCGCTACGGCGGCCTGACCGCGGTCGTCGAGGTGCCGATGTGGGCGAGCGACCTGGTGGACGACCCGGCGCCGCATCCCGCGCCGGCCGCCGCGATACGCCGGCTGGCGCGCCGGCTGCTGCGGGACGGGCTGGAGGTGGAGCGGGTGCTCAGCGACGCGCTGCCGCGCCTGGAGGGCGTCGACGGGCCGCTGCTGCGGGCCGCGAGGTGGGCGCTGGAGCTGGTTCCGGGGCTGGCCGCGGACTGGATGCACACCCCTCCCGCCGACGACACCATGGCGTACGTCGGGAGCGTGGACGCGTTCGGGCGGCGGCTGCCGTTGCGGGCCGCGGCGATGCTGCTGCGGGTCCTGCGGGAGACCGACGATCGCGCGGCACCGCACCTGGAGCGGCTGGTGTCGACCTGGAGCGACTCCTTCGCCGAGCGCTTCCGGGCCCGCTGGGTGCCCCTGGAGCACCAGGTCGAGCACCAGTCCCGCACGGTGGTGGCGGCCGCCCTGCACGCGCGCGAAGGGACGGCCTGAGAAACGGCGCCCACGCACGCGTGCGCGGGCGCCGCGACCCGCGGCACACGGGGCCCTTGCGGGGACGCCCGCGACCCGTCGCACACCGGCGCGCGCGGGGGCGCCGCGACCCGCCACACACCCGGCGCGCGCGGGGACGCCGCCACCCGCCACACACCGCGCGCGTGCGGGACCCCGCGGCACGCGGCACACCGGGCACGTGCGGGACCCCGCGGCACGCGGCACACCGGGCACGTGCGGGACCCCGCGGCACGCGGCACACCGGGCACGTGCGGGACCCCGCGGCACGCGGCACACCGCGCGCACGGGGACGCCGCCACCCGCCACACACCGCGCGCGGGGGCGCCGCGACCCGCCACACACCGCGCGGGGCGCCGCCGCCACCCCCCACACACCGCGCGCACGGGGACGCCGCCACCCCCCACACACCGCGCACGGGGACGCCGCCACCCGCCACACACCGCGCGTGCGGGACCCTGCGGCACGCGGCACACCGCGCGTGTCACCCGTCGAGCGCGAACACCTCCCTCGTGCGTGCCCCGAGGGCGCATGCGTTGGGGAAGGTCTGGACGTACTCGACCTCCCGGCCGCTCCACTGTCCCCGCGCGTGCACGGTGACCGGCGCGTAGACCATCGGGCACATGACGTCCCTGGCCGGGAGCGCGCCGATGTCGCCGTCGACCGCCGCCAGCTCGGCGCACGCCTCGGCCGCGCGCGCGTGTCCCTGGGGCGGATCGCACAGCAGCAGGGTGCCCCGGGTGTCGCTGGAGCGGGAGTCGCCCTTGGTGACGGTGAGGTAGAGCCAGTTGCCCGGCAGGTGGTGGCCGGGGGCCGCCTGGGCCTGGGGCGCGGCGGTGAGGAGCAGCGCGGCCGCCAGCAGGGCGCCGCGTACCGCTTTCGCTGTGGTGCTGATCGTCATTCCAGGTGCATCGGCACGGCGGCCCCGGAACCCCACCCCGGCTCACCCGAACGGGAGCACGCGGGCGCGTACCGCTCGGCGAGTTCGAAGGCGTGCAGGACGACGCGCGACTGGTACTCGACCTGGCGCGCGACCGGGATCCAGCGGGCCCCGCAGCCGTCGAGGTAGTCGGCGCACCACTCGCCGATGAGCCGGTCCAGGTCGGGCAGCACCCCGGCCGGATCGCACCCCGCGCCGGTGACGAGCTGGTGCAGCAGCCCCGCCGTGCGCAGGGCGAGCCGCCGGCCGGCGATGCGCAGGGCGGCCAGATGGGCGGTGCTCAGTGGCGGGAGCGGGCGCGTCCCGTCGGCGATGTCGGGGTCCCAGGTGTCGGCGAGACCGGGGCAGACCAGTAAATAGTCGTCCACCGGGGCGAGCAGGCGGGCCGCGTCCGGCGCGCCCGTCGTGTGCGGGCGCAGGCGCGCGAGGAGCCGCTCCAGCAGCTGCGCGTCGCGTCTCAGGGTGTGGCTGACCGTGCGCAGCACGGCGGCGCGGTCGGCGGGCGGGGAGCCGTCCTCGACGGCGGCCACGCCCCACATGGGGGCCTCGACGACGGCCGTGACGGTGCCGTACCGGTGCGGGTGGTACCAGGTCGACTCCACGGCGGCCTCGGTGATGGCGGCGGCCAGGTCGCCGGGGCGGGGCGGCGGGATGCGGTAGACGGCCGGACCGATGTTGGGCCAGTACAGGGTGTCGTACGGCCCCAGTTCGCGCGGGATACCGAGACGGGCCGCGGTGTGCGCGACGCGCTGGGCGAGGCCGGGCAGGTCGCGGGTGAGCTCGACGAAGCCGCCGCCGACGTCGACGCCGTGCAGCGAGCACTGCAGAAAGGGCCGCAGCTCGTCCTGGAGGTCGAGCAGGGTGCGGGTCTCCGGCAGGGCGGCGGCCGCCGCTCCGGCGGGCAGCCATTCGGGCTGTTCGTGGAAGCCGGGCCGGAAGAAGTTCCGGAAGTACCGGCCGAGGGTGTACGGGCCCGACAGCCAGCCCTCGTTGCGGCGCAGGCCGTCCGGGTCGAGACAGAGCAGCAGGTTCCAGGTGGCGTCGGCGCCCGCGGTGAACCGCGGGTCGGCCAGGGCCCGTTCGGCCAGCCGCAGCACGGTGGCGCCGCCGACGGGTTCGTTGGCGTGCGGACCGGCGACCACGAGGGCCTGACGGCTGCCGTGACCGACGGAAAGCAGCCACATGGGGGTGCCGGCCCGGGAGGTGCCGACGCGGCGCAGACGGGCGTCACGGGGGCGACGGGCGACGAGTGCCGCCGCCCGCGCGCCGAGCTCGTCGACGGTCGGATAGCGCAGGAGGGGCGGCAGGGCACACCTCCCCGATGTTGTGCCGTCGGTTCACCTGACGTGCATGACGTACGCACAGTCAGTCACGACTTGAGGGGTACGTCAACACCGCGGCGAGGAAAGGGATTTGAGCCATCACAGCAGCTCAACGCCGTGTCATGCTCAGGCCAAAGCTAAGCGGTGGCTCAGTCGGCGGCGAGCCGGAACGACATCCGACCGAAGCCGACCTGGTCGCCCTCGCGGACCACGGCGGCGCCGATGACCCGCCGTCCATTGACCGTGGTGCCGTTGGTGGAGCCGAGGTCCCGCAGCACCCACATGCCGCCCTGGCGGCTCAGTTCGGCGTGCACCCGGGAGACGGTCTCGTGGGTCAGCCGCAGTCCGTTGGCCGGATCCCGTCCGATGCGCAGCGGGTGGCCGCCCGCCGGGTGCGGGAGCAGCAGCTTGGGCAGCCGCTCGGCCTGCCAGGCCCTGCGCAGCCGTACGGTGAAGCCGGAGACGGCCTCCACGGTGCCGAAGACCAGGCGCGCCAGGCGGCTCTCCTGGGGGAGGTCAGCGGTGAGGGCCACGAGTTCGTCGGAGCGGCGGGCGGCGAGCGCCAGCTCCATGCGGCGGATGAACGTGTCGTGCGAGAGCCGCCCCATGGCGACGCCGTCCCGAAGCACCTTCAGCGCCTTGTCGCGCTCCGCGTCGGACAGTCGCGCGGGGTACGTGTTGAACTCGAAGGACGACGTCACGTTGGTGATTGTCGGTCAGTGAACCCCGGGTGTCCAGAAAACGAGAAAACGGCCGCCACGCGCGCGTATCCCGCGACACCGGCGGGGAAAGGGGGGATTCGAAAGCGCGCTGATCTCGTTTGAAGCACCATGGACGGGCTACATCCCGGTGAGCAGACGAAGGGGAACCGTCCGTGCAGTTCGAGGTGTGGGCACCGCAGGCCGGCCGTGTGACGCTCCATTGTGACGGCGCCACGCGCGCACTGGAGCGCGATCCGGAGCGGGAGGGTTGGTGGCGGGGCGAGGCCGACGCGCGGGACGGCTCGCGCTACGGGTTCGCGCTGGACGACGGTCCCGTGCTGCCCGACCCGCGCTCGCGCCGCCAGCCGGACGGCCCGGACGGGCTGAGCGCGGTCGTCGACCAGGGCCGGTACGCGTGGCGCGCCGAGTGGGCCGGACGGCCGCTGCCGGGCGCCGTGCTCTACGAGCTGCACGTGGGCACGTACACCCGTGAGGGCACCCTGGACGCCGCCGCCGAGCGGCTCGGCCATCTCGTCGAACTGGGCGTCACCCACGTCGAGTTGATGCCGCTGTGTCCCTTCCCTGGGCGGCACGGCTGGGGGTACGAGGGCGTCTCGCTGTGGGCCGTGCACGAGCCGTACGGCGGGCCCGAGGGGCTGAAACGGTTCGTCGACCGGGCGCACGAGCTGGGACTCGGGGTGGTCCTGGACGTCGTCCACAACCATCTGGGGCCCTCGGGCAACTACCTGCCGGCCTTCGGGCCGTACTTCACGGACACGCACCACACGCCCTGGGGTTCCGCCGTGAACCTGGACGCGCCCGGGTCGGACGAGGTGCGGACGTATCTGGTGGACAGTGCCCTGTCCTGGCTGCGGGACTACCGGATCGACGGGTTGCGGCTGGACGCGGTGCACGCGCTGGCGGACACGCGCGCGTGCCACTTCCTGGAGGAGCTGTCGACGGCCGTGGACGCCCTCTCGGGCGATCTGGGACGCCCGCTGTTCCTGATCGCCGAGTCCGACCTGAACGACCCGCGGCTGATCACCCCGCGCGCGGAGGGCGGCCTCGGGCTGGACGCGCAGTGGAACGACGACTTCCACCACGCGCTGCACACCGCGCTGACCGGCGAGGCGCAGGGCTACTACGCCGACTTCGGGCGCGCGCCGCTGGCCGCGATCGCCAAGACGCTCACCGGGGGCTACTTCCACGACGGCACGTACTCGAGCTTCCGGGGCCGCCGTCACGGGCGCCCGCTGGACACCACGCGCGTGGCCGCGCACCGGTTGCTGGGCTATACCCAGACGCACGACCAGGTCGGCAACCGCGCCCAGGGCGACCGTCTGTCCGCCACCCTCTCCCCCGGCCTGTTGGCCTGCGCGGCCGCGTTCGTGCTGACCGCGCCCTTCACGCCGATGCTGTTCATGGGCGAGGAGTGGGCTGCGGGGACGCCCTGGCAGTTCTTCACCGACCACACCGACCCGGAGCTCGCCGACGCGGTACGGCGCGGCAGGCGGCGGGAGTTCGCGGCGCACGGCTGGGCCGAGGAGGACGTGCCGGACCCGCAGGACCCGGCGACCCGGGACCGCTCCTGCCTCGACTGGAGCGAGCCGGAACGCGAGCCCCACGCGCGCGTGCTCGACTGGTACCGGCGGCTCATCGCCCTGCGCCACGAACAGGCCGACCTCACCGACCCCGACCTCGGCGACACCAAGGTCGCCTACGACGAGCAGGACCGCTGGATCGCCTTCCGCCGCGGTGACGTGCGGGTCGCGGTGAACCTCGCGAAGGAACCGGCGGCCATCCCGCTGGGCCCCCGCGAGGCCCGCGTACTGGCCGCGTGGGAGCCGGTGCGGGCCCCGGGCACCGACGGGGTGCTGCACGTACCCGGCGAATCGGCCGCAATCCTGCTCCAGAGCTGACGAAAGCCCACGGGGCCCGCCCGGTGGGTGCCCGGCGCCGCCGGCGGGCGCCGGGGCCGGGACGCCGCTGACCAGCGGCGGGGCACTCGGGACTCGGCCGAACCGGGGCTCCCGCAGACCCCCGCGCGGGCCGCCCGATCCAGGGCTCCTGCACATCCCGCGCGCGGGATGTGGACCCGAAGTCCCTGCGGGTCCCGCGCGGGCCGCCGATCCAAGCGGCCTGCACATCCCACGCGCGGGCGCCCAACCGAAGTCCCCGCCCATCCCGCACACGAGCCACCGAACCGAAGTCCCTGCGGGACCCCGCGCGGGCCGCCGATCCAAGCGGCCTGCACATCCCACGCGCGGGCGCCCAACCGAAGTCCCCGCACATCCCCCACACGAGCCACCGAACCGAAGTCCCTGCGGGACCCCCGCGCGGGCCGCCGATCCAAGCGGCCTGCACATCCCACGCGCGGGCGCCCAACCGAAGTCCCCGCACATCCCCCACACGAGCCACCGAACCGAAGTCCCTGCGGGACCCCCGCGCGGGGCGCCGATCCAGGGCTCCTGCACATCCCACGCGCGGGCGCCCAACCGAAGTCCCCGCACATCCCGCACACGAGCCACCGAACCGAAGTCCCTGCGGGACCCCCGCGCGGGGCGCCGATCCAGGAGTTCTGCGCAGCCCGGGCGTGGTTGCCGGTGTGGGTGGGGGGATCCGAGTCGGTGGTGTCAGAAGTCCTCGGCTCCGTCGGTCTCGCGGAGTTCCGTCACCCGCTCCAGCAGGATCGCCTCCCAGGCGCGGCGGAGCTGGAGGCCGAGCAGGGGGAGGGGGGCGGTGTCACCCCGCTCGATGTGGTCGGCGAGGCGGATCACCGTGTCGCAGCGGGCCAGCCACAGGCCGCGCAGACAGGGACGGGCGCCGTAGCCGGCGAGGGTGGCGGCGCGGACGGCGGCCGGGGAGCCGACGGCGACCGCGAGGCCCGCGATGTCCTCGGCGGGGTCGCCGACGGCCGCGTCGGTCCAGTCGAGGACCCCGCGCACCCGCCCGTCGGCGCTGACGACGAGGTGCTCGCCCCGAAGGCCGTGGTGGACGAGGACCGCGGTGCCGGGCTGCGCGGCGAGCTGGACGGCGGCCGCGGAGGTGAGCTGGTGCAGCCGTACCGGGTCGAACTCGTCGGTTCCGGCGAGCAGGTGGGCGGCCTTCTCGGCGGCCCGGCGCAGGCCCTCCAGGGAGCGCGGGGCGGTGCGCGGGACACCGAGCGTCTCGGCCTGCCGTACGGGCACCTCGCGCAGCCCGGTGAGCAGCCCCGCGAGGTCGGCCTCGCCGACGGCGGAGACGTCGTGCTCCTCCGCCGTGCCGCCCGGCACCTTGGTGTCGAGCGTGTACGTCAGCCCGGGCGCCCACTCGCCGTGCGCCACGCTGGTCGGGACGGCGAGCGGGAGGTGGGGGCGGACGAGGTCGCGCAGCCGCAGTTCCCGGCGCTGGCGCAGGGCGGCCTCGCGGTCCGGGGCGAGGCGCAGCACATGGCGGGTGCCGACCCACCAGGTGGAGTGCTCACCGCCCTCGGCGACGGGCCGTACCTCCGGACCGGCCGTCCCCCCGCCGTCCTTGAGCAGGGAACTGACCAGCCGGCGGACGGTGTCCGCGGTGGGTGTCGGTGCCTGGGTCATGGTCGCGCCGTTGTCACTCGGGGGTGTGCGGGGGCTCCTGGGACGATCAGTCCACTATGACCATCTCGCGGTCGGTGGTGTTCAGCCGCCGGCCGCCGTCCTCGGTGACCGTCACGATGTCCTCGATCCGCACCCCGAACCGGCCGGGCAGATAGACGCCGGGTTCCACCGAGAAGCACATGCCGGGCACGAGCGGCTGCCGTTCGCCCTCGATCATGTACGGCGGCTCGTGCGTGGTGACGCCGATGCCGTGCCCGGTGCGGTGGATGAAGTACTCGCCGTACCCGGCGTCCTCGATGACCGCGCGGGCGGCCCGGTCGACCTCCTGGCAGGCCACGCCCGGCTTCACCGCCCGGACCCCGGCCTCCTGGGCCTCGCGGACCAGGTCGTGCACCCGGCGCTCCTCGTCGGTGGGCTCGCCCACGTGCACGGTGCGGGAGGTGTCGGAGCCGTAGCCGTCCTTGAGGCCGCCGAAGTCCAGGACGACCATGTCGCCGCGCTCGATGACCCGGTCGCCGACCTCGTGGTGCGGGTTGGCGCCGTTCGGGCCGGAGGCGACGATGGTGAAGTCGACCTGGGAGTGGCCGAAGCGCCGCAGCAGACCGGCGAGGTCGGCGCCGACCTCGGACTCCGTGCGGCCCGCGAAGGGAACCTTCCGGATCTCCTCGAACGTCGCGTCGGCGGCTGCGCCCGCGGCCGCCATCAGCTCCAGTTCCGCCGCGTCCTTGACGGCGCGCAGCATCGGCAGGGCCTCGGTGAGGGAGACGTGGCTGGTGCCGGGCAGCGCCCGCTGGAGGCCGAGCAGGTGCATCGCCCAGGCGTTGTCGCTGATCCCGAAGCGCCCGCTGACGTCGAGGAGCGCGGCGGTGGCGGCGTAGGGATCCTTGCCGTCGGTCCAGTCCCGCAGATTGAGCGCGCCCGCGCCGGGTGCCCGCGCGGCGTCGGGCGCCTCCAGGGTGGGGACGATCAGGACGGGGGCGCGGCCGGGGGCGAGGACCAGCAGGGTGAGCCGTTCGGTGGCCGCGGGGGGCGTGTAGCCGGTCAGCCACACCAGGTCGGGGCCCGGGGCCACGAGGAGCCCGGCGAGACCGGCGTCCGCCGAGGCGCGCGCGGCGCGGTCCATGCGGGCCCGGTAGTCGTCGGCGGTGAAGGGCGCGGGCGCGGTGCCGGTCATCCGGGCCTCCCTGGGCGGGTTGAGGGACCACAAGGGACTACGGGCAGCATCCTGCCCGGACAGCGGGGGCCGCGCGACCCGTCTGCCCGTCCTGGGGCACTGAGGCCGGTCACGGCGTCAGCTCTCCAGGGCGAGGCGCACACCGAGGAGCAGCAGCACGCCCCCGGAGACCTGTTCCAGGCGCCGGCGCACCCCGGCGCGGGAGAGCACGGTCCGCATCCGGCCGACGAACCACACGTACAGGCCGTAGTAACCGATCTCGTAGACGGCCCACAGCGCGGCGAGACCGATCATGGCGGGCAGGTGCGGGGCTCCCCGGGGCACGAACTGCGGCAGGAAGGACATGGCGAAGATCGCCGCCTTGGGGTTGGCGAGGTTCAGCAGCAGCCCGCCCCGGTAGGCGGCCCAGCCGCTCTTCTCACCGCCCTCCCAGCCGGCCGTGGCGTCCCCGGTGTGCCGCGCCTGCCGCAGCGCCTGGACGCCGAAGGCGATCAGGACGACCGCGCCGACGATCCGCATCACGTCGTACGCCACCTCGGACGCCGCGAGCAGCGCGGTCAGGCCGAAGGCGGCGACGACTCCCCAGACGAAGACCCCCGTCTCGTTGCCGAGCACGGTCAGCAGACCGGAACGCCTGCTGCGCAGCGACTGCTTGATGATCAGCACCGTGCTGGGGCCGGGCGAGGCGGCGATGAGGGTGCAGGCGCCGAGGAAGGCGAGGAGGGTGCTCAGCATGCGCCCCATGGTGGTCGGTGTCCGGGGAGCCGGGCCAGCGGTTTTCGCCGCGCCGACGCGGGCCTGCTCCGGGGGTCAGGTGACGACTCCGGGTACGGCCGTCAGCCGCTGGTATGTGCCGCCGCGGTGACGGACGGTCAGTGTGACCCGCGTACCGGGGCGGGCGTGGGCGACGGCGCGGGCGAGGTCGGCGGCCGTGTCGAGGCGGGTGCCGTCGAACGCGAGGAGTACGTCGCCGCGGACCAGGCCGGCCGCGCAGGCGGGGCCGGGGACGTGGACGCCGACGACCAGGGCGCCCGGTCCGCGGTCGTCGACGGCCTCCAGGCCGAGGGTCGCGGCGACGGGCGCCGGGGACACGGACGCGGACGGGGCCGGGCTCGGGGACGCGG
>NZ_WVUG01000311.1 GCF_017614965.1 Streptomyces griseorubiginosus | reverse complement strand
GGCCGAGACCGGTTCCAGCGCGCCGGTCGGCCTCATAGCCGGCAGCGGCGCCCTGGTCATCGCCCTCGGGGCCGGCGCGGTCTACGCGACGCGCCGGGCACGCCGTTCATGACGAGCAGCTGACACGGACGGGGCTCTGCCCCCGGTCGTACGACCGGGGGCAGAGCCCCGTCCGTGGATCCCGTGGATCCGCTCTCAGCCCGCCAGTTCCTTGCGGATGCGGTCCAGCATGAACGACGACGACTCCCGTGCCCGCTCCTCCCAGGCGAAGACGCAGGCGGTCGCCACGCCGTCGAAGTTCAGTTCGCGCAGGGTGCCGAAGAAGGCGTCCCAGTCCACCTCTCCCTGGCCGATGTCCAGGTGCTGGTGGATACGGGCCGCCGTCCCGGGCGGATTGAGGATGTAGCGCAGGCCCGACGACCCCTTGTGGTTGAAGGAGTCCGCGATGTGGACGTGCCGCAGCTTGTCTCCCGCGTACCGCATCATCGACGCGATGTCCGCGCCCACCTCCGCGGCACCGGAGAGATGGAAGGAGTGCGGCGCGCAGTAGAGGTAGTTCACCCACGGCTTGTTGATCGCGCGGACCAGGTCCACCGCCGGGGTGTTCTCCTCGCAGAAGTCGTCCGGGTGGGCCTCCAGGTTCAGGGCGATCCCCTCGCGCTCGAACAGCGGCAGCAACTCCTCCAGCGAGCGCCAGAACGCCGCCTCGCTCTCCGCCGCCCGCTCGGGCCGCCCGTTGAACTCCGAGTTCATCAGCGGGCATTCGAGGTCCGCCGTGATCTCGATCATCCGCTTCCAGTACCGGACCGCCGCCTGGCGCTCCGTCTCGTCCGGGGACGACCACTTGTACAGCGGGAGCACCGAGGACAGCTGTACGCCGTGCCGGCGCAGGGAGTTCTTCAGCTCCGTCACCCGCTCGTCGTCCGCGCGCGGATGCAGGAAGAACGGCATGAAGTCGTCGCGGGGCGACAACTCGATGTACTCGTAGCCCAGTTCGGCCACCGTGCGCACCATGTCGTCGATCGGCAGGGCGCGGAACATGTACGGATCGAGGGCGATTTTCACGCGGTGCCTCCGTAGAGGGTCGGGCGGGGCTTGAGGTCGGTGCCGACGACACGGCCCGTTTCGAGGGCCTCGACCGTCGCGGCCGTGATGACGGTGGCGGCGTAGCCGTCCCACGCGGAGGGGCCCGTCGGCTCCTCACCGGCCGCGACCCCGGCGATCCACTCGCGGAACTCGGTGTCGAAGGCCTCCGCGAAACGGCCCACCCAGTCCGTCAGGACCTCCGTGCTGTGCCGGGCCGCCGTGCGGACACCCACGGCCGCCGGGTCGGGCAGGCGCACCAGGCCCTCCTCGCCCACCGCCTCGCACTGGATGTCGTAGCCGTACTGGCAGTTGACGAAGACCTCGAGGTCGATGCGGACGCCCTTCGCCGTCTCGAAGAGCATGATCTGAGGGTCCTTCAGGTGCTCGAACCGCTTGCTCGTCGAGCGCGGAGTCACGACCTGCGCGGAGACGATCTCGTCGTCCAGCAGCCAGCGCAGCACGTCCACCTCGTGGACCGCCGTGTCCAGGGCCGCCATCGCCGAGGTGTACGACTCCGGGACCGTCGGGTTGCGATGGGCGCAGTGCACGATCAGCGGCTCGCCGATCCGGCCCGAGTCGATCACCTGCTTCATCTGGCGGTAGCCGGCGTCGTAGCGGCGCATGAAGCCGACCTGGACCAGACGGCGGCCGTGGGCCGTCTCCGCCTCCAGGATCCTCAGACAGTCCTCGGCGGTGGTGGCCAGGGGCTTCTCGCAGAACACCGGCTTGCCCGCCGCGATGGCGTTCAGGACGTGCTCGGCGTGGGTGGGGCCCCATGACGTCACGAGGACGGCGTCCACGTCGTCCGCCGCCACCACGGCCGCGCCGTCCGGCAGCACCCGGGCGCCCACCGACGCCGCCGCCTCCTCGGCGCGGGCCGCGTCGATGTCCGTCACCGCGGTGACCCGGGCACCGGTCACCTGGTGCGTCAGACGCCGGATGTGCTCGTGGCCGATCCAGCCGGCGCCGATGACTCCAACACGTACAGTCATGGTCAGTCCTTCGAAGGGGGAGTCAGAAGGGGAGTCGGAAGAGGGAGTCAGGAGAAGCGCGACCGGAGTTCGGCTTCCAGGGTTTCGAGCGTGCGGCCCTTGGTCTCGGGGACGTAGAGCTTCACGAAGGCCAGGGAGAAGATCCCCGCCACGACGAAGAGGAAGAAGGTGTTCGAGATGCCGATCCCGGACACCAGGGACGGGAAGACCAGGCCGATCACGAAGTTCGTCAGCCACAGCACCACCGCCGCCACGCCCATGCCGAAGCCGCGCATCCGCATCGGGAAGATCTCCGACAGCATCAGCCAGGTCACGGGGGAGATCGCGCCCTGCTGGAAGGCCAGGAAGGTCACGGTCATCGCCAGCACGGCATAAGCCCGCCCGTCGCCCGACGGGAGCACCAGCGAGAACACGCCGATCAGCAACAGGGCGGCCGTCGTGCCGACCTGACCGGTCATCAGCATCGGGCGGCGCGCCACCCGGCCCAGCAGCCAGATGCCCACGAAGGTCGCCAGGACCGAGATCACACCGTTGGCGATGTTCGCCGTCAGCGCGCTGTCGGCCGCGAAACCCGCGTCCGTGAGGATCTGGGTGCCGTAGTACATGATCGTGTTCACGCCGGTGATCTGCTGCACGATCGCGATGCCGAAGCCCACGAACATCAACTTGCGCAGCCACGGCGTGGACCGCATGTCCTGCCAGCCGCCCAGCCTCTCCCGCTCCTCCTTCACGGCCAGCGCGGACACCTCGGCGAGTTCCGCCTCCGCCCGCTGCCGGGAACGGACCTGCTTCAGCACTTCCAGCGCCTCACCGAAACGGGTCCGCGAGGCCAGCCAGCGGGGGCTCTCCGGCATGACCAGCATGCCGAACCACAGCACCACCGCCGGGACGGTCGCGATGACCAGCATCCAGCGCCACACGCCACCGGACTCGCCGCCGACGTTCGCGATGACCGCGTTGGAGGTGAAGGCCAGCAACTGCCCGCTGACGATCATGAGTTCGTTACGGGTGACCAGCGCGCCCCGCCGTTCGGCCGGCGAGATCTCCGCGAGGTACACCGGCACCGTCACCGACGCCCCGCCGACCGCCAGACCGAGCACGAAGCGGGCCACGATCATCACCGCGGTCGTCGGCGCCAGGGTCGCGCCCAGCGCGCCCGCGAAGAACAGCACCGCGAGGGTGAGGATCGTACGGCGCCTGCCGCGCGCGTCCGACAGCCGGCCCCCGGCGACCGCGCCGAGCGCCGCGCCCAGCAGCAGCGAGCTGGTGACCATGCCCTCGGTGACCGGGGTCAGGCCCAGGTCGTCGCTCATGTAGGGCAGGGCGCCGTTGATGACACCGGTGTCGTAACCGAAGAGCAGTCCGCCGAAGGTGGCGATGACGGTGATGAGCCGCAGCCGGCGGGCGACCGCCGGCGGGGCGTCGGCCGTGAGGGCGGGGGTCCTGGTCGCGTCGTCCCTGACGTCCATGGCCACCTCCTACTGGGGGACGTTCGGACGCCGGGTACCCGACAGACCGCAGCCGGCCAGGTGCTCGCGGGTGCTGACCGCGATGGGCAGCGGCACCTCCGGCGCGCAGGGGTACAGGTCCTGCTCCACGATCACGAACAACTCGGCGTCCAGCTTGGCCAGTTCGGCCACCACCTCAGCCGGGTTGGGCACCCCGGCGGGCGGCGACACGCACACCCCGCGCTTGACGGCCTCTCCGAACGACAGGTCCTCGGCGGCCACTTGGGCCAGCACGGCCGGGTCCATCTGCTTGATGTGCACGTACCCGACGCGCTCCCCGAACCGGCGGATCAGGTCGAGGTTGTCGCCGCCGCCGTACGCCACATGCCCCGTGTCCAGGCACAGGTTGGTGTACCGGGAGTCCGACTCGTTCAGCAGCCGCTCGATCTCGGCCTGCGTCTGGATGTGGCTGTCGGCGTGCGGATGCAGCACCAGTCGGACGTCGTACTCGGCGAGCAGAAGTTCGCCCAGCCGGTCGGCGGCCTTGCCGAAGCCCGCCCACTGCTCGGCGGTCAGCTCCGGCGACTCGGTGAACGCGCCGGTCTTCTCGTCCCGGTACATCGGCGGGATCAGGACCAGATGGTGGGCGCCCGCGGCCGCCGTCAGCGCGGCGACCTGTCGGACGTGCGCGAGCATCGAGTCCCAGGCCTCGGGCCGGTGCAGCGCGCCGAAGGCCGTGCCGCCGGAGACCTTCAGGCCACGGGCGTCCAGCTCCTCCTTCAGGCGCCGCGGGTCGGTGGGCAGGTAGCCGTAGGGGCCGAGCTCCAGCCACTCGTAACCGGCCTGGGCCAGTTCGTCCAGGAAGCGGGTGTACGGCACCTGGTGCTCGTCCTCGGGGAACCAGATGCCCCAGGAGTCGGGCGCGGAGCCCAGGCAGAGGTTGCCTGCGACGGTGCGGAGCGGGGATGGCGCCGTTGCCATGGCGTCTCCTTAGGGGGAGGGTCAGTTGGAGGTGGGGAAGGTGAAGCCCGCAGCGACCTGCTGGCTCTGCCGCGGCCAGCGGGTGGTGACGACCTTGGGGCGGGTGTAGAAGCGGATGCCCTCGGGGCCGTGGATGGGGGAGTCGCCGATGAGGGAGTCCTTCCAGCCGCCGAAGGAGTAGTACGACATCGGGACCGGGACGGGGACGTTGATGCCGATCATGCCGACCTTGACCCGGCGCTGGAAGCGACGGGCGGCCTCACCGGAGGCGGTGAACAGGGCGGTTCCGTTGCCGTAGGGGTTGGCGTTGATGACGTCGATGGCCTCATCCAGGCTCGCCACGCGCACGATCGCCAGAACGGGGCCGAACAGCTCTTCCTTGTAGGCGTCCATGCCGGTGGTGACGTGGTCGAGGAGGGAGGGGCCGGTGAAGAAGCCGTCCTCGTGACCGTCGATCTTGAGCCCGCGGCCGTCCACGACGACCGTGGCGCCCTGGGCCGCCGCTGTCCCGACGGCGTTCTCCACGCGCTCCTGGGCGGCCTTGGTCACCAGCGGGCCCATCTCGGTGCCGGGCACGTCACCGGGGCCGACCTTGACCTCACGGGCCTTGCGCTGAAGCACCTCGACGAGACCGTCCGCGGCCTCGCCGACGGCGACCGCGACGGAGACGGCCATGCAGCGCTCGCCGGCCGAACCGTAGGCACCGGCGGTGATGTGGTTGGCGGCGAACTCCAGGTCGGCGTCGGGCAGGACGACGGCGTGGTTCTTGGCGCCGCCGAGGGCCTGGACCCGCTTGCCGTGCGAAGTGGCCTGCTCGTGCACGTACTTGGCGACGGTCGTGGAGCCGACGAAGGAGACGGCCTCGATGCCCGGGTGGGTCAGGATCGCGTCCACGGCGTCCTTGCCGCCGTGGACGACGTTGAAGACACCGTCCGGCAGCCCGGCCCTCCGGTACAGCTCGGCGACGAAGTTGGCGGCCGAGGGGTCGCGCTCGGACGGCTTGAGGATGAAGGTGTTGCCGGTCGCGATGGCGACGGGATGCATCCACAGGGGCACCATCGCCGGGAAGTTGAACGGGGTGATGCCGGCGACGACACCGAGCGGCTGACGGAAGTCGTGCACGTCCACGCCGCGCGAGACCTGGTCGGAGAAGGAGCCCTTCAGCACGTCGCCGAGGCCGCAGGCGAACTCGACGACCTCACGGCCGCGCACGATCTCGCCGCGGGCGTCGTCGACGGTCTTGCCGTGCTCGGCGGAGATGATCCGGCCCAGCTCCTCCTCGTGCTCGACGAGGAGTTGACGGAAGGCGAACATCACCTGGGTGCGCTGGGTGAGGGAGGACTCGGACCAGCTCTCGAACGCGGCGGAGGCGGCCCGGACGGCGGTGTCCACGTCCGCGCCGCCGCCGAGGACGACCCGGGCCTGTTCCTGGCCGGTGGCCGGGTTGAACACCGCCTGGGTGTCCGTGCCGGAGACGGGTGCGCCGTTGATCCAGTGGGGAATGGTGTTCACGGGAGCGGTGTCCTTAGAGGTAGTGACGCTGGTTCTGCTTGTGGGCGGCGTACGTCTCGTAGGCGGCCCGGGTGGACTCCAGGGCGGAGACCTCGCCGACGGGGACGTCCCACCAGCCGTGGCCGGGCGGGTTGGGGCCGTAGAGATCGGTCTCGACGTGCACGACGGTCGTCCGGGTGGCGGCCTTCGCCTTCTCCATCGCCGCGCGGAACTCGTCGACCGAGGCGGCGTGCAGGACGTCCGCGCCCAGCGAGGAGGCGTTGGCGGCGAGGTCGACCGGCAGGACGTCCCCGTCGAGCTGGCCCGTACTCCCGTTTCGGTAGCGGTACTTGGTGCCGAAGCGCTGCGAGCCGAGCGATTCCGACAGCGCCCCGATCGAGGCGAAGCCGTGGTTCTGGACCAGGACGACGATGACCTTCAGACCCTCGGAGACCATGGTGACGATCTCCTGAGCCATCATCAGATACGAGCCGTCACCGACCAGGACGACGACCTCACGGGAGGGGTCGGCCATCTTCGCGCCGACGCCCGCGGCCACCTCGTAGCCCATGCAGGAGTAGGCGTACTCGACGTGGTAGGCCTTCGGATCCCGCGCCCGCCACAGCTGTTGCAGATCGCCCGGCATGGATCCGGCCGCGTTGATGACCACCGCGCGGTCGTCCAGGACGTCGTTGAGGGCGCCGAGGATCTCCGTCTGGGCGGGGAGCGGACCATGGCCCACGGTGAAGCACCGCTCCTCGATCTCCCGTGTGCGGGCGATGAGTTCACGGGTCCTCGCGCGGTACGAGGGCTCCACCTCCCAGCCGTCGAGCGCCCCGGCCAGTGCCTGGACACCGAGGCGGGCGTCCGCGACCAGCGGCTCGGCGGAGTGCTTGACGGCGTCCAGGCGGGCCACGTTGAGGTTGACGAAGGTGACGTCCGGGTTGCCGAAGACGGTGTGGCTGGCGGTGGTGAAGTCGGAGTACCGGGTGCCGATGCCCAGCACCACGTCCGCGTCCTTCGCGAGCGCGTTCGCCGCGTACGACCCCGTGGAGCCGATGCCGCCGACCGCGTACGGGTGGTCCCACGGCACCGCGCCCTTGCCGGCGTGGGTGTCGGCGACCGGGATGCCGGTGGCCTCGGCGAAGGCGCGCAGGGCGGTCTCGGCGCCGGAGTACACGGCCCCGCCGCCCGCCACGATCAGCGGCTTCCTCGCGCCCCGCAGCAGTGCGGCGGCCCGCTCGACGGCGGCCGGTTCGGGTACCGGGCGGCCGACATGCCACACCCGGCGCCGGAAGAAGGAGACGGGCCAGTCATGGGCCTCGGCCTGCACGTCCTGCGGCAGCGCGAGGGTGACGGCGCCGGTCTCCACCGGGTCGGTCAGCACCCGCATCGCCGCGAGGGCGGCCGGGACGAGCTGCTCGGGACGTGAGACGCGGTCGAAGTACTTCGAGACGGCCCGGAAGGCGTCGTTGACGGTGACGTCCCCGCCGCGCGTGTCCTCCAGCTGCTGGAGCACCGGGTCGGCGGCCCGCGTGGCGAACATGTCGGACGGGAGGAGCAGCACCGGAAGCCGGTTGGTGGTGGCCAGCGCCGCGCCCGTGATCATGTTCGTCGAGCCGGGGCCGGTCGAGGCGGTGCAGGCGAAGGTCGCCAGCCGGTCGCGCATCTTGGCGTAGGCGACCGACGCGTGCACCATGCCCTGCTCGTTACGGGCCAAGTAGTAAGGGAGATCGGCCTCTTGGGTGACCGCGGCCTGCAGCAGGGCCTGCCCGACGCCGGCCACGTTGCCGTGTCCGAAGATGCCCCACACCCCGGGGATCAGCCGCTGCTCCTGCCCGTCGCGCTCGCTGTACTGGCTGGCGAGGAAGCGCACCAGCGCCTGCGCGGTGGTCAGCCGTACGGTGTTCATCGGTTCTCTCCGAAGGGCGGTCGCGGCTCGACGGGGACGTCCTCGGACCCGTACCGGGCGGAGAGTGAGCTCCGCCCGGTACGGGCGTCGGGCAGCGCGCACGTCCCGCCGCGCGCGCTGCTGATCAGGGCCCCCGACGCGCGGCGGAGGTGGGCGAAGCCGCTCACAGCAGGCTCACCGCCTTGTCCACCGCACCGGCCACGTCGCCGCCCGCGGGGTAGAGCAGCGAGCGTCCGACCACGAGTCCCTGCGCGGTGGGCAGTCGCAGCGCCCTGCCCCAGGACGCGAACGCGGCCTCGGCGTCGGTGACTTCGCCGCCCAGGAGCAGAGCGGGCAGCGTCGACGAGGCGAGCACGCGCTCCATGTCCTCGACCACCGGGAGCTTCAGCCAGGTGTAGGCGGTACGGCGGCCCAGGCCCGAGGCGATCGTGATCGACTTGATGACGGCCTCGGGGGAGAGGTCGTTACGGATCCTCCCCTCCCGCCACTCGGACATGAAGGGCTCGACCATCGCGATGAGCCGACGGTCGTTGAGTTCGTCGACGGCACGGGCGGACGCCTCCAGCACCGACGGCGTCGCCGGGTCGGACAGTGCGATCCGGGTCAGCATCTTGCCGCCGTCGAAGCCCATGGCCGCGATGGTCTCGGCGTCGTAGCCGGTGAACCGGTCGTCGATCTCGAACACCGAACCCGCGAGCCCGGCCCGGTTCATGGAGCCGAAGACGGACTTGCCGTCCAGCACGCCGAGCAGCAGCAGGTCCTCCAGGATGTCGGCGGTGCCCAACACCCCTGTCACGCCCGGCCGTTCCAGCGCGACGCACAGACGGTCGAGGAGTTCGCCGCGGTCGGCCATGGCGGTCGGGTCGCCGCCCACGCCGTTCGCGCCGCGCGCCGGATGGTCGGCGGCGATGATCATCGCCTTGCCGTGCTCGCCCCGCAGGGAGGTCGCCGGGACCCGCCGGGCGGCGGCAGCCGCGATGGCACCGGGGTCGTTGACCCGGGCCTCCACGATGCGGCTCAGCTTCTCAGACGGCACGGGTCACCTCACGCAGCCTGGCCTCGACCTCGTCCTGGGTCGGCATGGCGTCGGAACAGGAGAGCCGGCCGGCGACGAGGGCACCGGCGGCGTTGGCGAAGGACACCGCGCGGTGGACGTCCCAGCCGGAGAGCAGCCCGTGGCAGAGCGCCCCGCCGAAGGCGTCGCCCGCGCCGAGGCCGTTGACGACGTCGACCGGCACGGGCGCGATCTCGGCGGCCGTACCGTCGCGGTCCACGGCCAGTACGCCCCGGGGACCCTGCTTCACCACGGCCAGCTCCACGCCGGCCGCCAGCAGCGCCTTCGCCGCGGCGTACGGTTCGCGCTCCCCGGTGGCGACCTCGCACTCGTCGAGATTGCCGACGGCGACCGTCGTGTGCCGCAGCGCTTCCGCGTAGGACGACCGTGCCCGGTCCGGGTCGGCCCAGAACATCGGCCGCCAGTCCAGATCGAACACCGTCGTGCCCGCCTTGGCCCGGTGCTCCAGCGCGGCCAGCGTCGCCGACCGGCTCGGCTCCTCGCTCAGTCCGGTCCCGGTGACCCAGAAGACCGAGGCCTCCCGCACCGCGTCCAGGTCCAGCTCATCGGCGGCGATGTCCAGGTCGGGGGCCTTGGGCAGCCGGTAGAAGTACAGCGGGAAGTCGTCCGGCGGGAAGATCTCGCAGAACGTCACCGGGGTCGGCGCGATGTCCGACGTACCGACGAAGCGGCCGTCGACGCCGTAGCCGTCCAGCGCGGTGCGCACGAAGTCACCGAACGGGTCCCGGCCGGTCTTCGTGATCACCGCGGCCGACCGGCCGTACCGGGCCGCCGCCACCGCCACGTTCGTCGGGCTGCCGCCCAGGTACTTGCCGAACGAGGTGACCTCGGCCAGCCCGAGGCCGGTCTGGAGCGGATACACGTCCACTCCCACCCGGCCCATGGTCAGCACGTCGAACGGCATCGCGGGTCCCCTCCACGGGTAGCTCTGGCGCGCTCTACTAGCGCGCTCTAGTTCCCGTACGATGACCCCTGTTCAAATGTCATGTCAATACCTTGTCTCCGTGAGATTTCGGGGCCGCCGGGTGCCGGCGGCCTTCGCCGGTGGG
Source organism: Streptomyces griseorubiginosus (assembly GCF_017614965.1). Taxonomy (GTDB): domain Bacteria; phylum Actinomycetota; class Actinomycetes; order Streptomycetales; family Streptomycetaceae; genus Streptomyces; species Streptomyces griseorubiginosus_B. The sequence continues at coordinate 252 of NZ_WVUG01000311.1, read as the reverse complement.
GTTACGACTCCTACGACAGTGCCGCCGCCGACACCGCCGTGGCCGTCACCGTGTTGTCGCACTCGGCGAACACCCCGTCATCCAGGGCGACTTGGTGCGCACCGGCGCCCGGCAGACCCACCACGAGCGTCGGGTACGTCACCGGCTGCGCGCCCGACTTGCAGTAGCCGTCGGCCTCGCCCTGCACCTGGACGAACGTCAGCTTCACCCGTGCCGTGCCGCCCGGGGCGAGGCGGATCACGGGGGCGGGGC
>NZ_WVUG01000310.1 GCF_017614965.1 Streptomyces griseorubiginosus | reverse complement strand
GCCACCGTCCGAGCCCCCACCAGCACAGCCCCAGCCACGCGCCGGCCAGCAGCCAGCCGCCCAGTACGTCGCTGGCCCAGTGCACGCCCAGGTAGACGCGGCTCAACCCGACGGCCACCGCCCAGCACACCGCGATCACGCATGTCGTACGCGCGAGCCCGGGTCGGATGTGCCGGGTGACCGCCCAGCACACGAATCCGGCCGTGAGCGCGGAGGTCGTCGTGTGACCGGAGGGGAAGGCGAAGCCGGACGCGTGGGTCGCCCAGTCCGCGGTGTTCGGACGTGCCCGCCCCAACAGTTCCATCAGCCCGCTGCGCACCAGCTGCCCGGCGACCAGCACGGCCAGGCCGTACACGACCGCTCTCACCCGCTCACCGGTGTCCCGGCCGGCGACCAGCCCGGCCGCCACGACGATCAGGTACGGCCACGATCCCGTCCCGGTCGCCGTGATCCCCCGGGCCAGCGCCTGGCCGACCGGCGGCCGGTGCCGGAGCGCCCAGGCGTGCGCCGCGCCGTCACCCGGGAGCGGCGAGCCGTGCCGTACGCCCATCGCGACCGCGAGGGCGGCGAACAGCACGGCGCAGACGACGGCGAGCAACGGCAGCCCTCTCCGGACGGGCAGCCCTCTCCGGACGGGCAGCCCCTTCCGGACGGGCAGCCCTCTCCGGACGGGCAGCCCCTTCCGGACGGGCCGCGCATCCCGTACGGACCGCGCACTCCGCCTCACACCCCCGTCACCAACCCCCCGAACCGAGTCCCGGCCATCCGTCTGACCAGTGGTGCGGCCCGGTCGGCGAGCTGCATCAGGAGCCACGCCAGGAGTGCTCCGAAGGCCAGGCCCACGGCCACGTCGTGGGGATAGTGGGCGCCGATCCAGACGCGGGAGACGGCCATCAGGACGGCCGCCGGGGCCGCGATGCGGGTGAGTCGGTGGTCGGTCAGGGCGATCGCCACGGCCGCGGCCCCGGCGATCACCGCGTGGTTGCTGGGGAAGGACCAGTCCCCCGCCGCAGGGCACGCCTCGACCGTGACCACGTGCAGCGTGCGGCAGGGTCTGGTCTCGGCGAACACCGACTTCACCAGCACGTCCACGGCGTACACGACCACCACGATCAGCGGTGTCGCCAAGGCCCGGACCATCCGCGCCTCCCCGGCCCCGCGGGCCCGCCACCAGGCGACGAGCATCAGCCCGGCGAACAGGGCGAGCCCGTAGTCGGACCAGACGGCGATCGCGGTGTCGAGGGGATGGGACGTGTGGCGGGCGAGCTTCGTGATCCAGGTGTACAGGCCGCCGTCGACCGAGGCTCCACCGAAGGCGAGGCCGGTCATGACGGGGCCCCCGGAGACGCGCGGCGGGCACGCGCGCGGCGGGCCTCGATGGCGAGCGGGGTGAGGGACGCGAGGACCACCACGGCGACCAGCGGCAGGAGGTAGTGGTCGACGTTGGGGATGGAGGAGCCCAGCGCGTAACCGCCGAGGACGAGGCCGATCGTCCACACCAGTCCGCCGACCACCTGCCAGAGCGTGAAGACCCGTACCGGCACGCCCAGGGCCCCGGCCAGCGGGTTGAGCACCGTGCGCACCACCGGTACGAAGCGGGCCAGGACCACCGCTTTGGCGTGGCCGTAGCGCGCGAGCAGTTCCTCGGCGCGCGCCGCGCCCTCGTGCAGCTTTCTCGCCCGGCTGCGGGCCAGCAGCGCGCGGCCGCCGCGGCGCCCGATCCAGTACCCGACCTGCGCCCCGGCCAGTGCCCCGACGACCGCGGCGACCAGCACCTGCGGCAGCGAGAGATGCACGGACCGGTGGGTGCCGCCCGCGCACAGCAGTCCCGCCGTGAACAGCAGCGAGTCGCCGGGCAGGAAGAAGCCGACCAGCAGGCCGGTCTCTGCGAACAGCACGGCGGCGATGCCGAGCGTGCCGAAGGCGGACAGCAGGGATCCGGCATCCAGGACGTTCACCGCCTGGGCGACGGCGAACTCGGCAGCTGCCATGCGGGCGACCCCTCTCATACTGGGACGTGGAGCGGGCCGGAACCCGCGCCGAGCGACTACAGTCATGTAGACCGTCTACCGAACTGTAGACGAATCAGAGCCGAGGAGCGTTCCCATGCCGCAGGGGCAGATCGACGAGCCGGCCGGCGGCCCGGCCGACGGGCGCACGGACCGGCGGCCGGCGGGCGAGCTGGAGGCGAGCGTCCTGGCCGCCCTGTGGGCCGCCGACGGACCGCTCACACCCGGCGCCGTGCAGCTGGAGCTCGGCGGCGGCCTGGCCCGCACCACCGTCACCACCATCCTCACCCGGTTGCACGCCAAGGGCGCGGTCACCAGGGAGCGGGTCGGCCGCGGCTACACCTACGCGCCCGCCCAGGACTCCCCCGGGCTGACCGCGCGCCGTATGCACGCCGAACTCGACAAGGACGAGGACCGCGGCACCGTACTCGCGCGTTTCGTCTCCGACCTGAGCCCGGAGGACGAGCGTGTGCTGCGCACCCTGCTTCAGTCCACCGGCCAGGGGACGGCCGACGAGACGCCGTGAGCCGGTGCGGATACCCGTGGTGGTCAGGAACCGGTCGCGGGGTCGTGCCGCGTAGGCTGACTCATGACCGGCGGGCGGACCTGGGAGGAATCGCGTGATCTTTGCCGTGTGGCTCCCGCTCCTGATGCCGCTGCTGGCGGTCCCGCTGGCCCGGCGCGGTGCGGAGCAGCTGCCGCCCCGGACGGCGGCCTGGGCGCTGACCGCACTGGCCCTGGTTCTCGCCCTGTCGAGCACGGCCGCTCTCGCCCTGCTGGCCCTGAACGGTGCCCTGCGCCTCCCCTTCGTCGCGGCGCTCGGCCATCTCTCTCCGCATCTGCTGGGCGACGGCTCCCCGGCCACCGTGCCGGCCGCGGTCCTGGCCGCCTGCGCGCTGACGGCACTCGGCGCCTCGCTGCCGCGCCGGGCCGTCCGGCACATGCGTGAACTGCGCGCCGCTCACCGGCAGTTCGGGAGCGCGGCGAGCGCGGGCGATCTGTCGGTGCGGGAGGACGAGCGGCCCGACGCGTACGCGCTGCCCGGCCGCCCCGGCCGCATCGTGGTGACCACGGGCATGCTGCGCGCCCTCAGCGCGCGCGAGCGCGAGGTGCTCTTCGCCCACGAGCGCGCACATCTGTCCGGCCGCCACCATCTCTTCCTCGGGGCCACCGAGTTCGCCGTGGCGCTGCACCCGGCACTGCGCGGTCTGTGCGCCCCGCTCTCGTACGCCCTGGAGCGCTGGGCCGACGAGTCCGCCGCGCGGGTGACGGGTGACCGCGCCCTCACCGCCCGCGCCGTCGGCCGCGCCGCGCTCGCCGCGCGCGCCGCGAGCCCCCGGCCGCGGCTGTCCCTCACGGCCACCGCGGGTCCGGTCCCGCGCCGGGTCAGCGCGCTGCTGAGCGCGCCGAAGCCCGCCGCCCGCGCACTCCCCCGCGCCCTGGCCGGGCTCCTGCTCGCCTGTGTCGCCCTGTCGGCGACGGCGGCCATGGAGGCGGCCACGGACCTGCACGACGGCATCGAGGTCGCCCAGGGAGAGAGCGCCCCCGTCGGACACGGCGACTGACCGGAGCGGCCGGCCGCCGTAGGCCGTCGTCACCCTTCTCACGCACAGCTGCCTCACAGCACACGCTTATGGCATGCTCAGGCCAACAAGTGCACGCAGCCCCGACCGCCTCCGGCGCACCCAGGCCGGCGGGCGCTCGCCGAGCAGACCGGGATCCCGGTCGCCGCAAAGGAGTTCCGCGTGAGATCGACCCCCCACAGATCCGTCGCCGCGCGCCTGTCGGCCGTCGCCGCGCTGGCCGTCGTATCGCTCCCCGCCCTTCCCGCGGCCGCCGCACCCTCGGCGGCGGCGGCCTGCACCCCGGCCCAGGTGGTGGCCAACGGCGGCTTCGAGAGCGGCACTTCGCCCTGGAGCCAGTCGGCGACGAGCGTCATCACCAGCCGGTCCGGTCAGAGCGCGCACGGCGGAAGCTCGTTCGCCTGGCTGGACGGCGTCGGATCCACGCACACCGACACGCTCTCCCAGAGCGTCACCGTCCCCTCGGGGTGCGACAAGGCGACCCTGTCCTTCTGGCTGCACATCGACACCGCCGAGACGACCTCCTCCACCGCCTACGACAAACTGACGGCGAAGATCGGCTCCACCACGCTGGCGACGTACTCGAACCTCGACAGGAACACGGGCTACGTCCAGAAGTCCTTCGACGTGTCGGCCTTCGCCGGCCAGACCGTGAACGTCGCCTTCACCGGCACCGAGGACTCCAGCCTGCAGACCAGTTTCGTCCTTGACGACATCGCCCTCGACACCTCCGCGGGCACCACCCCGCCGGCGGACTCGACACGGACGCCCGCCTCACCCTCGTACACCGTCAGTCTGAGCAGCAACAGCAGCGGCACCGTGTGGACCGGCCACGAGAGCGCGACCTTCACCAACGCCTCATCGACCGCGCTCGGCGAGGTGTATCTGCGGCTGTGGGACAACTACCACGGCACGTGCTCGGCGATGCCCATCACGGTCACGAACGTCACCGGCGGTACGGCGGGCGCCCTGTCCGTCGGCTGCACCGCCCTGCAGATCTCCCTGCCGGCCCCGCTCGCGCAGGGGCAGAGCGCCACGATCGGCTTCGACCTCGGCATCACCGTGCCGAGCGGCGCGGACCGGTTCGGGCACGACGGGGCGTTCAACAACATCGGCAACGCGCTGCCCGTGCTCGCGGTGAAGGACGGGGCGGGCTGGCACCTGGACCCGTACACCAACAACGGCGAGTCCTTCTACTCCCTGGCCGCCGACTTCAAGGTCACGCTGGACCACCCGAGCAGCCTGCTGGTCCCGGCCACCGGCACGTCCGTCGACACCCCCGGTTCCAGCGGGCGTACGGTCACCACCGCGACCGCGTCCAAGGTGCGCGACTTCGCCTGGGCGGCGGGGCCGTTCAGCAAGATCTCGGGCACGTCGGCGGCCGGCACGGCGATCAACGTCTACTCGGTCTCGGGCATCAGCTCCTCCGACGCGCAGTCGATGCTGAGCACCGCGAAGACCGCGGTCGACGCCCATGCCGCGCGCTTCGGCGCCTACCCGTACGGCGAGTTGGACGCGGTCATCGACAACAACTACTGGTTCGGCGGCATGGAGTACCCCGGCTTCGTCCTGGACCTCGTCAGCACCACCGCCCTCACCCACGAGATCGGCCACCAGTGGTGGTACGGCATCGTCGGCGACGACGAGTACAACAGCCCCTGGCTGGACGAGGCGTTCACCGACTACGCCACCGACCTGGCCCTCGGCAAGACCGGCACCAACTGCTGGAACAGCGTCTCCTGGGCCTCCTCCGCCGAGAAGATCACCAACTCCATGGCGTACTGGGACGCCCACTCCTCCCGCTACTCCACCGTCGTCTACGGCTACGGCAAGTGCGCCCTGCACGACCTGCGGCGGCTCATCGGCGACACGGCGATGACCAAGTTGCTGAAGGACTACGCGAGTTCGCACTGGTACGGCGTCTCGACCACGGCCGAGTTCAAGGCGGCGGCGCAGTCCGCGACGAGCACGGACCTGACGTCGTTCTGGAGCACGCACCGCATCGACGGCTGAGCGGACGGGAGTTCAGCGGGTCTGCGCGGCGAACGCCTCGTAGGCCCGCTCGTCGAAGAGGACGAACCTGACCTCCTCGACCGACGTGTCCGCGGCCCGCACCGTCTCCACGGCGATGCGGGCCCCGTCGTCGATCGGCCAGCCGTAGACACCGGTGGAGACGGCGGGGAAGGCGACCGTACGGGCGCCCAGTTCGTCGGCGACCCGGAGGGACTCCCGGTAGCAGGAGGCCAGCAGCTCCGAGCGGTCCTCGCCGGCCGCCCAGACCGGGCCGACGGTGTGGATCACCCACCGCGCGTCCAGCTTCCCGGCGGTGGTGGCGACCGCCTGTCCGGTGGGCAGGCCCTTGCCGTAGCGCGAGGCGCGCAGCTCTCGGCACTCCTCCAGGATCTCCGGGCCACCCCGGCGGTGGATGGCCCCGTCGACACCCCCACCACCGAGCAGCGAGGAGTTCGCCGCGTTGACGATGGCGTCGACGGACTGCCGGGTGATGTCGCCCCTGACGAGAGTGATGCTGGTCATGGTGCCTCTATACCATCCACGCCGGCTCCGGCAGGGTGAGCGTCGAGGACCGTGGCCGCGTCCTTCTCTGCGGTCTCGATCTCAGATGCCCGCCAGCCGCAGGAGCAGTGACTTCACCTCGGTGGCGGCGTAGACGTCCTGCCGCAACCCCGGGTCGGAGCACAGGAGTACGGGCGCGTGGCCGGGATCGTCGGGCAGGCGGCCGTGACTGCCGCTGACGCGGGACGGGTCCAGCGGGACCGTCCGGATGCGGTAGCGGAAACCGGCCTTCTTGCGCAGCACCGAGCCGACGGAGCGCAGTTTCACCCCAGGGACCGTGTCGTCGTACAGCAACTCGGCGGGGTCGTAACCGGGTTTGCGGTGGATCTCGACCTGGCGGGCGAAGTCCGGGGCGCGGGTGTCGTCGAGCCAGTAGTAGTACGTGAACCAGGCGTCGGGGTCGGCGAGCGCGACGAGTTCACCGGAGCGCTCGTGGTCGATGCCGTGAGCGGCCTTGCCCTCCGCGTCCAGCACCCGCTCCACACCGTCGAGTTCGGCAAGCAGCTTGGCAACCCGGTGGACGTCGTCCGCGTCCCGTACGTAGATGTGGGCGATCTGGTGGTCGGCGACGGCGAAGGCCCGTGAGGTCCAGGGATCGAGGTACTCCATGCCGTCCTGGGTGTGCACCTCCAGAAGACCGGCCCGCCGCAGGGCGCGGTTGATGTCGACGGGACGGGACACGGGGGCGATGCCGTACTCGCTGAGTGCCACGACCGTGGCACCGGCGCGCTCGAAGTGCGCGATCAACGGACGCAGGGCGTCATCCAGTTGGCGGGCGGCGCGGGCGGTTTCGGGTGAGGTGGGGCCGGTGCGCTGGGGCTCGTAGTCGAGGTGGGGAACGTAGACCAGGGTGAGGTCGGGCTGTTTCTCGTCGAAGATGTGCCGGGCCGCGCCGAGGATCCACCGGGTGGAGGGCAGGCCGGCGTTTGGGCCCCAATAGGTGAACAGGGGGAAGGGCCCCAGCCGGGTGGTGAGTTCGTCGTGCAGGGAGGGGGGCCAGGTGTAGCAGTCGGGTTCCTTGGCACCGTCGGAGTAGTAGATGGGGCGTGGAGTGACCGTCCAGTCGACGTCGGCCCCCATGGCGTACCACCAGCAGACGTTCGCGACCGTGTAGCCGGGGGCGGCCTTGCGCGCGGTCTCCCAGATCTTCTCGCCGCCGACGAGGGCGTTGTGCTGCCGCCACAGCAGTACGTCGCCCAGGTCCCGGAAGTACCAGCCGTTGCCCACCACACCGTGGACGGAGGGGAGTTCGCCGGTCAGGAGGGTGGACTGGACCGTGCAGGTGACGGCGGGCAGCACGGTGTCGACACGGGCCCGGAAGCCGCGTTCGCCGAGAGAGGCGACGGCGGGCATGTGCCGCAGCAGGTTCGGGGTGAGGCCCACGATGTCGAGGACGACGAGGCGTTTCATGAGGGCTCCTCCTTGAGGCCGAGTCCGGTCAGCCGGTCGCGGGCCCAGGCGAGTTCGGCGGCGATGCCGCCGGGAAGGTCGGTGGGGGGTTCGGGGAGGACGGACCAGGTGTAGGTCTCGACCTCGATGTGGTCGCAGTGGGCATCGGGTCCGCCGAGGAGTCCGGCGAGTACCTCGGTGAGGTGGGCGGCCGTCGTCCGCAGGGGCGGTTCGGGGTCGGAGTGCAGGGGTGCGTGGAAATGGGTTCGCCAGGCCCCGGAGGCTGCGGGGAGCCCGCCGTCCAGGGCCGCGCCGAGGTCGTCCGTGCCGAGTACGTCCCCTCGGTGAGTGGTCCGGGTCTGGTGAAGGAAGCGGGGCTCGGCGAGTCTGTGCAGGGCGGCCCGGGCCGCGGGGTCGGTAGGGTCGGCGGCTTCCACGGCACAGGAGGCCTGGAGCTTCACCACGGGGACACCGGCCTCGGCCAGCCGGTTCAGAGCGGCGGCCGGGTCCTCGAACTGGACCGCGAGATGGCAGGCGTCCAGGCACACGCCGAGCCGCTCCGGGTCGAGGCCGCCCAGTTCCCGTACCGCCTGGGTGGTGGTCTCGACGACGCAACCGGGCTCCGGTTCGAAGCCGACGCGGATCCGACGGCCGGTGCCACGCTCGATGGCGGCGAGCCCCTCGGCCAGTCGGTCCAGGGCACGCCGGGCGGTCCGGGCGCGCTCGGCCGGCCACGGCTCCCGCCAGGCCAGCGGCAGCGTCGAGACGCTCCCCCGCTCGGCGTCGTCGGGCAGAAGCGCGGCGAGCACCCGGGCACAGTCGAGGGTGTACCGCAGCCGGTCCTCGTCCGCCCAGTCGGGGAGGTAGACGTCCTTCTTGACGACCTCGCGGTGGAAACCGGCGTAGGGGAAGGCGTTCAGAGTGACGGTTTCAAGACCGCGGCCGGCGAGCTCGGCCTTCAGACTCAGCAACTCCCCCACGTCCGAGACGAGTTCGGAGACGACGTCACGCGCCAACCACAGACCGACGCCCAGCCGGTCCGCGCCCAGTCGTTCACGCACGGGCTCGGTGTACCGGGCGAGTTGGGCGATCACGCCCTTCAGGTCCTCCGCCTGGTGGACATTGCTGCAGTAGCCGAGGTGGACGAGGGTGCCGTCGCGGTGCCGGAAGCGCATGGGCGGCTCACTCTCCCCCGCGTCGGACGGAGTTGCCCTGGAAGGCGGAGGTCTCGTCCGGTTCGGGTTCCTGGAGGTCGAGGCTTCCGCTCTGTCCGTAGAAGGCGACCGGGTTGCGCCACATCACCCGGTCCACGGCCTCCTCGTCGAAGCCGTCGGCGAGCAGGGCGTCGGCGGTCCTGCGGGTCTTCAGTGGGTCCGAACGACCCCAGTCGGCCGCGGAGTTGACCAGGATCCGCTCACTGCCGTGCTCCTTGAGGATCTCGACCATGCGGTCCTCGCTCATCTTGGTGCGCGGGTAGATCGAGAACCCGGCCCAGCAGCCGCTGTCCAGGGCCATGCGGGCGGTGAGCTCGTTCAGGTGGTCGAGGAGGACGAGTTCGGGGGCGATGCCTGACTCCCGTACGACGTCGAGGGTCCTTCTCGTCCCGGCCGCCTTGTCGCGGTGCGGGGTGTGCACCAGGGCGGGCAGGCCGTGGTCGACGGCGAGTTGAAGCTGACGAGCCAGCGCCTCGTCCTCCTCGGGGGTCATGGAGTCGTAGCCGATCTCGCCGACCGCGACGACGCGGTCCTTCACGAGATACCGGTCGAGCTCGTCCAGTACGGGCGTGCAGCGCGGGTCGTTGGCCTCCTTGGGGTTCAGCGCGATCGTGCAGAAGTGCTGGACGCCGAACTGCGCGGCGCGGTAGGGCTCCCAGCCGAGCAGCGCGTCGAAGTAGTCGTAGAAGCTCTCCGGTGACGTGCGGGGCTGACCGAGCCAGAATGCGGGCTCGACCACGGCACGCACGCCGGCGGCGTGCATCGCCTCGTAGTCGTCGGTGGTGCGGGACGTCATATGGATGTGCGGGTCGAAGATGCGCACGGTCAGGACTCTTCCTCGAGTGGTGCGGTCACCGTGAGTGCGGTCAGGGCGCGGGCGGCGGCCTCAGGGCGGGTGGGTGCCTGCGCGCGGGCCCGGGCGGCCAGGCTGTCCACGACGGCGGGGTGTGGGTGGACCAGCGGCCAGACGTCCGGCGGCACATCCCTCCCGGCAGCGATGCGCTCATGCGCGAAGTCGGCCAGCATGCGGGCCAGTTCATGGTCGGCCCGCGTGTCGAGGCCGGCCACCCGGGCGAGCGGGACGTCGAGGAAGACGCACTTGAGCACGGCCTGCCGGTAGTCGGCGTCCGGAAGCCGGGCGGCCGCGTAGGGGCCGAGGGCGGCCTCGACGACGCTGGTGTCGTTGGCGCGTAGGGCCTCGCGGATCAGGGCGAGGGCGAGAGTGTGGAACGGGTCGTCGTCCGGGGCGGACAGCAGCGGCAACGAGCGCAAAATCGCGCGCTGTTCGGCCGGGTCCCCGTGCCGGTACAGACCTGCCACCTCGTCGGCGAGGGCCCCTCCACGCAGCGGAAGCGCGGCCAGCAGGACGGCACGGGCGGCCTCGTCCGTGGTCCAGTGCTCGTCGAGGCGAGCCTGTCCACAGCGTCTTCGGGCCGCGGGGAACAGGGCCCGGACGGCGTCGGGTCGGGCGGCGATACGCGCGACCGACTCGTCGAGCCAGGCGCCGGCCGCCGGGGAGAGAAGGGGGCGGGGATCGGGG
>NZ_WVUG01000030.1 GCF_017614965.1 Streptomyces griseorubiginosus | reverse complement strand
GCGTAGGGGCTCCACAGCTCCACCAGCCGGGGCGCGCCGTCCTCGGCCGCCACGTACAGGGGCAGGGCCGGAGGTCTGCCCGTGGCCGTCTCCCGCAGGGCGGCCAGCAGCCGCTGCGGATCGGACGGTGCCACGGCCCGGGCCAGCGTCTCGACACAGGCGGCGAACTCCTCCGCCGGCGCGCCCAGCATCGCGGGCAGACGTTCGTCGGCGGTCACGATGTCCGTCACCGGGTCCCAGGCGAAGCCCCCGGTCCGCCCCGCCGACGGACGCGCCCCCGGCGGCCGTACGCACACCGGTTCGCCGTCCCACGCCACCGGCGTGATCGCGCCACCGTCCTCGAGCCGCAGCAGGGCCGCGCCCAGTTCCTCCGCCAGGCGCACCATGCGGTCACGGTGGTGCTGCAGCTCGGCGGCGTCGGCGGAGGAGGGACGCAGCACGGTCAGCACCCCGAACGTGGTGGACCCGGCCACCACCGGCACGTACAGCGAGCCGAACTGGAACGGCAGCCCGGCCGCGAACTGCGGGTAGCGGCGCATCGTCTCGGTGGCGTTCGGCAGGACGACCTGGACACCGAGCCGGTAGGCGTCGGCCACCGGGAACGGCCGGTCCACGTGCATCCGCCACCAGGGCCTGAACAGCGGGCCGGGGAGTCCGGCGAGCGCGGCGAGCCGCAGCAGTCCGGGCGTGCCGGACCGCAGATAGACCCCTCCCGCATAGCCTCCCGCTGCCCCGATCGCCTCCGTCGAGGTGTCCAGCAGCAGCGCGGCCAGCTGTCCGGGCGTGTGCCGTGCGTCCTCCGCGCTCCCAGTCATCGGCCCTACCTCGTCCGTGCCCGCTCAGCGGGGTGACACAGCAAGAATGCGCCACAAGGGGCCCGTGGCGCACCTGCGCGGACGAGACCATCCCGAACAATGCCTGTTCCGCATGTGGGGGATGTGCGGGCGCGCCAAGGCATGGAAATGATCATGGCCGAAGTGTGCGCCTTGGGAGCCAAGGACTTGTGGGAGCGCTCCCAAGAGGGTCAGGATGCTGTGGTGACCGAGTCCGCCTTCGTACGTCCCTACCGCCCCGAGGACCGCGAGGCCCTCGACGACATCTGCGTCCGCACCGCACACAACGGCGGGGACAGCCGGCCCGTGTACGCCGATCCCACGATCTTCCCGGTCACCTTCGCCGCTCCCTACGTCCACCTGGAGCCGGAGCTGGCCTTCGTCCTCGACGACGGCCGGGGGCAGGCCGTCGGCTACGTCCTGGGCACCGCCGACACCCCGCGCTTCGTACGGCGGTTCCGCGCCTCATGGCTGCCCCTGGTCGCCGACCGCTACCCCGAGCCCGCAGGTCCGGCGACCACCCCGGACGCGACCATGATCGCGCTGCTGCACGATCCCGAGCGCATGCTCGTCCCCGAAGTCGCCGCCTACCCCGCCCATCTGCACATCGATCTGCTCCCCGACCGGCAGGGACAGGGCCACGGCCGCTCCCTGATGCGCACCTTCCTGCGGGCGTTGCACGAGCGCGGCACGAAGGCCGTGCACCTCTGCATGGTCACCGCCAACACCGGGGCCAGGGCCTTCTACGACCGCCTCGGCTTCCACGAGATCGACGTGCCCGACCCGGGACCGGTCACCTATCTCGGGCGGTCGACGCGCGACTGGGCCGACGCGTGACGGCCGGCCTCAGATCCAGGTGTCGAGCCACATCCGGGACTGCCAGCCGCTGTAGGGGATCGTCAGACCGGTGTAGAGCGGGAAGAAGTAGATGAAGTTCCAGACGATCAGCAGCACCAGCGCCCCGGCGCCCACCGCCCCCGCGACCCTGCGCCTCTCCGGCGCCGACCGCGGCCCGAGCAGGGCGCCGATGAGCATGGCCACGGCCAGACAGAGGTACGGCACGAACGCGACGGCGTAGAAGGAGAAGGCCGTACGGTCCTGGTAGTGGAACCACGGCAGATAGCCGGCTCCCACCGCGCACAGCACCGCGCCCGCCCGCCAGTCCCGGCGCATGGCCCACCGGAACAGCAGATAGACGAGCGCCGCGCACGCCGTCCACCACAGCAGCGGTGTGCCCAGGGCGAGGATCTCCTGGGAGCAGCCGGCGGTGGCACGGCAGCCCTCCTGCCCGAACTTCGGCGACTCGTACCAGAAGGCCACGGGCCGTCCCATGACCAGCCAACTCCAAGGGTTGGACTGGTACTTGTGCGGGGTGTGCAGGCCGACGTTGAACTGGTAGACGAGGTACTCGTAGTGCCACAGGCTGCGCAGCGGCGCCGGGATCCACGCCCAGGTGCCACCGCGGCCGTCCGCCCAGTGCCGGCCGTAGCCCTCGTCGGACAGGAACCATCCGGTCCAGGTGAGCAGATACGTCACCAGGGCGACCGGCACGAGGGAGAGCACGGACCAGCCCAGGTCCCTGCGGAGCACCGCGCGGTACGGGCGGTGCGCCCCGGCCACGCGGCGGGAGCCGACGTCCCACAGGACGGTCAGGGCCGTGAAGAAGACCAGGAAGTACAGGCCGTTCCACTTGGCGGCGGCCGCCAGTCCCAGGAAGACGCCCGCCGCCAGGCGCCAGGGACGCGGGCCGGTGCGCGTGCGGGAACCGGCGTCGTGGTCGGGGCGCGCGAAGCCGTCCGCGTCGAGGGGCAGGGCGGCCGCGAGGCGGGCCCGTGTCCGGTCCCGGTCGACGAGGAGACAGCCGAACGCCGCCAGGGCGAAGAACATGACGACCAGGTCCAGCAGCGCGGTACGGCTCATCACCAGGTGCAGGCCGTCCACGGCCAGCAGGGCCCCGGCCAGACAGCCCAGCGCCGTCGAGCGGAACAGCCTGCGGCCTATCCGGCACAGCATGAGCACCGAGACCGTACCGAGCAGCGCCGTCATGAACCGCCAACCGAACGGATCGAGACCGAACAGCCCCTCACCGACGGAGATCACCCACTTGCCCATCGGCGGATGCGCGACGAAGCTGCCGGGATCGGAGAGGGGGATGACCTGCGGATGGGCGAGGATCTCCGGATCGGCGATCTTGCGGTCGGGCCAGGTGCCCTCGTAGCCGAGCTTCAGCATCGACCAGGCGTCCTTGGCGTAGTACGTCTCGTCGAAGATCACCGCGCGGGGCTGCCCCAGTCGCCAGAACCGCAGGACACCGGCGAACACGGCGACCAGCAGGGGACCGGCCCACCCCGTCGACCGGGCGAGGCGGGAGGAGAGATCGGGTCCGATGCCGACGAACCGCCAGACGTGGACGCCCGGTTGGGGAAAGGGCGGAACCAGGCGCTCGCGAGGACCGGTCCGAGGACCTCCCCGGTACCCGAACCGGCGCAGGCGTTGCGACCAGGCGGTGGCCTCGGCGCTCCGGCCGGCGTCGTCGTCGGTGGCGGTCCGTGTGGGGGTGTCACTCGTCACCGGCTCATCGTAGGGAACGCCCGTGCGGGTCGCTCCATGACTCATGGCGGTCGCGGACCGCGGCGACCAAGGGCGGTGGCGGGAGCGGCTGGTGCATGATTGATCGTGTGACCTCGCCGACCTTCGAACGCTGCTGTCACGAGATCGTCCGCCAGACGGACCTGCTCAGAGCCCAGGTCGCCGGGGCGGACTCCACCACCCCGGTGCCCACCTGCCCCGGCTGGGACCTGGCCCGGCTGCTGCGGCACGTGGGCGGGGACCACCGGTGGGCGGAGGAGGTCGTACGGACCCGGGCGGTCGCGCCCGTGCCGGACGACCCGGTCAACGACCCGGCCGTGTATGCCCACTTGGACGACGACGCGCTGGGGGCGTGGCTCGGCGAGGGCGCCAGGGCACTCGCCGCGACGCTTCTTGGCGCCGGGCCCGACGCCGCCGTATGGACCCCGAGCGACGAGGAGTTGATCGAGCAGTCGGCGATGTTCTGGGCGCGGAGGATGACGTACGAGACGGCCGTCCACCGTGCGGACGCGGCGCTGGCGACCGGCGCCGAGTTCACCCTCGACGAGGATCTCGCGGTCGGCGCGGTGCTCGAGTGGCTGGAGTTCGCGACGGTTCCCGAGGCGTACGAGGAGCGGCCGGACGCGCCGGGGCTGCTCGGGCCCGATCGTGCGCTGCGGTTCGAAGCGCCCGGCGTCGGGGAGTGGTTCGTCGATCTGCGCGGCGACCGCCCTGTCTGGCGCGCCGGCAGCGGAGCGGCCTCCGCGTCGGCCCGCGGTCCGGTGACGGAGCTGCTGCTGTTCCTGTACCGCCGCCCCGCGCCCGCCGTCCGGACCCACGGCGACCTGGCGCTGCTCGACCTCTGGCGGACGCGCACGGGCTTCTGGCTGGAGGTGTGAGGAGCCGTCTCCCTGCGCCGAGCCGCCCAACGGCGGCGGGCGCCCCGCTCCCCGTCGAGGCGGTCGAAGAGGAGGGGGCGCGGTTGCCCGGCCGATGGCGGCGTGGCCCTGGGCGATCACGGAGACACCGGGCTCGAGGAGCTCGGCCAGCGGAAGGGCGTCGAAGCCGATCAGTGCGACGCGGCGCCGCGGACGGAGTTCCTGGACGGTCGGGGAGCGCCGACGGTCAGGAGGGCCCGCCACAGGAGCCGGCCCCTGGGCGGGGTGCCTGTGTCAGGTACGGGTCGGCTGGGGTGCCTGCACCGTTTCCGGTGTCCGGTCCCGGTCGACCGTGTGGGGGGTGTTGTGGGTGCGGACGAAGTCTCCGGGGGTGAGCGGCGCGTCGGCGGGTCGGTCGGGGCGCGGCAGCGCGGTGGGCGGGTCGGCGCCCATGCGTTCGCAGGTCAGGGCGGAGACGAGGACCGCGTCGTCCACGGCGGCGGCCAGGGAGGCGGCCGTGGCGGCGGCGAGGCTGTGCGGG
Organism: Streptomyces griseorubiginosus; assembly: GCF_017614965.1. Lineage (GTDB taxonomy): Bacteria > Actinomycetota > Actinomycetes > Streptomycetales > Streptomycetaceae > Streptomyces > Streptomyces griseorubiginosus_B. The sequence continues at coordinate 42,932 of NZ_WVUG01000030.1, read as the reverse complement.
GTGTGCAGCCCGCGGCGGAGCAGGGCGCCGAGGAGGCCCGAGGTGAAGGCGTCGCCCGCTCCGACGGTGTCCACCACGGCGGCCTTCCGGCCGGCGCGGCTGAAGCTTCCCGGGCCGGCGTGGAAGGCGTGGGCGCCGTCGGGGCCGTCGGTGATCACGACAAGGAGCGCGCCCAGGTCCAGCCAGCGGGCGGCGATCCGCTCGGTCGGCGCGTCCGGGTAGAGCCATTCCACGTCCTCGCGGCTGGCCTTGACGATGTGGGCCACACCGACGCTGCGCTCGACGGCGCGCCGGCCGCGTTCCGGGTCACCCAGCAGGGCCGGGCGGATGTTGGGGTCGTAGCTGATCAGCGTCCTGCCGTCGGCCCGCAGCCGCTCGGCGGCGGCGTGGATGTGCTCGCCGCCCGGTGGTGTCCAGGACGCGATGGAGCCGAAGTGCAGCAGGCCGGTGCCCGCGGGCACCCGGGCGGTCTCCGCCTCGGTCCACTGCCAGTCCGCCGTGCCGTCCAGATAGAAGTCGTAACTGGCCCGTCCCTGCGGATCCATGGAGACGACGGCCAGCGTGGTCGGTTCGGCGGCGTACGGGGAGGAGGCCAGGTCGATGCCCTCGGCCACGGCGTGGGCGCGCAGCATCCGGCCGAAGGCGTTGTCGGCCAGCCGCGCCATGAGGGCGGTGCGGTGACCGAGACGGGCGAGACCGACGGCCACGTTGAACGGACTGCCGCCGGGGTGGGCGCGGTAGTCACCGGGCGCCTCCAGCTGGACCATGTCGACGAGGGCCTCGCCGATCACGGTCACGGCCGGCCCCTGGCCCGCGGTGTGCGTCGCCTCAGTCATGATGTCCTCCGGCCCGGATCTCGCCGGAGCCCCGCTCGATCAGCCGGGTCGGCACGGTGATGGTGGTGGCGGCCGACTCGTCGCCGTCCAGCCTGCGGAAGAGCATCTCGGCGGCCGTCTTGCCCACTTGCTCGATGTTCTGTGCGATGACGGAGATCCCCGGGCTGAGGATGTCGGCCAGGGGGAAGTCGTCGAAGCCCACATGGGCGACCGAGTGCTGCCGGCCGAGGGCGCGCAGCGCGCGAACGGCCCCGATGGTGACCAGGTTCTGACTGGTGAACAGCGCCGTGGGCGGGTCCGGCAGCGCAAGGACGTGCCTGGTCGCGTCGATGGCGGCCTCCTCGCTGGCCCCGGTGTGGTGCACGAGTTCGTCGTCGTATGCGATGTGCGCGACTTCCAGGGCGTGCCGGTAGCCGTCGAAACGCTGGGCGGCGGTGGAGATGGTCGCCCGGTCGCCGAGGTAGGCGATGCGGCGGTGGCCGGCCTTGAGCAGGTGGTCGACGGCCGTGATGGCGCCCTGCCGGTTGTCGGAGACGACGGCGTCCGCGTCGAGCAGGCTGGGCTCGCGGTCGACGAAGACCATGCAGGTGCCCGAGCGCTGTTCGCTGATCAGGTAGCTGTGGTCGCGGCCGGCCGGCACGATCACCAGCCCGTCGACCCGGCGGTCGATCAGGGCTTGGGCCAACTCGCGTTCCCTGGCCGGGTCCTCGTCCAGGCTGCCGACCAGCACCAGACTTCCGCGCTCGCGGGCCACGTTCTCCACGGTGCGGGTCAGGGCCGCCGAGAAGGGGTTGGCCGCGTCCTCGACGAGCATCCCGATCGTGGCGGTACGGCCGTCCCCCCGGCGCAGGCTGCTGGCGGTGAGGTTGGGCCGGTAGCCCAGTTTGTCGGCGGCCTCGCGGACTCGGGCGACGATCGCCGGATCGACGGTGGGGACGCCGTTGAACACGCGCGAGACCGTCTTGATGGCCACGCCGGCCAACGCGGCCACCTCACGCATGGTGGGGCGGCTGCGAGGGGTCCGGGGCGGCGCCTCACCCTGAGTCATCGTTGTCTCCAACCAATTCCGCGTTACCTACTCGTTGCCCACGCATGTCTATCAGCGTCTTGACGGGCTCGTCCATACAGGCCCAGTATCTCGCCCAGTCAACGTTGTCTCAGCGTCGACCACGGGACGGCTCCGAAAGGGATCAAGCCATGAACTTCTCCACCAGCCAGGCATCGAGCCTTCGCAGTCGGCGCATCCGGGCGGCAGCCGTCGGCATCACCGTGTGCCTCGGCGTCACCCTCACCGCCTGCGGTTCCTCGGACTCGAGCAGCTCCGCGTCCGGTTCGGGCGGCGGCGGCAAGGTGGGCGTCTCGCTGATCCTCAAGACGCTCACCAACCCCTACTTCGTGAGCATGGAGAAGGACGCCAAGACCCAGGCCGCCAAGGACAACGTGAGCCTCACCGTGGCGGCCGGCACCACCGACGGCGACACCCAGACGCAGATCACGGCCATCGACAACGCCATCTCACGCGGCGACAAGGGCATCCTGATCACCACCAACGGCGACGCGGTGAACGCCGCGCTGGGGCGGGCCAAGCAGGCCGGCCTGTTCGTGATCGCCCTGGACACCGCGCCCAACCCGGCCGACGTCGCCGACATCACCTACGCCACTGACAACGAGCAGGCCGGCAAGCTCGACGGCCAGTACGCGGCGGCGGCCCTGAACGGCAAGCCCGCGGTCATCGCCATGCTCGACTTGTTCAACAACCAGGTCGTCTCCGTCGACATCGACCGGGACCACGGCTTCCTGGAGGGCATGGGCATCGACCCGGGCAGCAAGACGGAGAACGGCAAGGAGGCCAAGTCCGGCAAGTACACCGGCGGCAAGGGCGGCACGTACAAGATCGCCTGCCACCAGCCCACCCAGGGAGCCATCGACGGCGGACGCACCGCGATGGAGAACTGTCTGTCGTCCAACCCGGACATCAACGTCGTCTACGCGATCAACGAGCCCGCCGGCGAGGGCGCCTACAACGCCCTGAAGGCGGCCGGCAAGGAGAAGAACGTCGCGATCTACGCGATCGACGGCAGCTGCTCCGGCCTGAAGAACGTCACCAGCGGCACGTTCGCGGCAGACGCCGTGCAGTACCCCGGCAAGATGGCCGCTCTCGGCGTCAGCTCCATCGCCAAGCTGGCCCGCGGCGGCAGCAAGCCCAGCGTGACCAACGGAAAGTCCTTCTACGACACCGGCACCGCGCTGGTCGCGGCCAAGGCCCTCGGCGGTCTGACCGTCCAGTCCCCGTCGCAGGCCGCGTCCGCCTGCTGGGGCAGCTGATCCCCTCCGAGCCGGTGCGCCGCCGGCTCCCGACCCCCGGCGGCGCACCCGCACGTCACGGGCCCCGGCGCCCGAATGAAGGCCCGCACGAGGACAATCCGGAAGGACCCCCTGTGACCACCCACGTGGACAGTCAAGCCACACCGGCACCGGCGGAGGAGTTCCTCAACCGGCCCGCCACCCCGGCCCAGCGCATCCACTCCGTGCTGCACCGCCAGCCGGCCCTCAGCCCGGCGATCGTCCTGGTACTCGCCGCGATCGTGTTCTCCCTGGTCAACGACCGCTTCTACGCCCTGCAGAACCTGTCGCTGGTAGCCCAGCAGGTCGCTGTCATCGGCTCGCTCGCCGTCGGCCAGACCGTCATCATCCTCACCGCCGGCATCGACCTGTCCATCGGCGCGGTCATGGTGCTCGCCTCGCTGCTGATGTCGAAGCTCGTCGCCGACAACCACTGGCCGGGTGTGACGGCCCTGCTCGCCGGGGCGGTCGTCGCCATCGCCGCCCAGGCCGTCAACGGACTGCTCGTCACCAAGATCAAGCTGCCACCGTTCATCGTCACCCTCGGCACGCTGAGCGTCTTCACGGCGATCACGCTCATCTACGCCAAGGGGCAGACCGTCTCCCTGCAGCCGGGGAACATCCTGATGTGGAGCGGCGAGACGATCTCCATCGGCCAGCTGAACCTGACCTACGGCGTCCTGCTCATGATCGCCCTGTACGTGGTGATCGGCTATGCCTTGCGCTACACCGCCTGGGGCCGGCACCTGTACGCCGTGGGAGACGACATCGAGGCCGCCCGACTGGCGGGCATCTCCGTCAACCGGGTCCTGCTGAGCGCCTACGTGGTCGGCGGCTTCGCCATCGCCGTCGGTGCCTGGATCCTCGTCGGCCGGGTCGGCGGCGGCGACCCCAACAGCGGCCTCAACGCCAATCTGCAGTCCATCACCGCCGTCGTCATCGGCGGAACCAGCCTCTTCGGCGGACGCGGCGTGGTGGTCGGCTCACTGATCGGCGCGCTCATCGTCCAGGTCTTCGTCAACGGCCTCGCACTGGCCGGCATCGACCCCAACTACCAAGTGCTCGCGGTCGGCATCCTGGTGATCGCGGCCGTCTCCGTCGACCAGTGGATCCGGAGCGTGAAGTCGTGACAACCCCCACCGCCCCCGTCCTCGAGGCCAAGGGCCTGGTCAAGGTCTTCGGCAGGGTCGTCGGTCTCAACGACGTCGACCTCACCCTCTACCCCGGCGAGGTCCTCGCCGTCATCGGCGACAACGGCGCCGGCAAGTCCACCCTGATCAAATGCCTGTCCGGAGCCCTTGTTCCCGACCAGGGGAGCATCCTCGTCGACGGCAAGGAGGTCGTCTTCAAGCGGCCTCAGGACGCCCGCGACGCCGGCATCGAGACCGTCTACCAGACCCTCGCCGTCGCCCCGGCACTGGACATCGCCAGCAACCTGTTCCTCGCCCGCGAGATCCGCCGCAAGGGCGTGCTCGGCTCGGTGTTCCGCATGCTCGACACCGGCGAGATGAAGAAGCAGGCGTCCGAGCACATCAAACGACTCGGTATCAGCACCCTGCAGAACATCAACCAGGCGGTGGAGACCCTCTCCGGAGGCCAGCGCCAGTCGGTGGCCGTCGCCCGCGCGGGCGCCTTCGGCGGCCGGGTCGTCATCCTCGACGAACCCACCGCCGCCCTCGGCGTCCGGGAGACCGGCCAGGTCCTCAAGCTCGTCCGCGACCTGCGCGACCAGGGCCTCGGCGTCATCCTCATCAGCCACAACATGCCGAACGTCTTCGACGTCGCCGACCGTATCCACATCCAGCGTCTCGGCGGCTGCGCCGGCGTCATCACCCCGCAGTCCCACTCCATGGAGGACGCGGTCGCCATCATGACCGGGGCCAAGAAGCTCGTCCCTGAAGCCGGTTGACAGCTTCGGCCGGATGTCCGCCCCGTACCTGACGCGGCGTCGGACAGCCGCACCGCACACCACGCAAGGACACGCCATCGTGAAAAAGACCCTGTTCGCCGAGTTCACCGCCCGCGAGGGGGCTGAGGACAAGGTCGCCGGCCTGCTGCGGGACTACACCCGGAAGGTGCGCGAGGAGGACGGCAACCTCGCCTTCGAGGCCTACACCAAGGCATCCGACCCGCGCGCCTTCTGGATCTTCGAGGTGTACCGGGACGAGGACGCCTTCCAGGCACACCTCAAGGCTCCCTACGGCGCCTCGTTCAACACCGCCCTTGCCCCGCTGATCGAGGAGGACGCGTCAGTACTGACCTTCCTCGACCCCCTCGGCTGACCCCCACCGGATCCGGGAGCTGAGGCGCCGCTGTCGGCGGCGACGACCTTGCGGGGCGCACCGACTCACGGTCGCGCCCCGCCGCGTGTCCGGCCGGGGTGCTCGCCGGCTCCACGTCCGTGAACGCCGAGCCCGGGGGATCAACGCCGCTCTCGCCGTCGCAGCCGAGCACAAGGGTGCCGTGCGCGGTCGCGTTTGACGGCAGCGACGGCCAACTCGACCACTGGACCTGGATCTTCGACGTCGGCACCGGTGTCACCGCCAGGTCCTCACCCCCGCGCGTCGACGCCCATCCGCTGACGACCGGCCGCTGGGCGCACGTGGGCGTCAGCTACGGCGGGGGCACGGCCGTGCTCTGCGTCGACGCGGCGGAGGCCGGACGCAACTCCCGGGTCACCGTCGGCCGCGGTGCTTCGGCAATCACAGCCGGGCCGTCCACGTGGGCAGATCCCGGTACGCCGACCCGTGTCTGAAGGCCTCCGTCGACGACTTCCGCGTGTACGGCAGGCTTCTGACGGCCGACGAGGTCACGGCGCCGGAACGGCCCTGAGCAAGAGGGGCGTGAGATCTCCACTGAGAATCTTCTATGAATTCGAGGGGCGATTGAACGGACGGGCCCCCCGGTCCGTATGGGGCGAGGGATTTCCATGCCCGACCGCCATGACGTAGGAGAACTCTCGTGGGACGCAGCACTCGCAGACGCCCGACAGGCCCACGCCGCGCCACCTTCGCGGCCTTCGCGCTGATCCTGGGCGGCGGCGGGCTCGTCGCGGCCAACGTCTACGCCTCCGCCACCGAGGGCGGTTCGGACGGGGCACAGAACACCACCCGCAGCGCCATGTCCGGCACGATCTACTGTCCGGACGTCGGCAGCAAGCTGACGCAGGTCCCCGACCAGGCACGGCCGGACGTCGACCAGCAACTCGCCCAGCTGGACCAGCAGATCGCGGAGGCCTACCAGCGGCTGCAGGCGGCGACCCCCGAACAGCGGCAGGACAGCGGGTTCACCGACGGCACCGTGATGAACCCGCTGAAGGAGAAGCGGACCGAGACCATCGGGCGGATCACCGACGCCATCGACAACGCCGGTGACCGCCCCTCGGGTCTCGACGACCTCGCCGGCTGCTCCCTGCGCACCTGGAACCAGCAGAACGGCGGGCAGGACGCGAGCAGCAGCCCGCAGAACGGCCAGAACCAGGGACAGGACCAGGGTCAAGGGCAGGGCCAGGGCAACCAGCAGTCGGGTAACGGAGGTCAGGCCGGCAACGGGCCGGTCGCCGCTGACTACCAGGACATCAACACCGTCCAGCCCAACGCCCCGGCGCCGGATCTGAACTCCTTCGTCTCCAAGGGCACCTTCACCACGAGCTGCGGCGTCAATGCCAATGGGCTGCGCAACTCGGACAACGTGATCGTCGCCCCGGGTGTCACCAACGGCGCCCACCACTTCCACGACTACATCGGCAACCAGTCCAACAACGCCTTCGCCAGTGACGACGACCTCGCGAAGGCCGACACCAGCTGCGAGAACCAGGGCGACAAGTCCACGTACTACTGGCCGGTGCTGCGTCTGCAGAACGGCACGCAGGAGAAGGACGCGGGCTCGCCCGGTGGCGGCATCGAGGGCAACGCCGGCCAGATCGTCACGCCCAAGCAGGTCACGATGACGTTCATCGGCAGCCCGCGCAGTCAGGTGACGGAAATGCCCCGGCTGCTGCGCATCATCACCGGTGACGCGAAGGCCTTCGTCAACGGTCCGGCCAACGCCAACGCCTCCTGGAGCTGCACCGGGTTCGAGGACCGGCAGCTCAAGGACAAGTACCCGCTGTGCCCGCAGGGCAGCGACGTGGTGCGCACCTTCCGCTTCCAGAGCTGCTGGGACGGCCGCAACATCGACAGCGCCAACCACCGCACCCACGTGGCCTTCGCCGACGCCTCCGGCAACTGCGCGAACGGGTTCAAGGCGATACCCCAGCTGGTGCAGCGGATCGTGTACGACGTCAAGGCGCCGAGCCTCCAGGACGGCGGCCGTACGACACCGCTGTTCGCGGTGGACTCCTTCCCGGAGCAGCTGCACAAGCCGGTCACGGACCACGGCGACTTCATCAACGTCTTCGACGAGAACCTGATGAAGGAGATGGTGTCCTGCATCAACGGCGGCCGCCAGTGCGGCACCGGCACCGGTGAGGACCCGGGCGGCGACGGGGGAGCGACCCAGCAGCCGAGCGAGCAGCCGACGGACCAGCCCGGCGGGCAGCAGAGCCAGGACCCGACAGCCGAGCCGACGCAGACCGTCACCACCCCGCCCGCCGGGGGCGACCAGGGCAACGGCGGCGACAAGGGCGACCAGGGCGGCTCCGGCGGCAAGGGCGACCAGGGCGGCGGTTCCGGTTCCGGGAACAACGGCGACCAGGGCTCCGGCTCTGGTAACAACGGCAACCAGGGTTCGGGCTCCGGCGACAACGGCAACTCCGGCGCCGGATCGGGTGAGCAGCAGACGCAGCCCGCGACCACAGCACCGCAGACCCAGCCGGCCAGCGACGATCAGCCGACCATCTCCAGCACGTCGGAGCCCAAGGTCTACGCGAAGCCCTCGCCCTCCCGCAGCGCGGCGGCCGCCCCGGCCGACAGCGGTGGCAACGGCGGCGGCAGCGCCGGTGACGGCTCCGCCCAGTCCCAGGCCAACGGCGGCAACGCCCCGATCGCCGCGAACCAGACCGAGCCCCAGGCCGTCCAGGGTGGCAACCTCGCCGCGACCGGCACATCGCTGTGGCCCGCCGCGGCCGGCACCGTGCTGCTGATCGGCGGCCTGATCCTGCTGGCCCGCTCCAAGCGCAGCTTCCTGCGCTGACCTCGCGGGGCGCACGGACCGGCCATCGGCTCCGTGCGTCCCGCCCCGGCGCGGCGTCGCCTTGCGCGAGGCGGGCGGGCGACGGCAGGGTGCGGGTGTGCCCACCTTGCTGATCGTGCATCACACGCCGTCGCCCAACTGCCAGACGCTGCTGGAAGCCGTCGTCTCCGGTGCCACCGCGCCGGAGATCGAGGGTGTCGAGGTGGTCCGCCGCCCGGCACTGTCGGCCTCGGCGTCCGACGTGCTCGCGGCCGACGCGTATCTGCTGGGCACCCCGGCCAACATCGGGTACATGTCGGGGGCCCTCAAGCACTTCTTCGACCAGATCTACTACCCGTGTCTGGACGCCACCCAGGGCCGCCCCTTCAGCTACTACGTGCACGGCGGCAGCGACGTCACCGGCGCGGTGCGCGGTATCGACGCCATCACCACCGGACTCGGCTGGCGCCGTACCGCGCGGCCCGTCACGGTCACCGGCGAGCCCCGCACGGCGGACGTCGAGGCGTGCTGGGAACTGGGCGCGGCGCTCGCCGCCGGACTACTGGGCTGATCACCTCCTTCTCGTTTCCTGTGCGCCGCGTTCGAGACGGCCTGCCCGGGGACGCTCGCTCCTGGGCGGACGCCAGGAGACCGAGTTGTACGGCGAGTTGGCGGTGCGCACCCTCGTTGGCGCCGACGCGTCCTGACGGCCACGGCGGCCCGGCGGAGGGACCTCGCCCGGCCGCCGCGTTGCGCCGTATGCAGCAGCCCGGCGCGCTCGAGTCGCCGTCGGGAGAAAAGGGGGCAAAGGTGGGCCTGTCGACCGAACTCCGGAGCCCCCCATGCCTTCATCCCAGCCCCGCACCCGCCGACTCCGACTGCGTGCGGCCTGTGTCGCCGCGCTCTGCCTGGCCGCACTGACCCCGGCCACCGCGAGCACCGCCGCCACCCCCGGCCCACGCGACACCGACCTGCGCCGGCAGCTGGAGGCCCTGGTGCACACCCCGGGCGGCCCGCCCGGTGCCATCGCGGTCCTGCAGCAGGACGGTCACCGGCGTGTCGTCACGGCCGGCGTCGCCGACCTCGCCACCGGCCGCAAGCCGCAGATCAACGACCACATGCGCATCGCCAGCGTGGCGAAGGCGTTCAGCGGCGCGGTCGCCCTCAGCCTCGTCGACCGTCACGCGCTCCGCCTGGACGACACCATCGGCCGCAGACTGCCCCGGCTTCCCAGAGCCTGGTACCAGGTGACCCTGCGTCAACTCCTGAACCACACCAGTGGGTTGCCCGACTACTCCGACGACCCGGAGTTCCGGCAGATCATCACGGCCGACCCGCACCACATCTTCGATCCCCACCACCTGCTCGACTTCGTGGCCGACGAGCCCCTCCTGTTCCGCCCGGGCAGCCGGTACCACTACTCCAACTCCGACAACATCGCCGTCGCCCTGATGGCGGAGGCGGTCACCGGGACGCCGTACGAGCAACTGCTGCGCGAGCTGGTCTACCGGCCGCTGCACCTGCGCGACACCAGCCTGCCCCAGGGCTACCGCATGCCCCGGCCCTATCTGCACGGCTACGCCTTCGCCCCGCCCGCGCCCCCGGAGGACGTCAGCGAACTCTTCAGCGCCTCCGCCTCATGGGCCTCGGGAGGCATCGTCTCCACGCCCGCCGACCTGACCCGCTTCATCCGCGGCTACGTGGGCGGCGCCCTCTTCGGCCCGGACGTCGTACGCCAGCAACGTCGCTGGATCCCCGGGGCGGCGTCCGAGCCCGCGGGTCCCGGCCGCAACTCCGCCGGGCTGGCGCTGTTCCGCTACGAGACCCGGTGCGGTGTCGTGCTGGGGCACACCGGCAACACCGCCGGCTACACCCAGCTGGCCGCCGCCACCCCCGACGGCCGCCGGTCGCTGACCTTCTCCGTCACCTCCCAGATCACCGACTCCACCAACCCGCAGCTGCTGCAACGCCTGCGCGCCGTCCAGGAGGACTTCGTGTGCGCGCTGCTGGGCCGGCCCGGACACTGACCCGCTCTCGCTTGCCGCCCCCTTGACGAGGGAAGATGGGGGGCGGCAGGCGTTTTGGTCAACCGATGTGGAGGAGCGGGCACATGCAGCACGAGCGAGCGGGTCAGCAGGCGGGCCCCGAGGACCTCGTCGACGTCGCCCGGCTGGTCACCGCGTACTACGCGCTGCACCCGGACCCCGCGGACCCCGGGCAGCGGGTGGCGTTCGGTACCTCGGGGCACCGCGGGTCGTCCCTGGCGACCGCGTTCAACGACGACCACATCGCCGCCACCAGCCAGGCGATCTGCGAGTACCGGGCCCGGCAGGGCACCGACGGACCCCTCTTCCTCGGGGCGGACAGCCATGCCCTGTCCGAGCCGGCGCAGGTCACCGCGCTCGAGGTGTTCGCGGCCAACGGCGTGACGGTGCTCATCGACAGCGCCGACGGCTACACGCCCACCCCGGCGGTCTCGCACGCCATCCTCACCCACAACCGCGGCCGCGCCTCCGGCCTCGCCGACGGCGTCGTGGTCACCCCCTCCCACAACCCGCCCGCCGACGGAGGCTTCAAGTACAACCCGCCGAGCGGAGGGCCGGCCGGCTCCGAGGCCACGTCCTGGATCCAGGACCGGGCCAACGAGATCATCGCCGGAGGTCTGAAGGACGTACAGCGCGTCACCTACGCGCGGGCGCTCGCCGCCGAGACCACCCGCCGCCACGACTACCTCGGCGCGTACGTCGCCGACCTGCCCCATGTGCTGGACCTCGACGCCATCCGCTCGGCCGGCGTCCGTATCGGCGCCGACCCGCTGGGCGGGGCCTCGGTGGCCTACTGGGGCCGGATCGCCGAGCAGCACCGGCTCGACCTGACCGTGGTCAACCCGCTCACCGATCCCACCTGGCGGTTCATGACGCTGGACTGGGACGGCAAGATCCGGATGGACTGCTCCTCGCCGTACGCGATGGCCTCGCTGATCGAACAGCGGGACCGGTTCACCATCGCCACGGGCAATGACGCCGACTCCGACCGGCACGGCATCGTCACCCCGGACGCCGGATTGATGAACCCCAACCACTACCTGGCCGCGGCCATCGCCTACCTCTACGGCCACCGCGACCAGTGGCCCGCCGACACCGGTATCGGCAAGACCCTGGTGTCGTCGACCATGATCGACCGAGTTGCCGCGGACCTCGGGCGCCGGCTGGTCGAGGTGCCGGTCGGGTTCAAGTGGTTCGTGGACGGGCTCGTCGACGGCTCGATCGGCTTCGGCGGAGAAGAGTCGGCGGGCGCCTCCTTCCTGCGCCGGGACGGCTCGGTGTGGACCACCGACAAGGACGGCATCATCCTGGCGCTGCTCGCCTCGGAGATCACCGCCGTCACCGGCAGGACGCCCTCCGAGCACTACGCGGCCCTGACCGAGCGCTTCGGCGCCCCCGCCTACGCCCGCATCGACGCCCCCGCGACCCGCGAGGAGAAGGCGCTGCTGGCCAAGCTCTCACCGGCCCAGGTCACCGCCGACACCCTGGCCGGCGAGCCGGTCACCGGGGTGCTCACCGAGGCACCGGGCAACGGCGCCGCGATCGGCGGTATCAAGGTCAGCACCGAGAACGCCTGGTTCGCGGCCCGCCCCTCGGGCACCGAGGACGTGTACAAGATCTACGCCGAGTCCTTCCACGGTCCCGACCACCTGCGCCAGGTGCAGGAGGAGGCGAAGGACGTCGTCATGACCGCCCTGGGCGGCTGATCACCGTGGTGGTGGAGGCAGGGCGGAATTCCGCTTCGCCCTGCCTCTGTCGTTATCATCCACTTAAACCCGAATCGGGGGTTTTGCCCTGATGGGGCCACGGCCCACGGCCCCGCCGGAGTGATCAATGTCCCTCATGCGCCCTACGGAGGACGGCGACGAACTGCTCGCCCGCCTCGGGTCGCTGACCGCCCGGGCGCGCGAGCTGGCCGAGCTGCAGCGCTCCCGGGTCGAGCTGGCCGTCGCCCTGCAGCGCGGCATGCTGCCCAGGGACCTGCCCTCCGCGCACCACCTCCGCCTCGCCGTCCGCTACGCCCCCGCCTACCACGGCCTCAACGTCGGCGGCGACTGGTACGACGCCTTCACCATGCCCGACGGCCGCATCGGACTGTCCATCGGCGACGTCCAGGGCCACAACATCGAGGCGGCCGCGTTCATGGGCCAGGTCCGGGTCACCCTGCGGGCCCTCGCCTCCGTGCCGAGCGAGCCCGGGGAACTGCTGGCCCGCACCAACGACCTGCTCCTGTCCCTGGGCACCGACCTCTTCGCCACCTGCAGCTTCATACGGCTCGACCCGGCCACCGGCGTCCTGGAGAGCGCCCGCGCCGGACACGTCCCGCACATCTGGGCCACCGCCGACGGAAGGTCCGGCGTCGCCGAGGACGAGGGCGGCCCGCCGCTCGGCATCCTGGACGGCGTCCGCTATCCCGTCACCCGGCACCGGATCACCCCCGGCGGAGTGCTCGTCCTGGTCACCGACGGCGTCGTGGAGGGCCCCTCGCTGAGCGTCGACGAGGGACTCGACCAGGTCGCCCGGCTCGCCGGCATCGCCGCCGTGGCGGGCATGGCGGCCGACTCGCTGGCCGCCGCCGTGATGAAGGTGGCCGAACGGGTCGGGCACGAGGACGACGCCGCCGTCCTGGTCGTCACCCACGACGGCCCGGCCGCTGCGAGGTAGGACCGGCTCGCCTCGCCGAGCCGGCGGTGACGGTGTCTGATGGCATCTGTGGTGGGTAACCAGGGCCTGCGCCGCCCTCTCGACCTCGCCTTCCTGACGGCGGGGGTCGCCGCCGCCTACGTCGGAGCGGGGCGGCTGGGCCTGCTGCGCCAGCTCGTCGTCGAGAGCGCCGTGGTCACCCCCATCTGGCCGCCCACCGGAGTGGCGCTGGCCTGTCTGCTGCTGTTCGGCCTGCGCGCCTGGCCCGGCATCGTCCTGGGTGCCCTCCTCGTCGTCATGTCCATCACCTCCGTCCAGCCCGCCGTGATCGGCACCCTGGTGGGCAACACCGCCGCCCCCGTCTGCGCCTACTACCTGCTGTGCAGGGTGGGTTTCCGCACCGACCTCGCCCGGCTCCGGGACGGCGTGGCGCTGGTGTTCCTGGGCGCGCTGGCGTCCATGCTGATCAGCGCCACCGCGGGCGCCGGCTGCCTCGTGTTCACCGGCAAGCTCGCCGCGCACAGTTTCTGGCTCGTGTGGTCGGCGTGGTGGGTCGGTGACGCGATGGGGGTGCTGATCGTGACCCCGGTCCTGCTTCTGCTGCCCCGCGCGCACTGGCCGCCGCACCGGCCCCGCTGGAAGGAGGCCGTCGGCCTGACCCTGGTCGCCTGCGCCCTCCTGCCGTTCGCCACCCGCAGCTCCGACAGCCTGCTCTTCCTGGTCTATCCGCTGCTGATCTGGGCGGCCCTGCGCTTCCAGCTCGCCGGCAGCATGCTGTGCGCGCTGGCCGCCTCCGTCCTGGCCACGGTCTCGGCGACCGAGGAGGCCGGCCCGTTCGCGCGGCTGTCCCGCATCGAGATCATGATCAAGCTCCAGGCCTTCAACGGGGCGATGGCACTGACGGCGCTGCTGCTGTCAGCGGTGATCACGGAGCAGCTCAACACCAGACGCTCGGTGCAACACGCCTGTCAGGAGCTGGTCGAGGTGCTCGAACACCTGGCCGCGGGGGAATCACCCCAGCTGCGGGCCGCGCGGGACGCTCGGGACCGGCGGGATCAGTCCCACAGCGGGTAGGTCACCGTCCGTGAGAACCCCTCCGGGCGGCCGTTGGTGTACTGCAGGGTCATCCGGCCGTAGTGCGACAGCTGCGGCCGCTTCTTCCAGGGCCGCGGATGATCCAGCCGTACGACCACGGGGTAGGCGTGGAAGCGGCCCGCCGCACAGTACGGCTTGCAGTCGTTGACCCAGTTCACGCCCACGGCCCGCGCCGACCAGGTCCCCCAGTGGAACCAACGCAGTGACGTCAGACGGCTGTTGCCGTCGCCGCAGGCGAGCACGAAGTCGGCCGGCCGGACCTTGGGATGGAAGAGACAGTCCACGAGCACCGGCGCCCTGACGTGCCGGGTGGCCTGGACGGCCGGCACGGACGTCGTCCGGGCGGCCGAGGGCGTCCCGGCCGCGGCGGCCAGGGACGCGACGGCACACAGGGTGACCGCGATGGTGGTTGCGTGTCGGCGCATGTCGGCTCCCGGCGCCAGCAGTAGTACTGCATCCGACGCTACGACCGGCCGCCGGGTTCCACCACTCCGGCGGAGTAACGAGCCAGTTGCCCGCCGATGTGCGCCGCCGGAGGCGGCGGCGGGGGAGCGGAGTCGGCCTGGCGCAGCTCCGCGAGGAGTTCGTTCTGCCCGGCCAGCAGTTCGGTGAGGATGCGGCGGGCGGCGCGCAGCAGGTCGGCGACGTCACCGCCGGCCAGCGCGTAGCGGACGGTGGAGCCCTCCCGGATGGACACCACGATGCCGGAACGACGCAGCACGGCCAGTTGCTGGGAGAGGCTGGACGGCTCGATCTCGATGTCGGCGAGCAGGTCCCGCACCGGCACGGGCCCGTGCTGGAGCAGTTCCAGGACCCGGATCCGCACGGGGTGCCCGAGCATGCGGAAGAAGTCCGCCTTGGCCTGGTAGAGGGGGACCTGCATGAGTGCTCGCTCCCTGCCGGGTCGGGTGGGGGTGCCGGGGTGCGGCGGCACCCCGGGGCGCCGCCGCACACTCTCTGTCGTGCCGATCCTCGTCCCCCCGGGCAGCGTGCAGACACGAATTGGGACCATGCTGATGTGGTGACTTGAAGAAGTCTTCACATCATGGGCGCACGACGGCCCGGGACGTCGGCGCGGTCTAGATCTCCAGCTGTTCCTCGACCCGCTTGAGCTGGTGCCGGGCCATCGCCAGGTTGGAACGCTCCTTGTCGAGCACGAGGTACAGGAACAGCCCGTTCCCCGTGCGCCCGGTGATCAGCCGGATCAGGTGGTACTGCTTCTCCAGCGTGATCAGGATGTCC
Source organism: Streptomyces griseorubiginosus (assembly GCF_017614965.1). Taxonomy (GTDB): domain Bacteria; phylum Actinomycetota; class Actinomycetes; order Streptomycetales; family Streptomycetaceae; genus Streptomyces; species Streptomyces griseorubiginosus_B. The sequence goes on along the minus strand of NZ_WVUG01000030.1, from coordinate 27,616 downwards.
TCGATCCGGCTCTTGAGGCCCAGCTGCTCCATCGTGCGCACCTTGGCCCGGATCACGTCCGTGTTGCCGGCCGCGGCGATGGTCAGGTCCAGGTCCTTGCCCCCGCCCAGGGTGCCCAGGGCCATGCCGCTGGTGTAGTCGACGACCGCGGCTCCCACCGACCCCTCGACCGCGGTCATCATCTCCTTCAGCGAAACTTCCACACTCGCCATAGCGCCTCCCCTTGTCTGTCGGCTGTGGCGGACCGGCGTTCGCCGTCCCGTCCGATGCACGGACCGTAGGCGCGGCGCGCTGCCCGCGGGCCGGTGTCTCCGGGACTGACGGATGATGGCCGAACAGGTGCGCCCACGGTCCGTTTCGGCGGCGGTAACTGCCCCGACGGGCCGAGAAGTTGGCGCTCCGCCCCACGGCCCGGGCGGTCACCCCCCTGGTCGTCGGTTCAACCACCGCAAAAAGGGCACGCGTCGCCTGTGCGCCACCCAACCGGAGGTGATGACCGATGACCGAGTACGAGCGTTCCCGCGCCATGCCGGCCCTGCCCGAGCACGTCTTCGACCAGGCGGCCAATGTCGGCCAGCTGGAGGGCTGGCTGCCGAACACGCTCCATGTGCGGCCCGAGCGACCGCCGGCCGTCACCGTCCACGAGGAACACGCCGACCAGGACACCCCCGCCGTCCTCCAGCCGCACCCCGACGACATGCGGCTCGAATGGGGCACGAGCGACGACAGCGGCTACGCCGGCTGGCTGAAGGTGGACGGCACCGACGGCGGGACGAGCCGGGTGACCGTGCACCTGTCCTTCGCCGACGACACCCACGACCCCGGCGAGGCGGCGGTCCGGCAAGCCCTCGACACCAGCCTCGAGCGCCTCGAGGAACAGGTGCGGATGCGCGTCGACAACGGCGCCGGCTGACGCCCGGCCCCCCGTTGTCAGTGCCGGATGCGACGCTGAGGCCATGGACGAGACAGAGTTCATGCGGGGCCGGGTCTACGGCGCCGACCACGAGGACGCCGCACCCCGCCCCGGCCGCACCTACGCCGAGCTCATCGGCGGCCCGCTGGACGGCCTGCTGCTGGACATCACCGGCCGCAGCGAGCGCGATCTGCGCGAGGGGATACCCCTGCGCACGGAGATAGGCCGGTACGGCACCGGCGGCCGGGCCCTGTACGTACCGCGCCCCGAGGACGCCCGCCGCTTCGACTGGCACGGCGACAGCCCGTGACCCGCCTCACTCCACCCGGTGCACCGTGAACGTCGTCAGTACCGCCGCGTGGTCCGACGGCCAGTCGTTGCCGGCGACGTCGGGCCAGGCGCGCGGCACGCCCGTGACGACCGTGCGGGAGTCGGTGACCGTGAGGCCGCGCCCGTTGTGCAGGACGTAGTCGATCCGGTCCTGCGGCTCCTCGCGCGCGGGATCGTTCTCGTGCCGGGGGTGGATCGGTGACCAGGTGTGTCCGGGGGCGCGCACCGGGTCGGGGTGCGCCTCGCGGTAGGAGTCGCGCAGTCCCGCATCCTCGGCGGCCCGGGTGACCGGCCAGGCGACCCGCGGCCAGTCCACGTGGGAGGGGCAGTTGAAGTCGCCGGTCAGGACGACGGGCGTGGTCGGCCCGGCGGCCTCTGCGATCAGCCGCAGCGCATCCCTCATCTGGGCGAGCCGTACGTCCTCGTGGGCGATCAGCTCGGCCGCCGGGAGCCCGTCGAAGGCCGCTTCGTAGGGGCCGTACGGCGTGTAGTGGAGGTGGGCCGTCCACACGTCGACCTCGTGCGTGCCGTCGACACGGATACGGGCGCCGGTGGCCCCGTAGAAGCCGACCTCGGGATCGCCGAGACCTGCCGTGATCGGGTGGCGGCTGATGATGCCGAGGTTCTCGCCCGCCTGATGGTGGTGCCAGCCCAGCGCCTCGGCGAGTTCCCGGGCCGCCGTACCGGCCGTCTCCTGCAGGCCCACGACATCGGCCTCGGTGTCCAGGACGACCTTGAGCTGCTTGGCCCGGTGGTCGTCGACCTTCGCACCGCCGTGCCAGAGGTTCCAGCTCATCACCCGCAGCCGCGTTCCCAGCAGACCGCGCAACCGGCGCACGCTCGTCTCCTCCAGACTGGCCACGACCGTCCGCCCCGGCACGGTCTCGATGGGCGCGAGCGAGGGTACCGCCAGCACGGCGCATCCGGCGGCCTCGGCGGAGCGGACACCGGTCGGCGTGTCCTCGACCGCCACACAACCGGCCGGGTCGACGCCGAGGGCGCGGCAGGCGGCCAGGTACGGCTCCGGGTCGGGCTTGGTGCGCTCGGTGTCGTCGGCGGTGACGGACACCCGGAAGCGGTCGGCGCCGAGCACCGCCAGCACACTGTCGGTGACCGCGCGCGGCGAGGCGGTGACCAGCGCGGTCGGTACGCCCTCGCGGGCGAGGGCGTCGAGGAGGTCCAGCGCGCCCGGGCGGGGCACGATGCCGGTGCGCACCCGCTCGGTGAACTCGCGGTGCAGCCGGTCGGCGAGCCCCGGCGCGCCGGTGAGCGCGGCCAGCCAGGCGGCGGTGTGCTCGACCGGTCTGCCCAGCACCTCCGGCTGATCGGCCTCGGTCAGCGGGCGGCCGAGGCCCGTGGCGACGTCCTGCACCGCCTCCCACCACAGCCGCTCGGTGTCGACGAGCGTGCCGTCCATGTCGAACAGGACGGCCTGGAGCGGGGGTTGGGTCACGGTCTCATCTTTCGGTGGGGGGACGGGTACCGGCGTCCGAAGTCCTGGGACGCCGGGACGCCGGGATCGATGGCGGGTCGGGCTCAGGCCGCTCGTTCGGCGACCAGCACCGGGCGTTGCGGCAGCGAGACCCGTACGGCGGCTCCCGCGCCGAGGGCGGTCGCCTCGTGCGTGGGCAGGTCGGCCTTCACCTCGGTGCCGTCGGCCAGGCGCACGGTGAGCCGGGTGGTCGCGCCGAGGAACGCGGTGGCGATCACCCGGGCGTCGCCGCCCTCGCCGGCCGTCACGTGCACGGCCTCGGGCCGTACCAGGACGTCGACCTCCGCCGTGGCGGGCAGTGTTCCCTCCGCTGGCAGCCGCAGTCCGAGCACCTCCACGTTCTCCCCGGACAGCCGCCCGGGGATCCGGCTCATCGTGCCGACGAACTCGGCGACGAACGCGGTGGCCGGCCGCCCGTACAACTCGCCCGGCTCGGCGCACTGTTCGAGCCGCCCGGACCGCATCACGGCGACCCGGTCGGCGATCGACAGCGCCTCCTCCTGGTCGTGGGTGACGAACAGGGTGGTGATGCCGAGTTCCTGCTGCAGCCGGCGGATCTCCTCGCGCAGCGTGAGCCGCACCTTGGCGTCCAGCGCCGACAGCGGCTCGTCGAGCAGCAGGACACGCGGACGCAGGGCGAGGGCCCGGGCGAGTGCGATGCGCTGCTGCTGGCCGCCGGAGAGCTGGTGCGGGAACCGGTCGCCCTTGTCGGCGAGGCCCACCAGCTCCAGCAACTCGGCGGCCCTGGAGCGCCGTTCGGCCGTGCGCACCTTGCGCATCCGCAGGCCGAAGGCGACGTTGTCGAGCGCGTTCAGGTGCGGGAAGAGGCTGTAGGACTGGAAGACCATCCCGGCGTCCCGGCGGTGGGCCGGGACCCGGGTGACGTCCTCGCCGTCGACCAGCACCGCGCCGGAGTCGGGGTGTTCGAACCCGGCGAGCATGCGCAGCGCGGTCGTCTTGCCGCAGCCGGAGGGGCCGAGCAGCGCCAGGAACTCCCCGGGCCGCACGGTCAGATCGAGCCCGTCCAGGGCGACGGTCGCCCCGAACTCCCGGCGCAGCCCCTGGAATTCGACGGTGGCGGCCTTGCCGACCGTGGTCTGCTCAAGCGTGGTGGCGGTCATGGTTCACCCTCGGGACGAAGCGGTACGGGTGCGCCCGCCGACACCGGCGAGCGCGAGGAGCAGGGCCCAGGTCACCAGGAGACTGAGCACGGACACGGCGACGGACAGCTGGGCCTGCGATCCGCCGACGCTGTAGATCCACACGGCGAACGGCTGGAACCCCAGCAGCTGGGCGACCGTGAACTCGCCCAGCACCAGGGCGAGCGTGAGGAAGGCCGCGTTCAGCAGCGCCCCGCGCAGATTGGGCAGCACCGCCCGCACCAGCGCCTGCGGCCAGCCCGCCCCGCAGCTGCGGGCGGCCTCGACCAGCGTGCGCACGTCGACGGCCCGCAGCCCGGAATCCAGCGCCCGGTACACGAACGGCAGCGCCATCACCACGTACGCCAGGACCAGCACGAACGGGAAGGTCGGGTTCTGGATGGCCACGAACGTCTCGAACAGCGGAGTACGGGACAGGTGGTCGGGGCCCCATTTGAGCACCGTGGCGATCCCGGCGACGAACGCGATCGGCGGCACGACCAACGGCAGCGAGCACACCACCTCCACCACCGGCCGCAGCCGGGGCGCGCCCAGGCGCAGCGCGACCATCGCGGGCACCATCAGCAGCAGCACGATCGCGATGGTGGCCAGCGCGAGTTCCAGCGACAGCAGCAGGCTGGAGCCGAAGCCGGCGGTGGAGACGATCTGCGAGTAGGCGTCGAAGGTGACGCCCTGCCCCGGCACGTCGACCGTGAAGACCACGGACGCGGCGAGCGGGACCAGGAAGTACAGCGCGGCAAGGCCGAGGACGACCCACCGCCACACGTTCAGGCGTCGAGCCATCGCGCACTCCGTCGTTGCAGGGGCAGATAGACGGCCATGACCAGACCGGCGACCAGGACCATGTCGAGGCTGAGGGCGAGCGCCACGTTCTCCTGGCCGACCAGCACGTTGCCGGAGATGGCGTCGGCGATCTGCAGCGTCACCAACGGCACCGAACTGCCCACCATGGCCGCGGCGGTGGCGTACGCGGCGAAGGCGCTGCCGAACAGAAGCACCAGCCCGCCCAGCAGCGACGGCAGCAGCACCGGGAGGGCGACGTGGCGCCAGTACTGCACGGCCGTGGCGCCGTTGTTCTGCGCCGCCTCCCGCCACTGCGAGCGCAGGCCCTCCAGCGCGGGCGTGATGGTCAGCACCATCAGCGGGATCAGGAAGTACAGGTAGACGATGACCAGGCCCCAGAAGCTGTACAGGTCCCAGCCCTTCTGGGTCAGCCCCAGGTGCCGGGTCAGCACACCGGCGTTGCCCAGGGTCGCCACGAAGGCGAACGCCAGCGGGACACCGCCGAAGTTCGCCAGCACCCCGGACGCGGTCAGCACCGCCTCGCGCAGCGCGCGGAAGCGGGAGGTGACCACCACCTGCGCGAGCGGCAGCCCGAGCAGGGTGCCGAGGCCGGCCGAGACGGCGGACAGCTTGACGCTGCCGAGCAGCGCGGTCAGGTAGGCGCCGCGCAGCGAGGTCGTCAGGTTCCCGGTGCCATAGGAAGTGGCGCCCGTGGCCTGGTCCTTGATGCTGAAGGCGCCGTTCAGCATGGCCACCGCCGGCAGCCCGAAGGCGATCGCGGTGAACACGAGGAGCGGGACGACGGCCAGCCAGCCGGGGACCCGGCGCCGCCGCTTCACCGAGGTGACCGGCGGCGCCACGTCCACGCCCGTGAGGGTGGCCGTCATCCGGAGACGGCCTTCGCCCAGCCCTGCGCGATGACCGTCTTGGCCTTGCTCTGCTGGGCCTCGGACGGGAAGGACGGCGTACCGGTGACCTTCGGCAGCTTGGCGGCGGCCTCCTTGTCGAGGGTGCCGGCCTTCTCCAACGCCGCCATCAGGGCGGGCCGGGCGTAGCCCTTGAGCCACAGGTTCTGGCCCTCGGCGCTGTAGAGGTACTCCTGCCACAGCCGGGCGGCCGCCGGGTGCGGGGCGTCCTTGTTGATGGCCTGGGAGTAGTACTGCGCGTACTGGCCGTCGGAGGGGATGGCCACCTTCCAGTCGACGCCATTGGACTTGAACTCGTCGGCGTAACCGGCGTTGAGGTAGTCCCAGTCGATGCTGATCGGCGTCTCGCCCTTCTCGACGGTCGCCGGAGTGGACTCCACGGGGGTGTAGTTGCCGTTCTTCTTCAGCTTGGCGAAGAAGTCCAGGCCGGGCTGGATGTCGTCGAAGGAGCCGCCGCTCGCGAGCGCGGCCGCGTACACACCGCCGAAGGCCGACCCCGACTTGGTGGGGTTGCCGTTGAGGGCGACCTGGCCCTTGTACTGGGGCTTGAGCAGGTCCGCGAACGTGGTGGGGCAGACCTTGACGCGCCCCGCGTCGCAGCCGATGGAGATGTAGCCGCCGTAGTCGTTGTACCAGCGGGCCTGCGGGTCCTTCTGCCCGGCCGGGATGTCGGCGTACGAGGTCACCTTGTAGGGCGCGAGCAGGCCCTGCTGGGCGGCGCTCAGGGCGAAGGAGGAGCCCAGGTCGAGGACGTCGGGCGCCCGGTTCTGGCCCTTGCGGGAGGTGACGGCGTTGATCTCGTCCTGGCTGGAGCCGTCGGGGTTCTCGACCTGGATCTTGATGCCGTACTTCTTGGTGAAGCCGTCGATCAGGGCGCCGTAGTTGGCCCAGTCGCGGGGCAGCGCGATGGCGTGCAGCGTGCCCTCCTTCTTGGCCGCCTTGACCAGGGCGTCCATGCCGCCGAAGTCGGCCGCGGAGGTGGCGGTGGCGGCGTTCTTGCCGTCGGCGGTCGTCGACGCGTTGTCGGGAGCGGCGCCGCAGGCACTCAGGGCGAGCGCGGCTACGACGGCGAGGGAGCCGGCCAGGGCGGCTGTTCTCGGCTGGGACACGGTGACTCCAGAAAGGGGGTGCAGGGGACGCACAAGACTCGAAACTTGTCTGAACAAGTTGGCCTCAGTAAGGCGTCCGATGGTGTCGTGTCCGTAAACAATGGCGAAACCCTGGACCCTGATTTCCTGCACAGTTCTGGGTGGGCGCGATCAGCGTCTCGACTCGATTACGCTGATCACGCTGTGCACAACGGCCGAATCGGAGGGAAGCGATGCCGGCGCGACACGAGGAGATCGCCGACGAACTGCGGAGGGCGATCGACCGCGAGGAGTACACGGTCGGCAGCAGGCTGCCCGCCGAGACGGAACTCGCCGCGCACTACGGCGTCTCGCGCGGCACCGTGCGCCAGGCCGTCGCCGCGCTGACCGCGGAGGGTCTGATCGGCTCCCGCCAGGGCGCCCGCCGGGTCGTGCTGGCCAGCCGCCGCAGCCAGAGCTTCGCCGAACTGCGCAGCTTCGCCCAGTGGGCCCACGCCATGGGCCGCGAGGCCACCGGCCACGTCGTCGCCCAGGAGTACCTCCCCGCCACCGCGCAGGACTCCGCCCGCCTCCAACTGCGCGAGGGCACACCGGTGTTGCACGTCCTGCGGGTGCGCGGTCTGGACGGCGAGCCGGTGCTGCTGGAGCGCACGGTGTACGCCGACTGGATAGCGCCCGCCGTCGAGACCATCGATCCCGACGCCCCCTCGGTCACCCAACGCCTGTACGAGAGCACCGGTCTGGTCTTCGCCTACGGCGAGCACGTCATCGACGCGGTCGCGGCCGGTGCCCAGGACGCCGAACTGCTCGGCATCCGCCGTACCAGCCCCCTCCTGCGCGTACGTCGGGTGACCACCACCCGCGAGGGGCGCCCGGTGGAGTGGTCGGACGACCGCTACCGCTCGGACGCCGTGAGCTTCAGCGTGCACAACTCGATCGACAACAACGCGCTGGCCCGCAAGACCGCGGACTGAGCCGGCGTCCACGCCGGGACGTCACAGGTCCAGGACCAGATCCCCCGACGGCCGCGAGCAGCAGATGAGGGCGTTTCCCTCGGCGGGTTCGTCGAGGGGGTCCGGCATGTACGCGACCCGGCCCTGGAGAAGGACGGTCTCGCAGGTGTGGCAGACGCCGGTGCGGCAGGACCAGCGGGTGGGGACGTCACAGGCCTCGGCCAGGTCCAGCAGCGTGCCGTAGCCGGAGTCCCAGGGCACGGTGATGCCGCTGCGGGCGAAGGAGACCGTCGGCCCGGTTCCGTCGCCCGGCGGACGGGCCGGGACGTGCGGGGTCCGGGCGGAGGTGGGAAGGAGACCCGGCCGGATGGCGGCCAGGGCTCCGAAGGGCTCGGTGTGGACGCGGGCCGGGGCGATGCCCGCCTCGGTCAGGGCGTCCGAGACGTCCCGCATGAATCCGGCCGGTCCGCAGACGTACGCGTCGGCGTCCGCGGGCAGGTCGAGGCCGCGGATCAGGGCGGCGGAGAGACGGCCCGCCACCGTGTAGTCCACGCCGAGCCGGTCGCCCTCGCCCGGTCGGCTGTAGGCGATGCAGGCGCGCGCGGACGGCAGGCGGTCGAGCAGGTCGCGCACCTCGCGGGCGAAGGCGTGGTCGTGTCCGTTCCGGGCTCCGTGCAGCCACCACACCGGGCGGGACGGACCGGCCTCGGCCAGTGCGTGCAGCATGGACAGCACCGGCGTGGCTCCCACGCCGGCGGACGCCAGGACGACGGGGGTCGGGCCGTCGGCGAGGACGAAGGTGCCGCGCGGCGCCGCGACATCGAGTACGTCTCCCACCCGCGCGTGGCCGTGCAGATGTGTGCTGGCGAGCCCGTGCAGCTCCTGCTTCACGCTGATCCGGTACGTGGGCGCACCGGGACGCCCGGACAGGGAGTAGCTGCGGATCACCGGCGGCCCTCCAGGATCCGGCCGCAGGCGCACGGTGAGGAACTGTCCCGGTCGCGCCGGCGGAAGGGGGTGGCCGTCGTCCGAGGCGAGGGTGAGGGAGAAGACGCTGCGGCTCTCGCTGTCGATCCGGGTGATCTGCAGGGGCCGGAATCCCGGCCAGGCCGGTGGCGGGCTCGTCGCGGCCGCCGTCAGCCCCCGGTTGCCTCCGGCGGCGCCCTCGCCGTCGGCGTCGTCGAGCAGAGCCCGCAGGGAACCCTGCCAGCCCGGACTCAGCGCGGGGATGCGCAGCCCGCGCAGCAGTTGCTCTCGGGGATGACCGGGGAGGTAGAGCAGGGCGTCCATCTCCGCGACCGTCATGGCTTCGGGGCCGGTGGAGATCTTGACGATGTCGTCGCCGGCCTGCACCTCGCCCTCGGTGATCACCCGCAGGTAGAAGCCGGGACGGCCGTGGGCGACCAGCAGTGCCGCCATCCGCGGTTCGTCCATCCGCAGCCCCACCCGGTAGCAGGTCACCCGGGGCTGGGTGACCTCGAGGACCGCGCCGCCGATCCGGTAGCGGTCGCCGATGCACACCTCACGGTCGGAGAGGCCCTCGACGGTGAAGTTCTCCCCGAACTGCCCATGGACGAAGTCGTCCCGGCCCAGATGTTCCTGCCAGTACCGGTAGGACTCCAACTGGTAGACCAGCACGGCCCGTTGCTCACCGCCGTGGCCGCCGAGATCGCCCTGTCCGTCGCCGTCCACGTTGAGCCGGCGCACCATCCGGGGGCCGGTGACGGCCTGCTTCCACACCCCGGTCCGGACGGTCGTCCCGTGCCAGGGGACGTCCCGGGGCATGCCGACGTTCACGGCGACCAGAGTGGCCAAGGGTCCGCTCCCTCCTGCCCGCGCAGTGCCCCCATCGTTCCACCGCACGCCGGTGTCCGCAGGACATGTCCCGTACGGTGTGCCGGTGGAACGGATCCTGGTGGTGGGTGTCACGGGCGCGGGCAAGTCCACGCTGGCTCATTCCCTGAGCCGGCGTCTGGATCTGCCGTACCACGAAATGGACGCGTTGTACTTCACCGGCCCCGGGTGGGCCGTCAACGGCGAGCTGGTGGAGACGGTGTCCCGGATGGCGGCGGAACCCCGGTGGATCGTGGACTCGCTGGGATATCCCGAGGTCCGCGACCTGCTGTGGGACCGGGCGGACACGGTGGTGTGGCTGGACTATCCGCGCCGGGTCGTCATGCCGCGCGTCCTGCGCCGCTCGCTGCGGCGTTCCCTCACCCGCGAGGTCCTCTTCGGCGGCAACCGGGAGACCTGGTCGGGCTGGCTGAGCAGGGAGCACCCGGCCTGGTGGGCGTGGACGCAGCACACCTCACGCCATCAGGAGATCGCGCGCCGCTCCGCGGACGGGCGCTTCGCGCCCCTCGACACGGTGAGACTGCGCCACCCCCGCGACACGGCCGCCTGGCTGGCGGCCCTGTAGGCGGTCAGCGCACGGCAGGACGCGCGAGCAGATCCGTGGCGTGCCGTCGTACGACCTCCCAGCGGTCGTCGTTGAGCGTGCCGACGGCCGTCTCACGCAGCGTGGTGAGGGCCTGCTCGGGCCCGGCGTCGCAGACGGCCGCACCGGCGAGGACCTCGTAGCCGTCGCGGGCGGCGAGACGCAGGAGGAGGCGGCCGTCCGGGCCGCGGTGCACCGCGCCGGCCACCACGAACGGCGGCGGGCCGCCCGCCTCGCCGGCCAGTTTGCGGTAGGCGCTGGTGACGGGGTCGGACCAGTGCAGGCTCAGCAACAGGTGCTGCTTGGCGAGGACTTCGGCGAGGTCCGTCTCCCGTGCCCCCTCCGGCTCCAGGACCGTCGCCCGGGCGTCGAGCACCAGGGCGGCGGGCAGCAGACAGCGCAGGGTGCTGCCGACGAGGTTGCCGCCGACGGTCGCGGTGCGGCGTACCGCGCCGGTGCCGACGGAGGCCGCCGCCTCGCGGAGGACCTCGGGAACACGCTCGTCGATCCGGTTGAGCACGACGGCGCCGCCCAGGGTGCCGGGCGCGATCACGGTGGCCTCCGGGACGTTGCGCAGGGACATCGCCTGCTCGGGGAACCCGTCCCGTTGCCAGCTGGCCCACACCAGCGTGGCCCCGCCGACGGGCACCGCTCCCTGAGCCATGCACTCCTGCGCTTCGGACACGGACTTCGGGAAGACGCAACAGCACGGGAGCCGACCTGCTTTCACGACGGGTTGAGCACCGACACAGCGCATCGTCCCCGTCCCGGTGGAGGCGCGTACAGGGCTCACTGGTTCATCGCGTGCGCCCCCCGTGGCGGTGGGCGAAACGGGGGTGTCATCGGCATGAGGCAGGATGGGCGCGTGGAGCGCAACACGTCCGCACTGATCGTGCGCCATGCCCCGCTGCGGAGCGCGACCGCGGCGGTCCTCACCCTGCACGGCGGCCAGGAGGAGAGCCGTCGTACGGCGCGCCCCTGGCAGGTCGCCGCGCTCCGCATGCACCCGGTGCTGCGGGCCGCCGCGGCGACGGCGGCGCAGGACGTCCTGCTGGGGCAGGTCCGCTACCGCTACCGGGGCTGGAACGACGGCGACCCCGCCGAGGACGCCCTGCGCGCCCTCGACGACCTCCAGGAGCTGACGGCCGGTGCGCCCGTCGTCCTCGTGGGCCACTCGATGGGCGCCCGGGCCGCCCTGCGCGCCGCGGCCCACCCGACGGTGCGGGGCGTGGTGGCGCTCGCCCCGTGGTGTCCGCCCGAGGACCCCGTCGACCAGCTCGACCACGTCCGCACCGTGCTCCTGCACGGCGACCGCGACCGGGTGACGGCCTACGCCGACTCGGTCGACTACGTCCACCGGGCCCGCGCCGCCGGAATGGCGGCGGGCCTGGTGGCGGTACGGGGCGGGGACCACGGGATGATCCGGCGCAGCGGCGACTGGCACCGGGCCACCGCCGAGGTGGTGACCCAGATGCTGCGGCCGGATCCGGTGGCCGGCGGGCTGGCCGCCGAGGCCTGCGCGGCGGAGGGCGCCGTACAGCTCTAGCGGTGTCAGCGCTGGAGCGGTGTCAGCGCTGTTGCGCTGTCAGGAAAGGCCGGACAGAACACCGCAGTTGGAGGTGGCGGCCTTGCCGTCGAGCCGGTCGGTCAGCCACGCGATCGCGTCGCCCTGGTCGGTCAGCAGCGGCGTGAAGTGGTTGATCAGCGCGCTGCCCAGGTTCGGCAGCGCGATGGGCTTGTACGTCACGTCGGCGCCCTTGGCGCACCAGTCCACGGCGAGTTGCCGGGCCTGCGCGTGCGGTACCAGGTTGTCGCTGGTGCCGGTGGACACGCGGACCGGCGAGGACGGTTCGATCCTGCCGATGCGCTGCTGGTCGAGGAAGGCCGTGAGCGCCGGCTCCGACTGGATGATGTCGCTGATGGAGCGGCCGTCGGTGGTCCAACCGGTGCTGTGCTTGCCGTTGTAGGCGAACAGGGCGTCGCCCACGCACATGGTGGAGAGGTCCGCGAGGGCCGCCTTGCCCTTCGTGTTGAGGTGGGCCTCGGCGATCGGCTTGAGGGCGGGGTCGGACTGCAGGAAGCCGTTGACGGACCAGCCCAGCGCGCCGGCGAGTTCACTGCCGTCGATGGCCTTGGTGACCTCCACCAGGTCGGCGGGCGGGGCGCCCGCGGAGGTTCCGGCGAGGGTGACGTCCGGGGCGTAGGCCGGCTGGAGTTCGGCGGCGGCCGCGGTCGCCCCGCCGCCCTGGCTGTAGCCGAAGAGGGCCACCTTCGAGGTGCGGGTGAGGGACGTTCCGGGCAGTGAGCGTGCGGCGCGGACGGCGTCGAGGACGGCGTGGGCCTCGTCGACGCGGTTGACGTAGGTGTGCAGCCGGTCCGTGGTGCCGAGGCCGGCGTAGTCGGTGACGACGACGGCGACGCCCTCGGCGAGCAGGCGGTAGATCGCCAGGTCCTCGTAACCGATGGACACCGTCTGTCCGTTGGCCGTGAGCGGGTGCTCCAGGCCGAGGGAGGCGGCGCACTGGTCGCCCTGTCCCATGGTGCCGGGTGCGACGGCGACCAGCGGCCGGTCGCCGGTGCCCTTCCAGGCGGCGGACGGCTCGATGTAGGCGCCGGTGACGGCCATCGCCTCGCCGCGCGAGTCGGTCGACTTGTACATCAGGCGGGTGGCGGTGCCGGGCAGGGGGCCGTTGACGCCGGGCAGGCTCAGCGCGAGGGGCAGCGGTTCGCTGCGCACCAGGGCGCCGTCGGCCGAGGGGAGGGTGGCGGGCGGGTTGTAGAACTCCGGGATGGTGACACCGCGGGAGACCACGGCCTCGGTGGGCGACGCGGCGGCTGCGGGTACGACGGTGGCGCCGAGACATGTGGCGGTCGTGACGGCCACGGCGAGCAGACGTGCGGAAACGGGCATGACGGACCTCCGAAGTGGGGGGAGGCCGAGCCTCGATCTGCGGCTCGGGCGTCCTGCGGCCCGGTGGGGCAGGGGCCGACGGCACGAGGCGCGGTCGTCCCACCGCAGCTCGCGCACTCTTAGACGAAGTGTCAGGACCGTACCCGCGGGGGTGTTACCGGCGGTACCCCCGAGTAGGTTACGTTTCAGTAATATAGGCGTCCACGGGATGTCACAAGCCTGTGGGCAGCAATTCGTTCAGCCGCGTGCCCTGGCCCCAACGCCTGAGGAGGGAGCCGTCCAGCAGACAGGTCCTGCCTTGCCGCCGCGCCCACCGGACGTCGCGCGCGCCGAACGAGCCGCGGTGCACGACCAGGTGGAGCGGCGACTGGCCGTTCTCCCGGTGGGTGTGCGGATGGGGCAGGTCCTCGTCGGGCAGGGGCTCGGCGACCGGCCGGAAGGCGACGTCCAGCCGGCGTCCGCTGCTGTCCAGGGCGCACAGCCGCGGCCGGTCGGCGGCCGGCAGCAGCCGTACCCGCCACCCGTCCCGGCGCAGCATCCGCGCCACCGCCAACGCGAGTCCCTGGGTGTCGAGTTCGAGGAGTTCCTCGGGCGTGTAGTACCCGAGGCGCCGACGCATGACCGGGCCCTGGCGCCGCACGACGACCGTTACCGCGATGGCCAGGACGACCACACCGGCCAGCGGAACCCCGATCCCCGCGGCCCGGTATCCCAGGGCCAGCACGGCGACCACCGCGCACACCACCACGACCAGTCCCGCCAACGCCGGCAGGACGTCACGAAAGCGCGGGCCGTCGGGTGCCTCGGCCAGCGGGGCGCGTACAGGCTGACGTCTCTGTGGGTGACGCGATGAGAAGGGCCCGGAAGTCCACCCTCGGCCTGCCACAGTGTCAGCCCCCCAACGCCGCCTGCCTCGACCTCCGCAGGAATACCCAGCGCGCGGTGGCTCGCCGGGCCGGGGGAGGGAATCCGGCCACGTGCCATGCCCTGCCGTCATCCGCTCTTGGGGCGTGCGGGACCGGCGAGCAGCAGGTGCTCCACGGCCTCGTACCGCTCCCGCTCCCGCCTGGTCGCCCTTCTGCCGGACAGCAGGGTGCCGAACAGGCCGCACAGGAAGCCCGCGGGTACGGAGACCAGGGCCGTCGTGGTGAAGGGGAACCAGTTGAAGTCGACGTCGGGAAAGGCTGATTGAGGTGTACCGGAGACCAGGTTGGTGCCGGTGATCAGGACGAGCACGCTCATGCTGCCGCCGATCAGGGTGCACAGCAGTCCGGCGCGGGTGTAGCGCCGCCAGAAGAGGCTGTAGACGAGTGCGGGCGCGATGGCCGAGGCACCCAGACAGAACGAGAGGGTGGCCAGCGGCTGGAGGCTGCGGTGCTGGGCGAGCACGGCCAGCGCGATCACCGGCAGGCCCACGGCCAGGGCGGCCAGCCGGGCCAGGGCCGTCTCGCGCTGCGGTGGGGTGGGCCGGCGCGTGGCGACGACGTCGTGGGCCAGGGAGTTGGCGCAGGCCAGGGTCATGCTGGCCACGGACGCCAGCAGCGTCAGGAAGATCGCCGTGGTGACCGCGGTGAACAACAGGCTCTCCGCGTGCGAAAGGCGCATGCCGAACGCGGCCCGCGCGCCCAGCAGATAGGCGGTGTTGCCGCGCGGATCGGCGGCGGCGACGCCCGTGCTCCCGATGAGGGCCGTGGCACCGACGGCCACGACGGTGATGACGGCGATGAACAGGGTGACCGTCGACACCGCCCAGGACATCGCGCGCCGCACCTGCCGCGCGCTGCCGGCGGTGTACATGCGCATGGTGACATGCGGCAGACAGGCTCCGCCCAGCACGATGGCGCACTGGGTGCTGACCATGTCCAGGCCGCGGTGCGGCCCGCTCGCGAACTGCAGGCCGTAGCGCAGGTAGCCGTCACCCGCCCCGCTGCGGTGTGCCGCCGCCTGGAACAGGGTGCGCGGACTCCAGCCGAAGGTGTGCAGCACGAGCGCGGCGACGACCAGCCCTGACCCGAGCAGCACCACCGTCTTGAGGATCTGGATCAGCGCGGTGCCCCGCATCCCGCCGATCGCCGCGTAGGTGATCATCAGCGCTCCGGCCCCGACGACGCAGCCGGTGCGCATCGCGCTGTCGTGGAAGCCGAGGATGAACGCCAGCAGCTGTCCCACGCCCGCCAGTTGGACGACCATCATCGGCACGAGCGCGGCCAGCGTCACCGCGCACGCCGTGATGCGCACCGCGCGCCCGGGCAGGCGCCGGCCCAGCGCGTCGCCCATGGTGAACCGGCCCGTGTGATGCAGGGGTTCGGCCAGCAGGACCATCAGGAGCAACAGCGACAGCAGGGTGCTCAGGGCCAGGACGACCCCGTCGTAGCCGCACAGCGCGATGACCCCGCCGATGGTGAGCACGGTCGCGGCGGAGATGTAGTCGCCGGCGATGGCCAGGCCGTTGCGCAGCGGCGACAGGGAGCGGTAGCCGGTGTAGAACTCGTCGAGGTCGTCGCGGTCGGGGCCGGTGAGCACGCACAGCAGCAGCGTGAGGGTGACGACCGTGGAGAACGCCACCAGCGACCAGGACTGCGCGGTGCCGTCGAAGTCGGTCACGGCCGCGGCTCCCCGTCGACGGTGCCGTGGGCGTGCCGGCGCACCTGCCGGGCCAGTGGGTCGACGTACCGGCGTGCGGTGAACTCGTATACGAGCACCGCCAGCCAGGTGACCGGGAGTTGGACCAGGGCGAGCAGCAGTCCGGTGGGCAGGCCGCCGGGCGCGGGGCGGGTCATGACGGACGGGCGGGCGACGGTCAGGGTGAGGAAGGCGGCGAAGTAGCCGAGGGCGGCGAACGTGGCCACGCGGCGCAGTCGGCGCGCCGCCCGGCGCAGCAGCCGCAGGTCCCGGTGCGGGCCGGTCCACGAGCGGGTGGGCACCGGCAGCCGCCGGACCTCGCGCGGAGCGGGGGAGTGGGCGGCGGGGGAGACGAAGGCGTGCCGGCCGGGCCGGTGTTGCGCCGGGTATAACTCGGAGCTGTCGGAGGACATCCCAAGATCTCCTGGTGGGTCAGGGCCCAAGAGGTGCGGACCGCGGGGACGTGGGGGAGCGGTTCGGGATACCGCACGCTATGCGGGCGGCGGACCGCGCGCAGCGACTTCCGCCGAACTCCCTGGTGAGGGCCCGTCCGGCCGCTGACCTCGGATGTTGCGTCTGTGACAGGTGTGGCGGGTGCCCATCGGAGTGCTCGGCCGGACGAGGGCGCGTCGAACTGGTTTGCGTGACGGGCGAGCGGCCGGCGACAGGGCGGACTCGCCCGTTCCGCACCGCAAACACCTGAATTCGTCGCTGTACGCCCCTGGCCGACAGGCTCTACTCACCGGTATACAAGCCCAGTTGAACGTGCGACGACCGTGCGCGGCCGCGTTCCGCCCTGACGGCTCGGACCAGGAGGTCTCCATGAAGCGTGACACGCAGCCGGCCGTATCACCGTCAAGACGCCGACGGGCCACGGCAGTTGCGGCCGCCGTCGGCAGCTGCGCCCTCGTCCTGGCCGCCGGGACCCCGGCCACCGCGCACGGCTCTCCCGGCGGACACAAGAAGACGGAGTACGTGGCGCTCGGCGACTCCTACACCTCGGGTCCCGTGATCCCCACCCAGGTCGACGCCAACTGCGCCCGCTCCGACCACAACTACCCCTCGCTGGTCGCCGCCGAGCGACAGGGCACGGTCCTCGACGACGTCAGCTGTGCCGGCGCGACGACCGAGGAGATGTGGAAGCCGCAGGGCACCAACGGCCCCCAACTCGACGCGGTGGAGCGCGGAACCGACCTGGTGACCGTCCAGATCGGCGGCAACGACATCGGCTTCGGCTCCATCATCGCCACCTGTGCCCAGCTCTCCGCCCAGGACCTCGCGGGCAACCCCTGCCAGCGCCACTACACCGCCTCCGGCGTCGACCAACTCGCCCTCGCGGTGCTGCAGACCGCGCCGAAGGTCGCCCGGGTGCTCAGGGCCGTGCACGACAGGGCGCCGCACGCGCGTGTCGTGGTCGTCGGCTACCCCGACCTGCTGCCCGACGACGGCAGCGGCTGCTACCCCACGGTGCCCTTCGCCGCCAAGGACTTCCCCTATCTGCGTGACACCGAGAAGCGGCTCAACCTGATGCTCCGTCTCACGGCATTCTTCAACCACGCGGAGTACGTCGACACCTACGCGCCCACCCGGGGCCACGACATGTGCAAGGCGCCCGCCGACCGCTGGATCGAGCCCCTGCGGCCGGCCTCCCCGGCCGCTCCCGCCCATCCCAACGCCAAGGGCGAGGCGGCGATGGCGGGAGCGGTGCTCGAACGGCTGGACCGGGGCCACGGCCGCTGAAGCAGCGGGCCGTCGGCGTGAGCCGGTGAGTCGGGGGCATTCGGACCCCACACGGTACGAGACCCCCGACCCACCGACTGGACGGACATCATGCTGGCGATCCTCTCCGCGGTCCTGTTCTTCATCGCGTTCCTCATCAACGCGGCCGACATCTCCACCAACGACACCTTCACCTCGACCAACGTCATGCTGCTCGGGCTGACGGCGCTGGCCCTGCACGTGGCGGGCATCGGCAGCGGGTGGAACTGGCGCAGACGCTGACGGCGGGTCGTTGCTTCGTTGGGCGCAGCATGACGTGCGAGCGGGCGCGACTGCGGGTCAGATGGCTGATGTGCAACCAAACACCCGCAGGCGCGCCCGCTCGCGCATACGCCCGACCGCCGTCACGGCCGGTCTCCTCCTGGCCCTGTCCACCCTGCCGATCGCGTCCGCGTCGGCCGAGTCCATACCCATACCCGTGCGCGGCAGCGCCTACATGGGCATGGGCGTCCTCGCCCACGACGGCGCCGACACCCGGGCGGACGCCGCCCCGCTGACCCGCTCCGCCCAGACCGAGGGCGTCGACGTCTCCAGCTACCAGGGCAACGCCTCCTGGTCCACCCTGTGGAGCAGCGGCGTCGGCTGGGCCTACGTCAAGGCCACCGAGGGCACCTCCTACCGCAACCCGTACTTCGCCCAGCAGTACGGCGGCTCCTACGACACCGGGATGGTGCGCGGCGCCTACCACTTCGCCACCCCCGACACCAGCAGCGGCACCGCCCAGGCCGACTACTTCGTCGACCACGGCGGCGGCTGGTCCGGCGACGGAAAGACGCTTCCCGGCGCCCTCGACATCGAGTGGAACCCCTACGGCGACTCCTGCTACGGCAAGTCCAAGAGCGGCATGGTGTCCTGGATCCGGGACTTCGTGAACCGCTACAAGGCCCGCACCGGGCGCGCCGCCGTCATCTACACGGCCACCAGCTGGTGGAGCACCTGCACGGGCGACTCGGCCGCCTTCGGATCCACCAACCCCCTGTGGGTGGCCCGCTACGCCTCCTCGGTGGGCGCGCTCCCGGCCGGCTGGTCCTCGTACACGATGTGGCAGTACACCTCCTCCGGCCCCACGGTCGGCGACCACGACAGGTTCAACGGTCCCAAGGACGAGCTGCGCGACTTCGCGGCCGACTGACCGTTCACGACGGCGTGTTGTGGCGGGGCCGTGCCGCCTCCTGGCCGTCGGCGGACGCGGTGGGACGCTCGTACTCCGCGTGATGGGCCCCGCGCAGCGCGGAGGCCAGCGCCGAGATCAGGGCCATGCCCGCCGCGACGCCGAACACGATGGTCAAACCGTGGTGGAACGGCCCCGATACAAGGCGCGGGAAGAACGTGTGGCCCGTCAGGGCGGCACGTTGGCTCATGGTGACCTGGTCGAGGACGCCGCCCGATCCGAGCAGATGCTCGATGGGGTTGTTGCCGAGGAACGTCGCGAACAGCGTGCTCACCGGCGGCAGCGAGGCGGCGTGCTCGGCCGCGCCGGCCGGCACGCCGTGCGCTTGAAGACCGCTGGTGAGCGTGGCGGGCAGCGAGGAGGCGAGCCCCGACACCATCAGGGAGAAGAACACCCCGATGGACAGGGCGGTCCCGGAGTTCTGGAACGTGGACCGCATGCCCGAGGCCACCCCGCGGTGCTCGGGCGGCACACTGCCCATGATCGAGGACGTGTTGGGCGAGGAGAACATGCCCTGGCCCAGCCCGTTGAGCAGCAACAGCGCCGCGAACGGGCCGTATGCGAAGTCGACGGGCAGCGCGAGCAGGCCGAGGAACGAGCAGGCGACCAGACACAGACCGGCGGTGGAGAACAGCCGCGCGCCGAACCGGTCGGACAGATAGCCGGACACGGGTCCCGCGAGCAGGAAACCCACGGTGAGCGGGAGCATGAAGATGCCCGCCCACAGCGGGGTGTCCTCGAAGTCGTAGCCGTGCAGCGGCAGCCAGATGCCCTGCAGCCAGATGATCAGCATGAACTGCAGCCCGCCGCGCGCGATCGCCGTCAGCAGCGCGGCCAGATTGCCCGCCGTGAAGGCGCGCACCGTGAACAGGGCCAGGTGGAACATCGGTTCGGCGACCCGCGTCTCGATGAGGCAGAACGCCAGCAGCAGGGTCACGCCGCCGATCAGGCCGGCGAGGACCCAGGGATTCGCCCAGCCCGTGGCGCTGTCGCCGTAGGGCTGGATGCCGTAGGTGATGCCGGCCAGCAGGATCCCGGCGCCGGCCGCGAAGGTGAGATTGCCCAGCCAGTCGATGCGGCCGCGCCGGCCCGACGCGGTCTCACGCAGGCTCAGATACGACCAGATGGTCCCGGTGACGCTGACCGGGACGCTCACCCAGAACACCGCCCGCCAGTCGACGGCGGCGAGCAGACCGCCCGCGAGCAGGCCGAGGAACTGGCCGGCGAGCGCGGTGATCTGGTTGATGCCCAGCGCCATGCCGCGCTGCCGGGCCGGGAAGGCGTCGGTGAGGATGGCGGCCGAGTTGGCGGTCAGCATGGAGCCGCCGAAGGCCTGCACGATCCGCCACAGGATCAGCCACAGCGCCCCCGCCCCGGCCCGGAACGGGTCCAGTGACAGCGCCACGGAGGCGCACGCGAAGATGAGGAAGCCGAGGTTGTAGATCCGGACCCGGCCGAACATGTCACCCAGCCGGCCGAGCACGACGACCAGCACGGCCGAGACCAGCAGATAGCCCAGGATCATCCACAGCAGATAGCCGATGTTGCCCGGCGCCAGCGGGTCGAGGCCGATCCCGCGGAAGATCGCGGGCAGCGAGATGATCACGATGGAGGCGTCCATCGTGGCGATCAGCACGCCGAGCGTGGTGTTCGACAGCGCGACCCATTTGTAGCCGGGCCCGGCCGGGGCGTCCTTGCGCCGCGCGATCACAGCCGCTCCGCCAGTCGGTCGAGAAGGGGCAGGGCCGCGGCGAGAGTGGCGCGCTCCTCGGCGCTGAAGCCCTCCAGGACGGCGCCCAGCCGGTCCACCGACTCCGACCGCCGCTCGGCCAGCATGGCCCGCCCCTCCTCGGTGACGGCCACGATGCTGCGCCTGCCGTCCGTGGCGTCGGGGGTACGGCGGACCAGGCCGCGTCGTTCCAGCAGCGCGAGCGTGCCGGCCATCGCCTGCGGCCGGACGCGCTCCATCTCGGCGAGCGAGGTCGGCGAGTCGGGGCCGTCGGCGGCGAGCCGGGCCAGGACCGACACGCCGGACAGCGACACATCACCCACGGCGTGGGCCTGCCGCAGCCGCCGGGTCACGCGTCCCACCGCGAGCCGCAGGTCGGAGGCGAGCCGGACGCTGTCCCGCGCCTCGCGCCCACCCTCTGGGGATGCCTCTGTCCACGTCTTCATAAGTAGTAAGGCTAGGTTTATCAGCCTGGACTGCTCAATCAATTGTTAGTAAATGCCCACGGGGCATGCTGGACGCGTGGAAGCGACGACACGCACACACCCCGCCGGGCTCTTCGTCGGCCTGTGCACCCTCGACGTCATCCAGTTGGTGGATCACGTCCCGGGCTCGGACGAGAAGCTCAGCTCGCGCGAGCAGACCATCGCCGCGGGCGGCCCGGCGGCGAACGCGGCCGTGGCCTTCACCCACCTGGGCGGCAGGGCGCGTCTGCTCACGGCGATCGGCTCCCACCCCCTGGGCCGTGCCGTCACGGCGGATCTGCGACAGCTGGGCGTGACGGTGACCGACCTGGCGGCGGAGTCGACCGAACCGCCCGCCGTCTCCTCCGTCCTGGTCACCGCCTCCACCGGTGAGCGGGCGGTCGCCTCGACCAACGCCACCCGCCACCGCCTGACCCCGCCCGCCGACCTCGACGCCCTGGTGGCGGCCTGCGACATCGTCGAACTCGACGGACACCACGGGAAACTCGCCCTGGCCGCCGCACGCGCGGCCCGCTCCGCCGGCCGTACGACCCTTCTCGACGGGGGCAGCTGGAAGGACGGGACACAGGATCTGCTGCCGTTGATCGACGTCGCCGTCTGCTCGGCCGACTTCCACCCGCCCGGCACCCGCACGCCCGCCGACACGCTGCGGTACCTGCGGGAACACGGCGTCACCTGGTCGGCCGTCAGCGCGGGAGCGGGGCCCGTCGAGTGGGCGGGACCCGACGGCTCCGGAACGGTGGAGGTGCCCGCGGTGCCGGTCGCGGACACACTGGGCGCGGGTGACATCCTGCACGGTGCCCTCGCCCATCACCTGGCCGGACCGGGCGACCTGACGTCACGGACCTTCGCCGACGCCCTGCGTCAGGCGGCCGCAGTGGCCTCCAGGGCGTGCGCCTCCTTCGGCACCCGCGCCTGGATGCGCGGAGCGTGACACTGTGTCGGCCGGAACGTGTTTGCCGTCGCATCGAGCGGCAACGCGGATTCCATGAGCCCATCGAACAACGACACGAGTCGAGATTCCGGATCCGCGCGCAGCACGGCCGCCAAGGCCCGCCGGACCACCGCGAAGGCGACCGCTCCGGCCTCCAAGGCCGCGGACAAGGCCGCCGAGAAGACCGCTGACGTGGCGTCGACCGCCGCGGACACGACCGAGCGTGCGGCGGGGACGACCGCCGCGGTCGCCCAGTCCGCGACCGAGCGTGTCGAAGCCGGCCGCCAGGCCGTCATCGCCGCCTCCGGTCAGGCCGCCGCCGTCGCCAAGACGGCGTGGGTGGCGATCGCCCACCGCAAGGCCCTCGCGGCGGGCGTGGGAGCGGGCCTGACGGCGCTCGGCGCCACGACGTACGCGGCGGGCCGCCGCGCCGGCCGTCGCTCCCTCGGCCCGATCACTCGTCTGACCGGCGGCCGTATCTGACGCGCGACGAGCGACCGGGCACGGAGCGGTCGGTCGACGACCTGATCCGTGCCCGGCTCTTTCCGGCGGTCCGTCAGCAGGGCCCCTCGTCCTGCCAGACTCCCCAGTCGGAGGCGGTGGGCACCTCGTTCTGCGTCCACCACTTGGCCTTCCAGTTGTGCCGGTTGTACGACACCTCGTCCCCGGCGGTGTACACCGCGCTCGAACTCCAGGCGGTCTTGCACCCGGTGGGCGGCGGAGGGGGCGTGGGCGTCGTGGACGGCGGTGTGGCACCCGCGAACTTCACCGAGTACTTCGCGAAGTCCCAGGAGTTCTGCGCCACGCTGGAGCAGGTGCCGGACGTACGGCCGCCGTTGTCGACCGGGCTGCACTGGCGGTCCCGGTTGAGGGACCAGAAGGTGAAGCGGTCCATGTTGTGGGCCGTGGCGTAGTCCAGCACGGTCTGGAAGTCGGCCTGGGTGAAGATCTCCCCGGAGTCGCTGCGCCCGTTCATGCCGGAGAAGCCCTCATGGGCGTACGCCGTCGCCTGGTCCCAGCCGAAGGTGGACTGCAGGATCGCGTTGAAGTCGGTGAGCGCGCTCGTCTGCGAGGCCGCTCCGTTGAAGCCGCCGTCGAAGGGCATGATGGAGAAGTTGTTCGGGGTGAACCCCTGCGACTTCGCCTCCAGCAGCATCTGCTTGCCGAACCAGCCGGTGCCGTCGGCGGTGCCGGCGGTGGTCACGGAGACGTACAGGCCCGGGTTGTTCTGCTGGAGTATCTTCGCCGCCCCGATCTCGTTCCTGATGGCCGCGGTGTTCTCGTACTCCGGCTCCTCCAGGTCGAAGTCGATCGCGTGCAGCCCGTACTTGGTGATGACCTGCTGGTAGGCGGCTGCCGTCGCGGCGGCGTCCGAGCAGGTCTGCCCGAGCTTCGTGCCGCCGTAGCCGCCGACGGAGATCGAGACGTCGCCGCCCTTGGCGCGGATGGTGTCGATGACGGACTGCACGGCGGTGTCCGAGGAGACTGGTGCCGTACCGCCCCAAGTGGGGGAGCAGCCGCCGCCGTTGGGGGCGAGGACGAAGGCGAGCTGGAAGGCCTTGAGGCCGGTGGCGTCCATGATGGCGGCGGGGTCGGGCGGGTCGTTGTCGAGCGGCATGAGGTACGGAGCCGCCGCGTACCAGCGGTTGTCGAGCGCGGTGGTCGCGCCCGAGGCGTGGCCCGCGACCAGGGCCGTGGTTCCGGCGGCGGTCAGCATGACGCCGGTGGCCGCGCCGAGACATGCGCGAAGGCGTTTCACGGTGTGCCTCCTGTGAAGTGGGGGTGCCCCAGCTTCGGGTCGTCCCGCCGGCCGCGTCCATACCTCGGTCTAGACCAAAGCGCCTTTTGGTCTAGACCATACCTTGGCTTTACCGTCGGGAGTGCGGTGCGGGCGTCAACGGGTGTGGTGAGCGGGGCGGTTGAGGTGCGATAGGATGAACGCAGAGCGAGCGGCCGGGGAACTCCCGCCACTTGGTCGTGCGTTGGTGGTCCAAGGAAAGACGCCCCGCTTCCTGCGGGGAAATGCAGGTGCAAGGCCTGCCCGGCGCTCTTGTGGGCCCCGCTCCGGTAATTCCGGTGCGGGGCCCTTTCGTTGCTTCCGACACCCCGTCATGCGGACACCGGCACGGGGCACTCGTACGCCCATGAAGGCGATGCCCTCAACACCCGCGCTGCTGCTCGCGGCGGTCCTGCCCCTCCTCGCGGTGACCACGGCGTGCGGCGACGACGCACACGAGGCGTCCCGGACCTCGGCCGCCGCGACCTCCGCGCGCCCGGCATCCGGCGACCACCTCGTCATCACCACCGACAACGGCCTGCGCCTGCGTCCGGCCGACGGACACCGTGTCACCGTCGACGACCACGTCCACACCGCCTGGTCCCACCACGACCACATCTGGACCCTCGACCTGTCGTGCTCGGGCCCGTGCCCCCGCATGCCCTACGTCAAGGTCCCCGACGGCATGAGCGTCACGGTCGGCGCCCGCAACGCCGGCATCGACGCGGCCGGGATCGCGGCCGCGCTGGACCTGACCACCGTCAACGGCGACGTGACCGTCACCCGCGCCGGAGACGACACCGCCACGCTGCGCCTGACCACCCGCAACGGCTCGGTGCGCGCCGACGGACTCGCCGCGGACCGGCTGCGCGCGAGCACCGTCAACGGAGACGTGACGCTCGCCTGCACCACCGCCCCCTCGGGTGTCTCCGCGACGACCACCAACGGCTCCGTCGACGTCACCGTCCCGCACGACCCTCCCGCCTACGCCGTGACGGCCGGGACACAGAACGGCCGCACCTCGGTCGACGTGCCCACGCACAACGCCCGCACCGGCCCTACCATGACGCTGACCACGGTCAACGGCGACATCGACGCCCACCAGGAGTGAACCCGCGCCCGCCCCCACTCCCCGCACCACGTCACGGGACACTCCCGCCTCTCCGGGTACCCGCCGCACCGGTAACCCGGTCCGCGAAGGAGGAGCAGTGCCGACCCAGGCGAACGACACACCCGACCCACGACGCTGGAAAGCGCTGTGGGTCACTCTGGTCGCCGGGTTCATGAGCCTGCTCGACGTCACGATCGTCGCCGTGGCGCTCCCCTCCATGCAACGCGACCTGCACGCCTCCGCCCCCGCCATCCAGTGGGTGGTCTCCGGCTACGCCCTCGCCTTCGCCCTGGTCCTGGTCACCGCGGGCCGCGTCGGCGACGCGATCGGCAGACGCCGCATCTACCTCCTGGCGCTGACCGCGTTCGTCGTGTGCAGCGCCGCCGCCGGCGCCGCCCCCTCGATCGCCCTGCTCGTCGCCGCCCGCCTCGCCCAGGGCGTCGCCGCGGGCTGCCTCGCCCCCCAGAACTCCGCGTTCATCCAGCAGATGTTCCGCGGAGCCGAACGCGGCCGCGCCTTCGGCCTGTTCGGGGCCACCGTCGGCATCTCCAGCGCCATCGGCCCCGTCGTCGGCGGCCTCATCCTCACCCTGGCCGACGGTCCCCAGGGCTGGCGCTGGATCTTCTACGTCAACGTGCCCATCGGCATGGCCGCCCTGCTGCTGGGCATGCGCCTGCTGCCCAGCACGGCCCCGGGCCACCGGGAACGCCTCGACCTGGGCGGCGTCGCCCTCCTCGGCTCCGGCGTCCTCGCCCTGATGCTCCCCCTCGTCCTGGCCGAGTCCGGCGGCGTACGACGGCTGTGGTGGCTCTTCCCGCTGGGCCTCGCCCTGCTCGCCGTCTTCGCGCGCTGGGAGCGGCGCGTCCTGGCCCACGAGGGCCAGCCGCTGCTGGACCCCCGCCTCGTCACCACCGTCCGCGGATACGCCATCGGCGCGGGCATCGCCACCCTGTACTTCATCGGCTTCAGCGGCGTATGGCTGGTGTTCGCCCTCTTCTTCCAGAACGGCCTGGACTACTCGCCGCTGCGCTCGGGACTCGCGGTGACCCCCTTCGCCCTCGGCTCCGCCCTCGCCGCCGCGATCGCGGGGCGCCTGGTCGACCGGCTGGGCAGGCTGCTCACCGTCTGCGGCCTCATCGGCGTCACCCTCGGCCTCGGCGGCACCGCCCTGGTCCTGCGCCTCGCTCCGGCCGACGTCGCGACCTGGCTCACCATCCCCGTCCTCTTCGTCGGCGGCGTGGGCAGCGGCTGCGTGATCTCTCCCAACGTGACCATGACCCTGCGGGACGTACCCGTCCGCATGGCCGGGGCCGCCGGCGGCGCCCTGCAGACCGGTCAGCGCCTGGGCGGCGCCATCGGTACGGCGGCCCTGCCCGGCGTCTTCTACCTGGTCCTGGGCGCGGCGCAGCACGACTACCGGACCGCCGTCGCCACCGCCGTGGGCCTCGGCGTCCTGCCCGTCCTCGCCGGTCTGACCCTCGCCGTCCACGACTGGCGCCGCCACCGCCGCCCGAAGCGGGAGCCCTGTCCCCCCGAGGTCTCCCACAGCCACCTGCACGCCGGCCACGGCTGAATCAGCGGCGCGTGTGCAACGCTCCCCTGTTTCGTCGCGGTTACCGGTGCGTCCGCCCGGAGAATCGATGGTCAAGAGTTGTCCATGACCGCTTGTGGGCCGTCCGATACCGCCAGATCATTGGCCAAATCTCGCCTGTCGGTACGAGCACACAGGAGCCCTGGTGACTGCTGGCCCCACCACCTTCGAGCCGGCCCCGCCGCCGGCGGCCCAGACCGAACGGCAGAAGCTGCGCAAGCACTTCGGCCGTTTCGACATCCTCTTCTTCCTGTTGTGCACCATCGTCGGCGTCGACACCATCGGCAGCGTCGCCTCCAACGGCGCCGAGGCGTTCACCTGGCTCCTCGTGCTGGCCGCCGTCTTCTTCGTCCCCTCCGCGCTGCTCACCGCCGAACTCGGTGCCGCCTTTCCCGACGAGGGCGGCCCCTACATATGGACCAGCCGCGCCTTCGGACGCCTCGCCGGAGCGGTCAACAACTTCCTGTACTGGATCACCAACCCGGTGTGGCTCGGCGGCACCCTGTCCGTCTCCGCCGTCACGGCCTACACCACCTTCTTCAACGACGGAAAGGACCTGAGCACCCCGGCCTTCTACGTCTTCACCCTCCTGTTCGTCTGGGTGGGCGTGCTCGCCGCGATCCTCTCCTTCGACATCGGCAAGTGGATCCCCACCCTCGGCGCCTGGAGCCGCTTCGTGCTGCTCGGCCTGTTCACCCTCACCGTCGTGATCTACGGCATCAAGCACGGCCTGCACGGCTTCGGGGGCGGCGACTTCTCCCCGACGTACGCCGGATTCGTCGCCCTGGTGCCCGTCCTGATGTTCAACTACGTCGGCTTCGAACTGCCCAACACCGCCGGCGAGGAGATGACCGACGCCCAGAAGGACGTCCCCTTCGCCATCTTCCGCAGCGCCGTCCTGTCCGTCCTGCTCTACGCCCTGCCGATCCTCGGCATCCTGCTCGTCCTGCCGGTCAAGGCCATCACGGGCCTCGGCGGCTTCCTCGACGCGATGCGGCAGGTCTTCACCGTCTACGGCGGCCACGTCTCCGCCGACGGCGGCGTCACGCTCAGCGGCGCCGGCACCGTGCTCGGCGACCTGTCCGCGATCATGTTCATCCTCACGGTGCTCTCCTCCGGCGTCACCTGGGTCATGGGCTCCGACCGCGCCCTGGCCGTCTCCGGCTACGACGGCGCGGCCCCGCGCTTCCTCGGCGTGATCTCCAGCCGCTTCGGCACCCCGGTACGCGTCAACATCCTCAGCGGGCTGGTCTCCACCCTCGTCCTGGTCCTGGCCCACGAGCTCACCCACGGAAGCGCCGCGAAGCTCTTCGGCGCCGTCCTCGGCCTCGCCGTCTCCACCACGCTCGTCAGCTACCTGGGCATCTTCCCGGCCCTGCCGGTCCTGCGCCGCAAGGCCCCCGACGTCCCCCGCCCCTACAAGG
>NZ_WVUG01000309.1 GCF_017614965.1 Streptomyces griseorubiginosus | reverse complement strand
CCCCTGCACCCACCCGTGCCCGAACTCGGCATGCCGGACGTCATGCCCCGCCGGCCACCGTCGCTCGACCACGGTCACCTGCTCCTCGTCGGGTTCCTCCACCCCCTCCTCCCCGGCATGCTCCATCCCCGTCGTCTCCCCGGCGGCCTGCGCGAACAGGTCCTCCTGGGTGTAGTCGGCCAGCCCGCTCACCCCCACTCCCAGCAGCCGCACACCCCCCGTCGTGTCCACGGCGTCCAGCAGCCGGGCCGCGGCCTCCCGCACGACCGCCGGATCGTCCGTGGGCCCCCGCAAGGTCTCGGACCGGGTCAGGGTCGAGAAGTCGTACCGCCGCACCTTCAGCACGATCGTCCGCCCCGACAGCCCCGCGGCCCGCAGTCTTCGCACGCACCGGTCCGCCAGCCGCTGGACCTCCAGGCCCACCCGGATCCGGTCGTGGATGTCCACGTCGTAGGTGTCCTCGACCGACACCGACTTGGCCTCCCGCTCGGCGACCACGGGCCGGTCGTCGTGCGCCAGCGCCATGGCGTACAGCGCGTGCCCGTGCGCCTTGCCGAGCAGCCGTACCAGCTCGTCCTCCCCCGCCTCCGCGATGTCGTCGACCGTGGTGATCCCGGCCCGCCGCAGGTGATCGCCCGTCGCGGGCCCCACCCCGGGCAGGGTCCGCACGGACATCGGCCCGAGCAGCGCCCGCTCGGTTCCCGGTTCGATCAGCACCAGTCCGTCGGGCTTGGCCTCCTCGGAGGCGATCTTGGCGAGCATCTTGGACGCGGCGAGCCCGACGGACCCGGTGAGCCCGGTGCCGGTCCGTATGTCGGCGCGCAGCTTCTCCCCCACCAGCCGGGCCGACGCCTCGTCCCAGGCCGCCTCACCGGCCTCCAGGTCCACGAACGCCTCGTCCAGGCTCAACGGCTCCACCAGCGGCGACAGCTCGTGCAGCAGCCCCATGACCTGCTCGCTGATCGCCCGGTAGAACCCGAACCGCGGCACCAGATACGCGGCGTTCGGCGCCAGCCGCCGCGCCTGGGCCATCGGCATCGCGGACCGCACCCCGAAGACCCGCGCCTCGTACGAGGCCGTGGCCACCACCCCGCGCGGCCCCAGCCCGCCCACGACCACGGCCTTCCCGCGCAGACTCGGCTTGGACGCCTGCTCCGCCGAGGCGTAGAAGGCATCCATGTCGAGATGCAGGATCGTGGGCGCGTTTCTCACATGTCCGATGCTGCCCTACGCCACTGACAATGCCCCCCGCACGACGTCGGGCGGCCCGCGCCCGCGCCTCAGACGGCCCGGTTGCGCCGCCGTGCCAGCTCGTCCGCCGGGTTCTGGCCGACGAGGGTCTCGCCGGTGTCGATCCGCTCGCCGTGCAGCTGGGACAGCGCGCTCTCGACGTCCCGCCAGACCACCCCGACGGCGATCCCGAAGATCCCCTGGCCGCCCTGGAGCAGGGCGTGGACCTCGTCCGGCGAGGTGCACTCGTAGACCGTGGCGCCGTCGCTCATCAGCGTCATGCGCTCCAGGTCCCGGAATCCGCGCTCCCGCAGGTGCTGCACGGCCGTGCGGATGTTCTGCAGCGACACGCCGGTGTCCAGGAACCGCTTGACGATCTTCAGGACGACCACGTCCCGGAAGCTGTACAACCGCTGTGTCCCCGACCCGTACGCGGGCCGCACGCTCGGCTCCACGAGCCCGGTGCGCGCCCAGTAGTCGAGTTGCCGGTAGGTGATACCGGCGGCCGCGCAGGCCGTGGGACCGCGGTAGCCGATCTGCTCGGACGTCATGGACGTCGCCCCTCCGCTGCTGGGCACGGCCGTCGGTCGCTGGGGAGCGTGATCGGCCGCGCTGCCGTGATGGGGGTCCCCCCAACCCGAACGAGGTTGAGAGCCCGGGGGCGGGTACGGAAGGCTCACCCCGACCTCACGTCCGGGGGCACCCCCAGCCGCACCGTCGCCGCTGCTTCTCACGCCGACCTCCGTCCTTGACCTGCCTCCTCGAAGGTAGGCAGCCACCAGGGGTGCGTCAACGACCGCCACACTCGGCACGCCGAGTGATAATCACCCTAAGAGTGGTTTCCCGTACCCCACCGCGGGGAAAGGCTAGCCGAATGCGCTCGGGACGAGCCGCAGGACGCTCTCACGCGCCGGTGGCAAATGCCGGCATTTGTGTGGTCACCGGACACAACCGGCCCGTCACGGACCGCTGGTCCGCCGGGCCGGCCCGTGCGTCACTGGCTGCTGGTGCCGAAGTCCTCCGGCGAGATCTGGTCGAGGAACTCGCGGAACTTCTCCACCTCGTCCTCCTGCTCGTCCGGGATCGCGATGCCGGCGTCGTCGAGCACTCCGTCGCTGCCGTAGATCGGCGTCCCGGTGCGCAGCGCGAGCGCTATGGCGTCGGACGGGCGGGCGCTCACCTCGACCCCGCTGGCGAAGACCAGCTCCGCGTAGAAGACGCCCTCACGCAGGTCCGTGATGCGCACTTCGGTGAGCTCCTGGCCGACGGCCTCCAGCACGTCCTTGAACAGGTCGTGGGTCAGCGGCCGGGCGGGAGCCATGCCCTGCTGGGCGAAGGCGATCGCCGTCGCCTCCCCCGGCCCGATCCAGATGGGGAGGTAACGGTCGCCTCCCACTTCCCGCAGGAGCACGATCGGTTGGTTGGAGGGCATTTCGACCCGGACACCTACGACATCGAGCTCGTTCACACAGCAACCCTAGGCCGTGCTCGGGACGTTTGGGTAGTCGGGCAGGGAACGGGGGGCCGATCCGGCCTTCGCGTCCGCGTCCGCTCAGGGCAGGCGGACGCCGAGCGCGGTCTGCACCAGCGCCGCGTGCAGCTTCACCGTGAGCGCCGCCAGCTCCTTCGTACGGGCCTCCGCGTGGGCCCTGGTCTGGGGGTTGCGGTGCCGCTTCAGCGGGGCCACCACCTGGTCCACAAGGCCCGCCTCACGGTCCGCGGCGGCCTTCATGGCCCGCAGGTGCCGTGGCTCGATCCCGAACCGCCCGAGTTCGATGACGAGCGAGGCCACGGTGACGGCCTCGGCGTCGTACGCCCCGTCCGGCAGCGGAGTGAGCAGCCCGTACGACTCCCACTCCTTCAGCTCCTGCTCGTCGATGCCCGCCGCGGCGAGCAGCTCGGCCCGTCCGATGCGGGCCGCGGTGGGGCCCTCCAGGGGCTCCAGGACGGTCTCGCCGTCCCGCTGACGGTTCACGGCGGGCAGTGGCGGGGCCTCGCCGCGCTCCACGGCGTCCAGATGCTCGCGGATCACCTTCAGCGGCAGATAGTGGTCCCGCTGCATCCTCAGGACGTGGCCGAGACGCTCGACGTCAGCAGCGGTGAACTTGCGGTACCCCGAAGGGGTGCGCTGCGGCTCGACGAGCCCCTCCGACTCCAGGAAGCGGATCTTGGAGATGGTCACCTCGGGGAACTCGTCACGCAGCACGTTCAGCACCGTGCCGATGCTCATCAGCCCACTGTCCGCGGCGGCGGCCCCGTGCCCGGAACCGCCGCTCGGTGATTGCAGCATGGACCTTCTCCGGGGAGGGTCAGTAGCCCCGCTGGCTCGCGTAGAACACCAGCCGGTACTTGCCGATCTGCACCTCGTCGCCGTTGTTCAGGGCGACCTGGTCGATCCGCTCGCGGTTGACGTACGTGCCGTTGAGGCTGCCGACGTCGGCCACCGTGAAGGAGCCGTCCCCGCCCCGGCGGAACTCCACATGACGGCGCGAGACGGTCACGTCGTCCAAGAAGATGTCGCTCTGCGGGTGGCGGCCGGCCGTGGTCAGGTCGCTGTCCAGGAGGAAGCGGCTGCCCGAGTTGGGGCCGCGGCGCACGACGAGGAGCGCGGAGCCCATCGGCAGCGCGTCCACGGCAGCCTGGGCCTCGGGCGAGAGGGCGGGCAGCTGGGTCTGCCCGGTGACCTCGGCGTCGTAGGCCTCAAGGCCGGAGATGGAGATCGTGGACGTCGTCTCCGAGGGGCGCTCGGGGGTGGCCCCGGCCCGCAGCGGGGCGCCGCAGTTGGAGCAGAAGCGGCTGTTCTCCGCGTTGCGGTTACCGCACCTCGTACACACCAGGGCCGACATAGGGGAAAACCCTCCACCCGTAGTTGAGGTTGACGGTTGCCCGAAACCTATGCCGCCGGACTGCGCAGGGTCAACAGACGGCGCGCCCTGACCTCCGGAAATGTCACCGCCCGGACCACCGACCTGGTCCCGGAACAGCGGACGCTGGCCCTCCACGTCGGGCTGTGCGCGATGGCGGGCGGTGGCATTGTCGCTGCCCTCTCGCGCGCTCTTGCCGAACAACTTCGCAAACAACTTCACGGGCGATTCCCCTTGACCGAAACAGACCCGCCCGTGGGGCAGGACGAACCCTGACTCATTACGCCGGCCGACCCGGACATCCTCACAACGTCCGTATCCACCAGACAGTTTCCACCACGCACCACCCGTTCGGTGCGCCGACCCCCCGCAACCTCATGCCCCTGCCGGACGCCCCCCATGCACCGCCGGTTCACTGGGAGGACGACCGAGCGTAGTCAGGCTGCTTCGCCGCTCGCAAGGCGTCCACGACGATCTTGTTCGACCGCTCGACAGTGACCGTGGCCTGCTCCTTCTCAAGAGTCTGCACCACGCCTCCAGGGATGTTGAGCGCCGGCTCGAGGTCCGCCGGCTTGCCGATGACCTTGAAACGATAGGGCGCGTTGATCTTGTTCCCGTCCACCGTGACGCTCTTGCCCGAATCCGTGAAGTAGGTGCTGGCCACCACGCGCACTCCGTTCACCTGGATCGCCTCCGCCCCCGCCGCGCGCAGCTCCTGGATCGTGTCGAGCAGACTGTCCGACTCGACCGCTCCCTTCGCGTCCTCGATCGTCATGGTGATACCGGGCCCCTGAGCGGCCACCGTGCCCGCCAGAATGCCCAGTTGCTTCTCCTTCTCGATCGTCTGCTTCCGGGCCTCCTCGGCCTGGTCGGAGCTGTTCTCCAACTCCTCGCGCTGCTTCTCCAGCCCCTGCTTCTCGTCGTCGAGACGCTGCGTACGGTCGTCGAGTTCATCAAGGATGCGTACGAGGTCCTCCTGCCGCGCGCCGCGCAGGGCACTGTCGCTGTCACTGTTGGAGGCCACCTGGATGGCCAGTCCGAAGCCGAGGCCGAACAGCAGCACGGCGACGATCAGTTGGGCCCGGGTGACACGCGGCGGCCACAGACCGTTGACGAGCCGCTGGCGCCCGGTCAGCGCCGCCTCCTTCTCCTCGGGAGCTTCCTCGACGGCCTCGGGCTTCGCCTCAGCAGCCTCAGGCGCGTCCGCCGGCACCTCCTCGGGAAGTTCCTTGCGCAGCCTGTTCTCGGGCTTGTCGTCCTTCTCGCTCATCGGCCTCACGCCCGGAACACATGCCGGCGGATCGCCGCGGCGTTGGAGAAGATCCGGATGCCGAGGACCACGACGACGCCGGTGGACAGCTGGGCCCCCACGCCCAACTTGTCGCCCAGGAACACGATCAGCGCGGCCACGACCACGTTGGACAGGAACGACACGACGAAGACCTTGTCGTCGAAGATGCCGTCGAGCATGGCCCGCAGACCACCGAAGACGGCGTCGAGCGCCGCGACGACGGCGATCGGCAGATAAGGCTCGACGACCGCCGGAACCTCAGGCCGGACCAACAGTCCGGCCACGACTCCCACGACGAGGCCCAGTACGGCGATCACGATGTGCCCTTCTCGGTTTTCTCGGTGCTCGGCTGTGCTGTACGTACGATCACACTCGGTGCTGCGGGCAGCCGGAGGTCGCCCTCCACGGAGATGCTGGTCCGGATGCCGTAGTTCTCCTGCAGCGCATGCAGATACAGTCCGTCGACGCTGTCCTGGAACCGGGTGCTCAGCTGCTTGCCGTCCCCCACGGCGAGCACCGTGTACGGCGGAACAAGTGGCCTGTTGTCGACCAGTATGGCGTCACCCGCGGCCCTGATCGCCGACAGCGCCGTCAAGCGCTGTCCGTTGATGGAGACGGCCTCGGCCCCCGACTCCCACAGCCCGTTGACGACACGCTGCATGTCACGGTCACGGACCCGGCCCGTGTCGGAGAAGTCCGAGGTCTCGCGCGGGTCGCCGTTGCCGCCGCTGGTGGCTTCCTTGGCGTCGTTCACGACCAGTTTCACGCCGGGACCATGGACTGCGACGGCGCCCGACAGGAGGCCGACGAGCTCCGACTGGTCGCCCGCCCCGCTCTTCCTCAGCGCCTCGCGCTGCCGCGCGCTCACATCGTCGCGCAGCTTGTCGACGGAGCCCTCCAGCTTGTCCGCGCTCGCCGTCTCACGGTCGATGCGGTCGATCAGCTCCTGGCGTTCCTTGGCCACGACGGGCGCCGCCACGCGCGCCTGTGCCGCGCCGACGGTGACGACGAGAGCAGCGAGGACCAGCCCGGCCGCCAGGCCGAGCTTGCCACTGAGTGTCCTGGGCAGCCCGCCGGCGCCCTCCGCCTTGCGGGCGGCCGCCTCGGCGTAGCCGTCGTCGAGGCTGTGGTCCATGACGTTGGTGAGCAGGAACATGGACGCGTCCGGCCGCGAAGGGCGCGTGGGTGTGCTCCGAATGGGGGGCTGCTGCGGCATGCCGCACATCGTCGCACGTCGCGACCACTACCTCCGAATGGCCCCACCGGCGTGCCGGACAGGCCCCCTTGGGGACACTTGTCCGGCACGCGCGTGTGCTGCGGCTTTTCCTCAGCGCCCGGCGCTGTCCACGACCGCCGACCACTCGTCCAGCAGGGCCTGCGCGGAGGCGTCGTCCGGGCCCTCCGCCCACAGATGGGTGACCGCCTCGGCCGGGTCGGGCAGCACCATCACCCAGCGCCCGTCGGTCTCCACCACCCGAACGCCGTCGGTGGTGTCCACGAAGCGATCTCCCGCCTCTTCGACCACGCGCCGCATCACAAGCCCCTTGACGGCCCACGGCGTCGCCAGATCACGCTTCAGGACGTGCGCACGCGGAATCCGCGCGTCGATCTGGCTGAGCGTGAGCTGCGTCCGCGCCACCAGCCCGATCAGCCGTACGAAGGCGGCCGTACCGTCGAAGACGCTGCTGAACTCCGGGACGATGAACCCGCCCTTGCCGTCACCGCCGAAGATGGTCGTCTCGTCGCGTCCGACGCGGGTGAGATCGTCGGGCGAGGTCGTCGTCCACTCCACCTGGGTGCCGTGGTACGCCGCGACCTGCTCGGCGATCCGCGTGGTCGTCACCGGCAGCGCCACACGGCCGCTGCGCCGCTCGGCGGCCACCAGGTCGAGCATCACGAGCAGTGCCCGGTCGTCCTCGACGATCCGTCCCTTCTCGTCGACGAGCGAGAGCCGCTCACCGACGGGGTCGAAGCGCACACCGAAAGCAGCCCGCGAGGACGCCACGATCTCACCGAGCCGCACCAGGCCCGAGCGCCGCACTTCGGCCGACTCGGTGGGCCGCGACTCGTCGAGTCCAGGGTTGATGGTCAGTGAGTCCACGCCGAGCTTCCCGAGCAGGCTGGGCAGGACCAGCCCCGCACTTCCGTTCGACGCGTCGACGACGACCTTCAGCCCGGACTCGGCGATCCCGGTGGTGTCGACATTGCGCAGCAACGAACCCGTGTACGAGTCGAAGACGCTCGCCGGGAAGTGCAGGTCCCCGATCTCACCGGGGAAGGCACGCCGGTACTCCTGCCGCGCGAAGACCCGGTCCAGCTTGCGCTGGCTGCCCTGCGAGAGGTCCGCGCCCTGCCCGTCGAAGAACATGATGTCCACGGAGTCCGGCACACCGGGCGTGGTCCGGATCATGATCCCGCCGGAACTGCCTCGCGCGGTCTGCTGCCGGGCCACGGGCAGCGGTACGTTCTCCAGGTCCCGCACCTCGATCGCGCTGGCCTGCAGAGCCGAGATCACCGCCCGCTTGAGGGCACGGGCGCCTCGGGAGTGGTCGCGGGCCGTGGTGACGGTGGAGCCCTTCTTGAGGGTCGTCGCATACGCGCCGGCGAGGCGGACGGCGAGCTCGGGCGTGATCTCCACGTTCAGGATGCCGGAGACACCCCGGGCGCCGAACAGATGCGCCTGGCCGCGGGACTCCCAGATCACCGAGGTGTTGACGAAGGCACCGGCCTCGATGGTCTTGAACGGATAGACCCGCACATTGCCCTGAACGATCGATTCTTCACCGATCAGGCACTCGTCACCGATGACCGCGCCGTCCTCGATCCGGGCGGCGCGCATGATGTCGGTGTTCTTTCCGACGACACAGCCGCGCAGATTGCTGTGCTGCCCCACATACACGTTGTCGTGCACGACGGCCTTGTGCAGGAAAGCGCCGCTCTTCACCACGACGTTCGAACCCACGACGGTGTGCTCACGGATTTCGGCGTTCGCCTCGACCTTGGCGTAGTCCCCGATGTAGAGGGGGCCGCGCAGCACGGCGTCCGGATGCACTTCGGCACCCTCCGCCACCCAGACGCCCGGCGAGATCTCGAAACCGTCGATCTCGACGTCGACCTTGCCCTCCAGGACATCGGCCTGCGCCTTCACATAGCTCTCGTGCGTGCCGACGTCCTCCCAGTAGCCCTCGGCGACATAGCCGTAGATCGGCTTGCCTTCCTTCATCAACTGCGGGAAGACGTCACCGGACCAGTCGACGGGAACATCGGCCTCGACATAGTCGAAGACCTCGGGCTCCATGACATAGATGCCCGTGTTCACGGTGTCGGAGAAGACCTGCCCCCAGGTCGGCTTCTCCAGGAAGCGCTCGACCTTGCCTTCCTCGTCGACGATGGTGATACCGAATTCCAGCGGATTCGGTACCCGCGTCAGACACACGGTGACGAGCGCACCCTTTTCCTTGTGGAAATTGATGAGCTCCGTGAGGTCGAAGTCGGTCAGCGCATCACCGGAGATGACGAGGAATGCATCGTCCTTCAACGCATCTTCAGCGTTCTTGACGCTTCCGGCGGTACCGAGTGGCTTCTCCTCGTTGGCATAGGAAAGCTCCATACCGAGCTCTTCGCCGTCACCGAAGTAGTTCTTGACCAAGGAGGCCAGGAACTGGACAGTTACGACGGTCTCGTTCAGCCCATGCCTTTTGAGCAGCCGCAGCACATGCTCCATGATCGGGCGGTTCGCCACGGGCAGGAGCGGCTTGGGCATGCTCGAGGTCATGGGGCGAAGGCGTGTGCCCTCGCCTCCGGCCATCACGACGGCCTTCATGTCGGAAGCGTCCTCCTCAAACAGACGACGGTCTAGCCGACTTCACCCGTCCAGATTCTCCCGCACTTTTACACCGGGGGCCATCGAGCCACTGCGGTGGCGGGAATCGGTGAGTTCAATCGGCCATGGCGTCCGCACGGACCAGGCGGCGGACTTGTACCACGTAGAGCACTCCTGCCCACCAGTAGAGCGTTGTACCCCATCCAGCGAACGCCCATCCGAAAATAGCAGCGAGTGACGGGATCCATCCACTTCCGTCACTGAGCAGCAGCAGCGGGAAGGCGTACATGAGGTTGAAGGTGGCGGCCTTGCCCAGGAAGTTCACCTGCGGCGGCGGATACCCGTGTCGCCTGAGGATACCCACCATCACCAGCAGGACCAGCTCTCGCGCAAGAAGTACAGCGGTCAACCAGATCGGCAGAATCTCACGCCAGGTAAGGCCCACCAACGTCGAGAGAATGTAGAGCCGGTCGGCCGCGGGGTCGAGGAGCCGGCCGAGGCTGCTGATCTGGTTCCAGCGCCGCGCCAGCTTGCCGTCCAGGTAGTCGCTGATGCCGCTCAGGGCCAGCACCAGCAGCGCCCACCCGTCACTCTTGGGCCCCCCGAACTCAGGCCGCAGAATCAGCCACAGGAAGATCGGCACGCCGACGAGACGCGCCATGCTGAGGATGTTGGGGATGGTGAGGACCCGGTCCGTCTGGACACGGGTCTCCTGGACCTCCACCCGGGGGCCTCCTGTGGGAAACGAACCGACGATGTCCCCTGACCTTACCTCAACGCAAAAAAGCTCTGGCTCCTGGGCTTGTGTGCCCAAGAGCCAGAGCTCTAAAAGAAGTTCGGCGGCGTCCTACTCTCCCACAGGGTCCCCCCTGCAGTACCATCGGCGCTGTAAGGCTTAGCTTCCGGGTTCGGAATGTAACCGGGCGTTTCCCTCACGCTATAACCACCGAAACACTATGAAGTTCGACTGTGAAAGACACGGTCGTGGTTTCAGAACCAACACAGTGGACGCGAGCAACTGAGGACAAGCCCTCGGCCTATTAGTACCGGTCACCTCCACACGTTACCGTGCTTCCAGATCCGGCCTATCAACCCAGTCGTCTAC
>NZ_WVUG01000308.1 GCF_017614965.1 Streptomyces griseorubiginosus | reverse complement strand
CCCCTCCGCCCGCCGAACCGAACACGAAGCGGCCGCCCCGCCAGGTCCCCCTGGTCGGAAGCGGCCGCTCTCGAAGCCGTGTCGGACTAGTCCAGGACAGCCCAGGACTAGGGCCTGGCCTAGCCCGGATAGACCGGCGCCTTGCCGTCCGAGACGACCTTCTGCCACTGTCCTCCGGACCCCAACCGCACGATCCCGTCGTCCGAGTACGCCGCCATCGGCAACCCCTCGGACTCGGTCGCGGTGATCTCCTTCACCCCGGTGAGCGCGGCGGGCGCCGGTCCGTCGGGGGTGGAGCCGTCGACCTGGACGTACCGCATCGTCTGGACACCGCCCTGCTCGCGCCCGACCACCACGAGCCGGCTGTCCCCGGCCCAGGACATGGCGGTGACGTCCTCCAGCTCCGGCGTCGCGGACCGCAGCTCCAGCACCGAAACGGTCGGCGCACCCTTGTCGCCGCCCCGTTCGATCCGTCCAATGAGCAGGGACTTCTCCTTGCCCTTGGCGACGACGAGTGCGATCCGCACGCCGTCGGCGGCGACGCGTACGTCCTCGATCTGCCCGTTCAGGTCCGGTGTCCTCACCTCGAGCGGGTGCCCCTTGCCCTGCCGCAGCAGGAGCAGCCGGGGGCCGGCGGGGTCGCGGTCGGCGATCCAGAGGTCGCCCTGCGCGTCCCAGCTGGGTGCTGTGAACCGGGTCTGCTCGGCCTTGCCCTGGCTGGTCAGCACAGGGTTTCCGAGGGAGCCGCCCGACACCAGCGAGGAGACGTACAGCTCCCTGCCGTCGGCGGCGACCGCGGCCGCCATGCTCTCGTCACGCGATACGGCCACCGACGTCAGCGCCTTGGCGCCCTCGCCCAGTGCCCCGGGCACGGGTTCGGCGCTGGTGCTGGGGCTGCCCGCAGCGATCCGCACCAGCCTGCTCTTGGCGTCGATGAAGTACAGGTAGCCGGTGTGGGCGGTCGAGGCCAGCGTGGCGACCGTGGCGGTCCGGTCCTCGCGGAGCGTGCACAGCCGCCGGTCTCCCGAGCGCAGCTCGACCTGCTCGATGGCCGTGGTGAGGTTCTGCAGCGTGAACAGCAGCTGCGTCGCCATCTGCTCGCACTGGGCCGTCCCGACCTGGGCGGCGCTGGCGTTGAGCGGCACGGTGAGGTTGTTCTGGTCGTCGGGCGCCAGCGAGGTGACGCCCTTGCCCAGCGCCGTACCGGTGGGAAAACTCGTCCGCACCTCGGGGTTGAGCCAGTTCGTGGGGCCGTTCAGTAGCGAGCGCACCGTCTGCGTCATGGGATCGACCCGGCGGCGCACGTACACGGGGTCGGCGACGGCCGCGGGTGCCCCCGAGGTCGCGGCGGAGGCGAAGTAGTACTTGTTGACGGACATGTAGTTGCGCTGGAAGTCCGACTTCCCCATGACGACGCCCTGCGGGAGCCGGTCGATGCGCCACTGCCCGGTCTTGTCCCGCGCGAGATGGACCAGCGCGTTGTAGGGGCCGCTGTCGGGCTCGTACGACTGCTGTGCGTCCACCTTGGCGACCCTGGTGCCGGTCAGGGTGAAGGAGAGGTTGTCCTTGGCGTCCGAACGGTCCTGGCCGGTGCCCGGCCCGTTGTCGAGGATCGTGGTGGACAGGCCCGGATCCCACGCCTGGGAGGCGGCGCTGGTCAGATACTGCCGCGCCGTCGAGTAGTTCGGGTCGTCGCTGGTCAGCGCCTCCAGGAAGCCCGAGACGATCTCGGGGGGCTGCGCGTTCTTCTGGGGCGGCATGGCGAAGACCCGCACCTGAGTGTCCTGCCGTGGCGTGGAGTCGACGCCGCGCAGGTCCCCGCTGTCGGGCATCGACGCGCACCCGGCCAGCAGTACGACGCCGCACACGCCGTACGCCGCCGCGCGCACCGGTCGGCGCCGGGCGCCCCCCTGACGGTCAGCGCCCACGCGTTGCCTCCCCATGCCTCGGCGAGTCCTCCGGTCCGGTGTCCGCACGGCCCGGGGTCTCGCTCCGTGCCCCCTGCGCCGGGGGCGTCTCGTCCTGTCGCCGCGTGCCCGAGGCCGGCCGGGGCACGACACGCGCGCCGTTGCCGGGCAGCGCGGTCGGGTCGGCTGTGGCTGTGGCGCCGTTCAGCCTCGGGGCGATCGCGGGTATCTGGTCCCCGGCCGGCTGCACGGGCACGGTGGCCGTCTTGTCGCCGCCGCGCGGCAGGCCGGCGTCGTTGAGTCCGCGGTTGCGGCGCGAGTCCTTGGGTTCGAGCGGTATCGGCGAGCCGCGCAGCGGCTCGTCCGCGGTCCTGGGCAGCGTCAGCCGGAACTGTGAGCCGCCGCCCGGCTCGCCCCAGGCCTGCAGCCAGCCGCCGTGCAGCCGCGCGTCCTCCAGGGCGATGGACAGCCCGAGCCCGGTGCCGCCGGTGGTACGCGCGCGTGCCGGGTCCGCCCGCCAGAAGCGGCTGAACACGCGCGTGGCCTCGCCGGGCTTGAGTCCGACGCCGTAGTCGCGTACCGCGACGGCGACGGCCCCGCCCGCCGCGGCGAGCTTGACGACGACGTCCTTGCCCTCGCCGTGCTCCACGGCGTTGACGACGAGGTTGCGCAGCACGCGCTCCACGCGGCGTGCGTCAGCCTCGGCGATGACGGGCTGCTGGTCGCCCCGTACGCGTATGTGTGTGCCTTTGCGCTCCGCGAGCGGTTCGGCTCCGCTGACGACCCGCCGTACGACCTCCCTGAGGTCTATCGGCTCCGCCTCCAGCGCCGCCGCGCCCGCGTCGAACCGGCTGATCTCCAGCAGGTCGGCGAGCAGCGACTCGAACCGGTCGAGCTGGTCGGCGAGCAGCTCCGCGGACCGCGCGGTGACCGGATCGAAGTCCTCCCGCGCCTCGTGGATGACGTCCGCGGCCATTCGTACGGTCGTCAGCGGCGTCCGCAGTTCGTGCGATACGTCGGAGACGAACCGCCGCTGCATCCGCGAGAGGTCCTCCAGCTGCTGGATCTTCAGCTGGAGGTTCTGCGCCATCTTGTTGAAGGCCTCGCCGAGCCGTGCGATGTCGTCCTCGCCGGTGACCTTCATCCGCTCCTGCAGCTTGCCCGCGGACAGCCGTTCGGCGATCCCGGCCGCCATCCTGACGGGTGTGACGACCTGCCGCACCACCAGCCAGGCGATCGCTCCGAGGAGTACGACGACGAAGAGCCCGGCGGTCGCCAGCGTGCCCTTGACCAGGCTCAGCGACTTCTCCTCCTGTGTGAGCGGGAAGAGGTAGTAGAGCTGGTACGGGTTGCCGGTGGGGTCGTTGACCTGCTTGCCGATGACCAGCGCGGGCTGGGACTCTTTGTCGCTGTCCTTGTAGATGATCCGCGTGTAGCTCTGCGCGGCCGTCTGGACCTCGTTGATCCGTGCGCGCAGGTCGTCGGGGACGCTGGCCGTCGGGTCGAGCTGGCCGGAGGCGCGCGGGCCGCGTCCGCCGCCGCTGTTGTTGTCCCCCGCGGGCAGCGTCACCACGTCGAAGGCGCCCTGACCACCGCTGGAGAGGGATTCGACGAGGTCGCTCATCCACGAGGTGAGGTTCTGCGACTGCCGCCCGTCCGGGGACTGGGCGGTGTCGGCGGTACCGGTCTCCGCCTCGTCGGCCTTCTGCTTGGCCACGGCGAAACCGCCGGTGGCCTGGCTCTGGGAGGCCTTCACCTTGGCGTCCAGCAGTCCGTTGCGCACCTGGCCGATGACGACGAAGCCGAGCAGCAGTACGACGCCCAGCGACATCAGCAGGGTCGTGGCGACGACCTTGAGCTGGATGTTGCGCCGCCACAGCCGCATGACGGGCAGCAGCGGTCGGCGCACCCAGCGCATGAAGAGCCGCAGCACGGGGCTGCCCTGGACTCCGCCCTGCAGCAGCCCGCCCTCGAGCAGGCGCTGCCAGCGGGAGCCGGCGGGCTTCCGGCCGACAGGCCGCCCGGCGCGGGCCCCGGCCGGCCCGGACGCCGTGGCGGCGCTGTCACCGGACATGTCAGCTCGGCCCTGCCTTGTACCCGACGCCACGGACGGTCACCACGATCTCCGGACGCTCCGGGTCCTTCTCCACCTTGGAACGGAGGCGCTGCACATGGACGTTGACCAAGCGGGTGTCGGCCGCGTGCCGGTAACCCCACACCTGCTCCAGCAGCACCTCGCGCGTGAACACCTGCCAGGGCTTGCGCGCGAGCGCCACCAGCAGGTCGAACTCCAGCGGCGTCAGCGCGATCGACTGCCCGTCCCGCTTCACCGAGTGGCCCGCCACGTCGATGACCAGGTCACCGATGGCCAACTGCTCGGGCGCCGGTTCCTCCGACCGCCTCAGCCGCGCCCGGATCCGCGCGACGAGCTCCTTCGGCTTGAACGGCTTCACGATGTAGTCGTCGGCCCCGG
Source organism: Streptomyces griseorubiginosus (assembly GCF_017614965.1). Classification (GTDB taxonomy): domain Bacteria; phylum Actinomycetota; class Actinomycetes; order Streptomycetales; family Streptomycetaceae; genus Streptomyces; species Streptomyces griseorubiginosus_B. The sequence goes on along the minus strand of NZ_WVUG01000308.1, from coordinate 5,968 downwards.
ACTCCAGCCCGACGACGACGTCCACGGTGTCGCTCTTGGCCGTGAGCATCACGATCGGCACACCCGACTCGGCCCGGATCAGCCGGCACACCTCGATGCCGTCCCGGCCGGGCAGCATCAGGTCGAGCAGCACCAGATCGGGTTTGGCCTCCCGGAACGCGGCCAGCGCCTTGTCGCCGTCAGCTACGAAAGACGGCTCAAACCCTTCACCACGCAGCACGATGCCGAGCATCTCGGCAAGTGCGGTGTCGTCGTCGACGACAAGGACTCGTCCCTTCATAAACGACATCATCCCATTCTCATAACGGTGGCGAAGGTGCAGGTGAGCAGGGTCACTGGCCCGTGACGATAGTCGTACTCAGCCGTCACTGTCTGCCCCTGTCCGCCGACGTCGGCGCCGACAACGGATCTCAGCTACCCAGGGTAGGCGCACGCCGACCATCCGGTCGGCCCGGCCGACCGGCGCGAAACGTCCCACACCCTCCGCAACCGTGTCAGGACGCCGTCACGGGCCGCGACCTGGCGCACAGCTCCGCGAGTGCCTCCGCCGTCACCGGCGAGACGGTGCCCTCCTCCGTGACGATCGCGGTCACCAGCTCCGGCGGCGTCACATCGAACGCGGGGTTGTAGGCCTGCGTCCCCAGGGGCGCCACGGGGATCCCGCCCCCGGCCTCCACTCCCACCACCGGCACCTGCGGCGCCACGATCTCGGTGACCTCGTGCCCGGGACGCTGCTCGACCTCGATGGACGCCCCGTCCCGGGTGTCCGGGTCCACTGTCGTCACCGGCGCCACCACGATGAACGGCACATGGTGGTACCGCGCGAGCACGGCCAGCGGATAGCTCCCCACCTTGTTCGCCACCGACCCGTCGGCCGCGATCCGGTCCGCCCCGATCAGCACCGCGTCCACCTCACCGGCCGCGAAGAGCGAGCCCGCCGCGTTGTCCGTGAGCAGGGTGTACGCCATCCCGCTGCGCGCCGCCTCGTACGCCGTGAGGCGAGCGCCCTGCAGCAGGGGACGCGTCTCGTCCACCCACAGCCGCCGCAGCCGCCCCGCCCGGTGCGCCGCGAGCGCCACCGCGAACGCCGTCCCCTCACCGCCCGACACCAGCGCCCCGGTGTTGCAGTGCGTGAGGATCCGGTGCCCGCCGCCGGGCAGCAGCTCATCGAGCAGCGCCAGCCCCCGCTCGGCCATCCGAGCGCTGGCCTCGGCGTCCTCCTGGTGCAGTTGCCGCGCCGCGGCCAGCGCCGCCCCGGCGGCCCGCTCCCCCTCGCCGCTCCTGGCGCTCTCGGCCTTGTAGGCCGCCTGTGCCCTGCGCACGCCGACGGAGAGGTTCACCGCGGTGGGCCTGGCGCCCGCCAGCGCGGCCGCGGCGTCGTCCACGTCGAAGCCGCGGGCGGCGGCGAGCGCGACGCCGTACGCCCCCGCGATCCCGAGCAGCGGTGCCCCGCGCACGGCGAGCGAACGGATCGCCTCCACCAGCGCGGGCGCGTCCGTGCAGACCAGTTCGACCTCCTCGGCCGGCAGCCTCGTCTGATCCAGTAGGACCAGTACGGGCCCCTCGGGTGGTTCCTCCCAGCGGATCGCCGGGATCTCGGTCGGCCTGCTGTCCTCGCCGGATTGCGCGTGCTGATCAGCCATGCGATCAGTCTGCCCCTTATCCGGCGGACAATTGAAGGTGTGCAGCCCATACCGCGGCCGGTACCTCCGCGAGCACCCCATGGCACGATGGCTGCCAACCTGCCGCCGCGACCGCGGACGGGCACCGTGAAGGAGCGACGATGAACGACACTCCGGGCTGGGCCTCGCCCGGATCTGCCCCGTCCGACGGGCAGGAGCCCGGCGAGTCCGGCACTCCGCGTCCCGGCGCCGCACAACCCGCCGACCAGCCGGGCACGGACCCGCAGGAACCAGGCGTGAAGTGGTCCAAGGACCAGCCGCCCGCCGGCCAGTGGTCCGCGCCCACCGGCCCCGCGAGCCCCAGCCAGGCCCCGCCTCCTCCACCGCCCGGCCCGGGCTGGGGCGGCACCCCTCCCGGCGGCCCCGGCGCGCCCGGCGGCTGGGGCGGCTACGGCGGTCCCTACGGCGGCTGGGGCGGCGGCGCCTGGGGCGGTCCCCCGCCCGCGGCCAAGCCCGGCGTGATCCCGCTGCGGCCGCTCGGCGTGGGCGAGATCCTCGACGGCGCCGTCTCCACCATGCGCACCTACTGGCGCACGGTCCTCGGTATCTCGCTGACCGTCGCCGTCGTCACGGAGATCGTCGTCGTCCTGCTCCAGGGCCTCGCCCTGAACGACCGGGAGACCGCTGAAACCCTCAGCGACCCCAGCGCCAGCCTCTCCGAGGTCACCCGCGCCATGGGCGACACCATGCTCAACACCAGCGTCGTGTTCCTGGTCTCCCTCATCGGCACGATCACCGCAACCGCCCTGCTGACGACGGTCACCAGCCGCGCCGTGCTCGGCCGGCCGGTCACCGCCGGCGAGGCCTGGCGCGACGCCCGCCCGCAGGTACCCAAACTGTTCGGCCTGATCTTCCTGCTGCTGCTCATCGCGGCCGGCGTCATCCTCGGCGGCGCACTGCCCGGCATCCTCGTCGCCGTCGCCGGCTCGGGCGACGCGGGAGCCGCGCTCGCCATCCTCGGCAGCCTCGCCGCCGGAGTCGTCGCGCTGTGGCTGATGATCCGCTTCTCGCTCGCCTCGCCCGCGCTCATGCTGGAGAAGCAGAGCATCGTCAAGTCGATGAGCCGCTCCGTGAAGCTGGTCCGCGGCTCCTGGTGGCGGGTCTTCGGCATCCAGCTGCTCGCCACGGTCATCGCGAACATCGTCGCGTCGATCGTGGTCATCCCGTTCACCTTCATCGCCGCCGCGTTCGGCAGCGACGGCATCGTCAACTTCTTCAACAGCGGGGGCGCAGACGCGGGCTGGACGTTCCTGATCATCAGCGGGATCGGCTCGGTGATCGGCTCCATGATCACGTTCCCGATCACGGCCGGCGTCACGGTCCTGCTCTACATCGACCAGCGCATCGGCCGCGAAGCCCTCGACCTCGACCTGGCCCGCGCCGCCGGCGTCCAGGGATACGGCACCGCCACCGGCACGGGGAGCTGATGCGGTGAGCCTGACGGGGGGCCTTCTCACTTCGGTACCGGCACTGCCGGGCGCCGCCGAAGCGGCCGTACGGACCCTGCTGCGCGCCGGCGACACATCCCTGCTGTCGCTCGCTCGCTCCGGTGACGAACCACCGGTGACCATTCCGCGCGACCCCGCGCGCGAGGCGGCTCGCCGCGAGCTGTCCAAGCACATGTACCACGAGAACGACCCCAGCCTGTTCCAGCGCGCCCTGAACGCCTTCTGGGACTGGGTCGACAAACTCTTCGGCACCGCCGCCACCGCGACCCCGGGCGGCACGCTCGGCCTGGTCGTCGTCCTCGTGGCCGTCCTCGCCGTCCTCGGGGCGCTGTGGTGGCGCCTCGGCAGCCCGCGCCGCCAACCCACCTCCTCCGCCGCCCTGTTCGACGACCGCCCCCGCAGCGCCGCCGAACACCGCGCGGCCGCCGAGGCGCAGGCCGCCCAGGGCCACTGGAACCAGGCCGTCCAGGAACGGATGCGCGCCATCGTCCGCTCGCTCGAGGAACGCGCACTCCTCGACGTCCGCCCCGGCCGCACCGCGGACGAGGCGGCCGCCGAAGCAGGCACCGCGCTGCCCTCCCACACCGACCGACTGCGCGCCGCCGCCCGGGACTTCGACGACGTCACGTACGGCGGCCGAAGGGCGAGCGAGACGTCGTACCACCGCATCGCCGAACTCGACCGCGACCTAGAACGCACCAAGCCCCAACTCGCCGGCAGCATCCCCAGCACGGCCCGCAACGGCCGCCAGGGAGCCGCCGGATGACCACCGAGGCCACGCTCCCGACCACCTCGGCCTCGCCCACCGCCCGTCAGGTGTGGACCCGCGCGCGAGGCATCGCCCTCGCCCTCGTCGTCCTGCTGGCCGCGGCCGTCGTCATCGCCGTGGTGCGCTCCGACACCCGGCACGGCGAACTCGACCCGCGCTCCGTCGACCCCTACGGCAGCCGCGCAGTCGCCGAACTCCTCGCCGACCGCGGCGTCTCCACGCGCGTGGTCACCACCCTGGACGAAGCCCGCGCCGCAGCCGGCCCCCGGACCACTCTCCTGGTAGCAGTCCCCGACCTGTTGACGCCCCGTCAACAGTCCACGCTGCACTCCACGATCGCCGAGTCCGGCGGACGCACCGTCCTGATCGCCCCCGGCAGCTCCTCCGTCGAAAAACTCGCCCCCGGTGTCACCGCCGACCCCGCCACCAGCTTCGACTCGACGCTCGCCCCCGACTGCACGCTGCCCGCCGCCCAGCGCGCGGGAAGCGCCGACACGGGCGGCATCCGCTACACCACCACGCACCTCGACGCCGACAAGTGCTACCCCAGCGAGCGCCTGGCGACCCTGCTGCGCATCCCGCAGACCTCCGCAAGCGGCGACACCGTCGTCCTGGGCGCGCCCGACATCCTCTTCAACAACCGGCTCGACAAGCAGGGCAACGCCTCGCTCGCCCTTCAACTCCTCGGCTCCCGCCCCCATCTGGTCTGGTACCTCCCCTCGCTCTCCGACACCTCCGCCACCGGCGACGGCGGCGAAAAAGGCTTCCTCGACCTGCTGCCATCGGGCTGGCACTGGGGCACACTGCAGCTCTTCATCGCGGCATGCCTCGCCGCCCTGTGGCGGGCACGCCGGCTCGGCCCCCTCGTGCCCGAGAAACTCCCCGTGGCGATCCGCGCCTCCGAAACCGTCGAAGGCCGCGCCCGCCTCTACCGCAAGGCGAACGCCCGCGACCGCGCGGCCGCCGCTCTTCGCTCCACCACCCGCACCCGACTCGCCCCCCTCGTAGGCGTCCCCGTCACTCAGGCACACGCGCCCGAGACCCTGCTCCCCGCCCTGTCCGCCCACCTCCGCGGCGACGGACAGGCACTGCACTCCCTCCTCTTCGGCCCGCCGCCCAGCGACGACGCGGCCCTCATCGCCCTCGCCGACCAACTCGACGCCCTCGAAAGAGAGGTACGCCGTCCATGATGGACCCGACCACTGACAACGCCGGGATCACCGGGGACCCGGGCAAGGCCCGCGCCTCCCTGGAGGCCCTGCGCGCCGAGATCGCCAAAGCCGTGGTCGGCCAGGACCCCGCCGTGACCGGCCTCGTCGTCGCCCTCCTCTGCCGCGGACACGTACTACTAGAAGGAGTCCCCGGGGTCGCCAAAACGTTGCTCGTCCGCGCCCTCGCATCCGCACTCGAACTGACGACCAAACGCGTCCAGTTCACCCCCGACCTCATGCCGAGCGACGTGACCGGCTCCCTCGTCTACGACGCCCGCACCGCCGAGTTCTCCTTCCAGCCCGGCCCGGTCTTCACCAACCTCCTCCTCGCGGACGAGATCAACCGCACCCCGCCCAAGACCCAGTCCTCCCTCCTGGAGGCCATGGAGGAACGCCAGGTCACGGTCGACGGCACCCCGCGTCCGCTCCCCGACCCGTTCCTGGTCGCCGCGACCCAGAACCCGGTCGAGTACGAGGGCACCTACCCCCTGCCCGAAGCCCAACTGGACCGCTTCCTCCTCAAACTGACGATCCCTCTGCCCTCCCGCCAGGACGAGATCGACGTCCTCACCCGCCACGCCGAAGGCTTCAACCCGCGCGACCTGCGCGCCGCCGGCGTACGCCCCGTCGCAGGCCCCGCCGACTTGGAAGCCGCCCGCGCCGCCGTCGCCAAGACCACGGTCTCCCCCGAGATCACCGCCTACGTCGTCGACATCTGCCGTGCCACCCGCGAGTCCCCGTCCCTCACCCTCGGTGTCTCCCCCCGCGGCGCGACGGCCCTCCTGGCCACCTCACGCGCGTGGGCATGGCTCACCGGCCGCGACTACGTGGTGTTCGGTACGACCGTCTCCGGCCGGC
>NZ_WVUG01000307.1 GCF_017614965.1 Streptomyces griseorubiginosus | reverse complement strand
GCTGACGCCGTGCAGGGCGCGGATGTTGCCGTAGGACTTGCCGGCGCCTCGTAGCTCGACGATCGGGGTGTCCCCGCCCTCCGGCGGGGTGTCCGCGAGGATCGCTCCGTGGGTTCCGGTTCCGTTGCTGGATGTCATGCGGTCACCTCCTGGTCGCCGACTGGCGGACCCACAGATTGATCATCACGGCGCCGAGCAGCATGACGCCGAGGAAGGCCTTGAACCAGTCCGGGTTCCAGCCGGCGAAGACGATGCCCTGGTTGACCATGCCGAACATGAACGCGCCGAAGACCGGGCCGACGGCGGAGCCGTAGCCGCCGGTCAGCAGACAGCCGCCGATCACCGCCGCCGCGATGTAGATGAGTTCCTGGCCGACGCCCTCACCGGACTGGACGGTGTTGAAGGTGAAGAGCTGGTGCATGCCGACGAACCAGGCGCCGAAGCCGACCAGCATGAACAGGGAGATCTTGGTGAAGGTGACGGGGACACCGACGGCCCGGGCGGAGTCCTTGTTGCCGCCGACCGCGAAGATCCAGTTGCCGTACCTGGTGCGCAGCAGCACCCAGGTGGCCAGGGCGGCGAAGACCAGCCAGTAGACGACGGTGATCTTGACCTGGACGCCCCCGACGTCGAAGGACGAGGCGAAGACCTTCCTGGCCTGTGCGAAGCCGTCCATGTCGCTGATGTCGTCGGTGGCGACGTTGCCGGTGATCAGCTTGGTGGCGGCGAGATTGACGCCCTGGAGGATCAGGAAGGTGCCCAGGGTGACCAGGAAGCTGGGCAGGCCCGTCCTGACGACCAGCCAGCCGTTGAGGAAGCCGATCGCCAGCGACACCAGAAGGGCGACGATCACACCGACCCACACGTTCATGGTCAGTTGGAAGCTGAGCATGCTCGCGGTGAGCGCGGAGGTGATCACCGCGACGCCGGACGACAGGTCGAACTCGCCGCCGATCATCAGCAGGGCGACCGGCAGCGTCATGATGCCGATGGTGGAGGACTGGTACAGGACGGTCGCCATGGAACCGCCGTCGCGCACCGGCGGGGCGGCGATCAGGAAGAAGACGTAGACCGCGGCGGCGCCGAGGAACACACCCACCTCGGGCCGGGCCAACAGGCGTACGGCCAGGGGACGTTCGGCCGTGCGGCCGTCCATCTCCCGGCGGCCGGGGGCCGGCGGTGAGGTCACCGCCGGCTCGGCGTGCTGGGTCATGCTCATCACCTGGTGCCCTTCGCGGCGAACTGGGCGACCTGGTCGACGTTGGTCTTGTCGATGAAGGCGGGGCCGGTCAGGACGGGGGCCGTGGAGCCGCCGCTGAAGTTGCCGTTGGTCTTGTACAGCCACAGGGCGTCGACGGCGAGGTAGCCCTGGAGGTAGGGCTGCTGGTCGACGGCGAACTCGACGCTGCCGTTCTGTACGGCCTTGACCAGGTCCTTGTTGAGGTCGAAGGTGGCGACCTTGGCCTTGGAGCCGGCGTCGGAGAGGGACTGCACGGCGGTCAGGGCGATGGGGGCGCCGAGGGTGACGACCTGGTCGATGGAGGAGTCCTGCTTGAGCTTGGCGGTGATGGTCGACTTCACCGAGGGCATGTCGGTGCCGTTGACGTAGAGGATGTCGGTCTTGCCGGAGAAGCCCTTCTTCAGGCCGGCGCAGCGGGCCTCGAGGGCGACCTGGCCCTGTTCCTGGATGACGCACAGGGCGTGCTTGGCGCCGAGCTGGTTGAGCCGCTGCCCGAAGGCCTGGCCGGCGATGTTCTCGTCCTGGCCGAAGTACTCGAGCATGCCGAGCTGCTTCCAGTCGGAGACGCCGGAGTTGAAGCCGACGACGGGGATGCCCGCGGCCTTCGCCTTGGCGACGACGTCCTTCATGGCGTCGGGCTTGGCGGCGGTCAGGGCGATGCCGTCCACCTTCTGGTCGATCGCGTTCTGCACCAGGTTGGCCTGGTTGCCGGCGTTGGGGTCGGAGGAGTAGACGAGCTTGATGTTGTCCTTTGCGGCGGCGGCCTGGGCGCCCTTGCGGATGAGGTCCCAGAAGGTGTCGCCGGGGGAGGCGTGGGTGACCATGGCGACGGTCATGCGCTGGGTGGTGGCCTTGCCGGCGGAGGCGGCGCCGCCTCCTTCCTCGGACTTCTTGCCGCCGGAGCTGCTGGAGCAGGCGGTGACGAGCAGGGTGGCGGCCAGGGCGGTCGCGGTCAGGGTGATGGCTCGGTGACGTGTGTGCATGTCCCTTGCACCTCGCTGTACTGATCAGGGGAAACGGGATATCGGCTCAAACGGGGCGCTCCGCCCGTTCCGGCGGCGGGCGAGCGGCTTGGGAGCGCCTGGTGCGGCGGCGGGGTGTCGTGTGCGGCAGGCGTGGGTGGTGCTCCGCTCAACGGTATGACTAGCGCGCGTTACTAGCGCGCGCTAGGTGCTCGTACTATGGAGCGCCCCCCAGGTGATGTCAATAGATTTGTCAGGACGTATCGACAAGGTGTCCTGTACAGACGTCGGCCCGCCCGCGTCGAGCGGGCGGGCCGGAGAGGTTCCTGCCGCCGGCGGGGCGAGCCCGGCGCTTGTGTGATCGTGTTCAGTCCTTGGAGCCGGCCACGGACGGATCCTCCAGCTCGTAGCGCAGCACGCCACCCGTCGCGGGGAAGGTGTCCGGCAGGAAGGCGGTGCCGGCCGGGCGACCGTCGAGGGCCAGGGACCGTACGCGCGAGGTCGTCGCGGACGCCCGCGGGGCCAGGACCGTGAAGGTGACCCCGTTGCCGCGGTGGACGGTGACGGCGGGGAACAGCGGGCTGGCGAGGGCGAGTTGGGGGCTTCCCGGGATGTGCGGGTACATGCCGAGGGCGGCCCACACGGCCCAGGAGGACATGGCGCCGAGGTCGTCGTTGCCGACGAGGCCGTCGGGGCGGTCGGCGTACAGGCTGGTCAGCGCCCGCCGGACGGTGTCCTGGGCCCGGTCGGGACGGCCCGCCGAGTCGTAGGCCCACGGGGTCCCGAAGGACGGTTCGTTGCCCAGGTAGGCGTACGGCTCGTCGGGACCGGCGTTGAGCCGGGTGAAGAAGGCGTCCAGGCGCGCGGTGACGGCGGCGTCGCCGCCCATCGCGGCGAACAGGGCGGGCAGGTCGTGCGGGACCATCCAGGTGTACTGCGCCGCGTTGCCCTCGACGTACTCCGCGCGCTGGGCCGGTGTGAAGGACGGCCGGCTGCCGTCGGCGGCGCGGGGCTGGAGGTAGCCGCTCGCGGGGTTGAACAGCGAGCGCCAGTTGCCGGCGGCGCGCGTCAGGGCGGCCTCGGTGTCCCTCTCGCCGAGGCGGCCCGCGAGTCGGGCGAGGGCGGCGTCGGCGACGGTGTACTCGAGAGTGGTGGACGCGCTGCCCCAGACCCCCTTGGTCGCGGTGGGGACGTAACCCAGGCTGTCGTAACGCTCATGGCCCGGTCGCTGCCTGCTGTCGTGCCGGCCCGCCAGCGCGGTCCGCAGCAGGCCCTCCGCGTCGAAGTCGGTGGCGCCGAAGGCGTGGATCGAGGCGGCGATCGCGGGCAGCGGGTCGCCGACCATGACGCCGGTACCGCCGTTCGCCACCGTCCAGCGGTCGAAGTACCCCGCCTGACGCCCCTGTTCGAGGATCGACTGGGCGATGTCGGAGGCCTCGCGCGGGGCGAGCAGGGCCAGCAGCTGGACCTGGGAGCGGTAGACGTCCCAGCCGGAGAAGTCGGCGTACTGGGCGTGTCCGGGGCGGGTGCGGTGGACGAGGCCGTCCATTCCCGGGTAGCGGCCGTCGGCGTCGCTGAGGACGCTCGGGTGCAGCAGCGAGTGGTACAGCGCGGTGTAGAAGATCCGACGCTGCTCCTCGGTGCCGCCCTGCACGGCGATCCTGCCGAGCCACGTGTTCCACAGGTCGCGGGTCGAGCGCCGTACGACGTCGAAGGAGCGGTTCTCCTGCTCCACCCGGGCGTTGGCGCGCGCGGAGCCGACGCTCACGAAGGAGATGCCCACCCGGGCCGTCACCGTACGGGTGCCGGGCGCGAAGGAGACGTACGCCCCGGAGCTCTTGCCGTCCAGGGGCTCGGCGGTGGCGAAGGGCTGGTCGAAGACCGCGTGGAAGTAGAGCCGGTAGCGGTTGGACTTGCCGCAGAATCCGCCGCTGTCGGTGTGTCCCGACAGGGTGCGGGATCCGATGGTGATCTCTCCGGTGGCGCCGTTGAACGCTCGGCCCGCGTCCACCGTCAGCGCGGCCGGCTCGGTGCCGTCGGCCGGGTAGGTGAAGCGGGCGACGCCGGAACGCCGGGTCACGGCGATCTCCGTGTGGATGCCGTTGTCGAGGCGGACCCCGTAACTGCCGGGCGACGCCTCCTCGTTGACGTGGGAGAAGGTGGCGAAGCGGGCGGCCGGGTCCGGGTCGGGGCGGCCGGTGAGCGGCATGAAGGGGATGTTGCCGTAGTCGCTGCAGCCCGCGCCCGAGATGTGGGTGAGGCTGAAGCCCCGGATCCGGTTGTCGGGGTAGGCGTAGCCGCCGTGCTGGTGCGTGACCGTGTCGGGGCTCCACTGGATCCCGCCAAGCGGCGCCGAGGCGCCGGGGAAGGTATTGCCCCCGCCGCCGCCGTGACCGAAGTCGACGCCGCCCGGTGCTGTGCCGACGAAAGGGTTGACGTAGCCGGCCGGGTCGTCGGTGGGGCGCGGGGTGAGGGGCGCCGCGTGGACCGGTGGGGCCAGCAGGACGGCCGAGGCCAGGGCGGCCGCGAGGGGGTGCAGGCGCAAGAAGCTCTCCTGGAAGCGGTCGGGCGTCGTGGTGTCCTACGACGACGGTCCGCTCACGGTGGCCTCCGGGAGGCCCGATCGCGTGACACCTGGCCGCGGCACGCCGATTAATCAGGCTCCCGGCGCAATGCCCAGCCGGGTCGACGGGATGGGATTGCGGCGCGGCAGCTCGTGGCAGCCGCGCCGCAAGTGCGGTGTCCGCGGGGGACGTTGCCGGGCGTCAGCCCGTGAGGGCGACGGCCCGGCCGGTCTGCGGCGAGATCATCCCGGCGCACAGGCCGCGGGCGGCGAGGCCCTGGGCGATACGCGGGACGGCCGCGACCGTGTTGGCCGGCCAGTCGTGCATCAGGATGATCTGGCCATTGGTGAGCCGGCCCGCGGCCTGCACGATCGCGTCCGTACTGGCGCCGTTCCAGTCCTGCGAGTCGACGTCCCAGATGATCTCCCTCAGCCCGTACGTGGCCTCGGCCGTCCGCACCGTCGCGTTGGTCTCGCCGTACGGCGGCCGGAACAGCTTGGGCGTGCCGCCACCGGCGCTCGCGACCGCCTGCTGGGTACGGGAGATCTCCGAGTCGATCTGCGACGGGGCGAGCTGGGTGAGATGGGGGTGGGTGTAGCTGTGGTTGCCGACCCACATGCCCGCACTCACCTCGGCGCGGACCTGGGCCGGGTACGCGGCGGCGTACTGGCCCTCGTTGAACATCGTGGCCCGCAGCCCGCTCTGCCGGAGCGCGTTCAGCAGGTTCGGCGTGTTGCCGGAGGGGCCGTCGTCGAAGGTGAGTCCGACGTAGCCGTTGCAGGTGGCGGCCCGCGCGGGAGCGGTGGCGAGGGTGAGGGTGCCGGCGGCGAGGGCGACGGCGGTGGCCGCCAGCAGGGGCCGTAAGGGCGCGGCCCTCATGACGCCACCGTGATGTTCGAACTGCCGCTGCTCTGGTAGCCCTCCGTCGCGAGGATCATGTAGTACTTGAAGCTGCCGAGGGGCATGCCCGCGCGGGCCCAGGCGTCGAAGTGGTTGCCCGTGGTGATGGAGCCGCCGGTCCGCTTGGACTGCCGTACGCTCCAGTACTGGTTGAAGGTCTTGTTGCCCTCGACGGACGGCGCGTTGTACCGGGTCGTCTGGTAGATGTCGTAGGTGCCGCCGTCGCTGGTGACCGTGCCCTTGTACGTGCCCGTGGGCCGGTAGGTGCCCCAGTTGTCGACGATGTAGTACTCCACGAGCGGGTTCGACGTCCAGCCGTACAGCGACAGGTAGCCGTTGCCCGAGGGGCTGAAGCTGCCGGAGTACGACACGGTCCTGCGCGAGCCGTTGCTCCAGCCCTTGCCGGCGACGAAGTTGCCGGTGTTCCGCCAGCTGGTGCTGTAGTTGCCGCCGGAGCCCAGGGTCATCGAGACCGTGCCCTGGGCGTCGGTCCAGAACGAGTAGTAGAAGCCGTTGTCGGTGCTGGTCTGGTTCGTGGTGATGACGGTGGCGGCCCGGGCGGTGCCGGGCAACGCCAGGGCGGCGGTGGCGCCCAGCAGCATCGCGCAGGCGGTCCTGCGGGTCGTCGTGGGTGCGGGTGCGATGTCCATGAGCGGTTTCCTCCGTGTCCTCCAAGGGGGCGGGGTCCGGTCGAACAGTGTTGGCCTGCACCCGTCAAGCGTCAACAGTTTCGGTGATTATTTCGAAACATTCGTCGCACTGGATGGTGTATGGGAGGAAGAAACGGCAGCTTGAAGCCGCAAGTGATGTGAATGAGCCGGGTGGCTCATTTTGCCGAGAAGGTGAGACTGATTCCGATGCTCTCGATTCTTCGAATGTTTCGAAGCTTTTCCGGGCGGAGTCACACCTCGCGGTGCTCGATGCCGGAGGGGGACGGCCGCGTCGGCCGAGGGGGACTGTGAGACGGTCGTGACCGGTGCTGCACACTGTGCCCATGACACGCATGAGGAAGGTCGCGGCCGCGCTTCTGGCCGCGTCCGCACTGCTCGTGACGCCCCCCACCGCCTCCGCCACCCCCACTCGTTCCGCGCACGAATACCTCGCTCGCGAGACCTTCGACCGCCTCCCCCTGGGGCCGGTCACCGCGGGCCACGGCTGGACCGCCGACACCTCCGGCGGCTCGCTCACCGTCGTACCCAGCTCCACCGGCCACGGCCGCGAACTGCGCCTTCACACGGAGGGCAACGGCCGTGCCTTCCTCGTCTTCTCCGATCTCGCACCCGCCGGCAACAGCTTCTGGGCCCGGCTGCGTCTGCGCGTCGACCGGTTCCCCACGGCTCCCGACTGGGCGCACTGGACCGTCGCGGAGGCCTCCGGCTCCGATGTCCCCACGCTGGTCCGCCCGTTGGGCGGCCAGTACGTGCCCACCTCCGCAGCCGACTTCTGGGGAGTCGGCTCCGACCTCGGCCCCACCGGCGACTGGACCGCATGGCAGACCTCGGCACCCGCCGCGGCGGCCACATGGCAGTGCGTCGAGTTCCATCTCGACGCGAAGGACAACCGCGTCACCGTCTACCTCGACGGCGTCGAGCGGCCCGAGTTGACGGTGTCCACCAGGCAACACGGCGGCACCGCCGACGACTTCGTCTTCCCTCACTTCGACAAGCTCAGGCTGGGGTGGCAGTTGTACCAGGCGAACCCCACCCCTTCCGCGTACGACGTCCGCATGGACGACGTGGCGCTGAGCAACAAGCGCGTGGGCGGGTGTGCCTCATGACACGACGACCGACACGACGACCGATGCGCGGAGTGGCGCGAGGACTGTCGCGCCGAGCACTGCTGGGAGGGCTGGCCGGCGGGCTCGCGGCCGCGGCCACCGGGGCGGGCCGGGCCGCCGCGGCCGGGCGGAGCACTCGGGCGGGCCGGGAGCCGTACGTCCCGGTGGCCGTGAGCGGCGGCGGTGGTCCGCTCGGCACGGACCGGGTGCATGTGCTGAAGATCGGCTCTGACAGCGCGCGGACGGTCCTGGTCCTGGTACCGGGCATGTTCGGGGCGGCCAACGACTTCCGGCTGCTGGCCCGGGACTTGGTGGCGGCCGTCCCCGGGGTGCAGGTGTGGGCCTTCGACCGGCGCGAGGAGAACCTGGCCGACCGCTCCGGGTTCGCCACCCCGGACCCCGCCGCGTACTACCTGGACGGCCACTACCGCACGCAGGATCCGGCGGCCTCCGCGTTCGCCGCACGGTGGGGCCTGGCCCGCACCCTGGAGGACCTCAGGACGGTCGTCGCGGTCGCGGCCGAGGGCGGTCGGCGCCGGGTGGTGCTCGGCGGCCACTCCTGGGGTGCGACCACGGCGATGACGTACGCCGCGTGGGACTTCGACGGCTGCCCCGGATACCGGGATCTGGCCGGCCTCGTGGTGGTCGACGGCGGAGTGCGGGGTGCCTTCGACGGCACGGGGGAGCCGGTCGCGGACTCGCCGGAACAGGTGCGCGAGCGGCTCGCCGCCATCGACGGCGGAGCGGTCTTCGACCTGACCCTGAGCGCCGTCGGGCTCGGCAGCCGGGCGGAGAGCACCCAGATCTGGTACCAGCTCGCGGGCTGGTACGCGCACCGGGACCCGGACGGCCGGTCCGTCCTGCAGCCCCGGATGCCCGACGCCCTGCGGCCGCCCGTACCCGTCACCAACGCCGGTACTCACCGGCCTCGGCTGACGGCTGAACGCAGGACGGGCGGTGTCGGCGGGGCGTCGCACGCTTCGCCGACACCGGGGCGGTGCACGGCGCTCGGGGCTGTTCCTTGCCCGTCAGGCGGCGCATCGCGGCGGGGGCCGGTCGACACGGCAGAGGAGCAGTACGGCGACGGCGACCGCGACGGTCAGGAGGCCGCCGCCGGTGATCGTCCAGGTCGTACCGAGGGTGGCACCGGCCGTGCCGTGGGCGAGGTCGCCCAAGCGAGGTCCGCCCGCCGCGAGTACGGTGTCGATTCCCTGCAGGCGGCCCCGCATGTCGTCCGGCGCGGCGGTCTGCAGCACCGTCTGGCGGAAGACGCTCAGGGTGAGCAGCGCGCCGCCGGCCAGGACCAGCCAGACCGACGCGGTGAGCAGTGATCGGGAGAACCCGAAGCCCGCGACTGCCGCGCCCCATACGGCGATCGAGACGCCGATCGCGAGGCCGTGACGACCGACGCGAGTGAACAGGCGGGAGAACAGGGCCGCCAGCAGACCGCCGGCCGAGAGGGCGGCGTAGAGGACGCCGATGTCGGACGGGTGGAAGGCCTCCCCTGCCAGTTGCGGGAAGAGGGCGGTGGGGAGGGCCAGGAAAAGCGCTGCGAAGTCGGACAGACAGACCACCAGAAGGAGTTGATGCCTGGTCAGGAGGAGCAGGCCCTCGGTGATCCGCTGGATTGCCGAGGGTGGGGGATGCGTGTGCGTGGTGTTGACGGTTGGGGGGAGGGCGGGCAGGCGCCATACCGCCCAGAGCGTCGCGCAGACCGCCGTTGCGTCCGTGAGGTACAGCGTCTGGGGTCCCACGGCGGGGATCAGGGCGCCGGCGAGCAGGGGACCGGTGATTCCGGCGGAGAGGATCACCGTGGACTGGAGGGCGTTGGCGGCGGGCAGCGCTTCGAGCGGCAGTAGGCGGGGCGTCACGGCCCTGCTCACGGCGGTGTTGGCGCCGAAGAGGGCTTGCTGGACGCCGGTGAGGAGGAGCAGGACGCCGGTCGACCGGAGGTCGGCCCACGCCTGCGCCCAGAGCAGGGCCGAGGTCGCGCCGATGCAGGTGGTGGTCGCCAGCAGCACGCGCCGACGGTCGTGCACGTCCGCGAGCGCGCCCGCCCACAGGGCCGCCAGAGCCATGGGGGCGAAGCCGATGAGGCCTGCGAGGCCGACGTAGGCGGAGGAGCCGGTGAGGGCGTAGATCTGCAGGGGCACCGCCACGGCCGTCAACTGGGCGCCCAGGGCGGTCACGATGCCGGCCGCCCACAGCCGCCGGAACTCGGTCACGCGCAGTGGCCTCGTGTCGACCAGCACCTTTGCCCTCCCCTCGGCCCGACGTGCGGTCCTGGGCCGAGGGTGCGGGCTCACCCAAGGGCAAGGTCAACTTCACTTTGTGCAGGGGGACTTGGGGCGAGGTTGGCGAGAGTTCGTGATTGACGGGTGGATGGTCGAGGCGAAGAATCCGGTTGTGAGCCGGGTTGGCGTGTCCTCGTCGAGGGGGCCGGGGGGAGAGACGTGGACGGGCGGGAATCGCCGACAGGTGATGTCGGGGCTGAGGGCATCGTTGTCGAGGCGGGCGCCGAACGTGATGCCGCACGGGACGGGGCGGCACCGGGGGCTCGGAGCGGAGGGGACGTCGATCCGCGGGCGGCGATACGACGGTTGACCGAGGACGGTGACCATCGGCGGGCCGCGGAGGAGGCCGAGGCCCGGGAACAGGAAGCCGTCCGTGCACACGGTGCCGCGAGCGCCGATGCCGCGGGGTGGGCGGAGATACGGGCCGATGTCGCGCGGGCGGGGGGTGAGTTGGGCGCGGCCACCCGGTGGTGGCTGACGGCGGCGAGACGGCGCCTGGACTCACGACCGTCGGACGGACCGGGGGCGGTGGCAGCGGCATGCAGTGCGCACTGGTGCTGGGAGCGGGTGACCGACGGGGCGGAGGCACTGCGGCTCGGCTCGGAACTCGTCGCGCTGTTGCACCAGGTGCCTGGCCTGGACCCACGTCACATACCGGCTGCTGAGGGCAGGCT
>NZ_WVUG01000306.1 GCF_017614965.1 Streptomyces griseorubiginosus | reverse complement strand
GGCCACATCCACCCCCCGCGGCGCGGGGACCACCGCCCGTCCCCTCGTGATCACCTTCGGCCTGATCGCCCTGTGCACGGCCTACGGGGAGGGGGCGCTGGCCGACTGGAGCGCCCTGCACCTGGAGCAGGACCTCGACGCGGCGGCGGGCGTCGCGGCCGTCGGTTACTCCTGCTTCGCGCTGGCCATGACCATCGGCCGGCTGACCGGGACCCGGCTGCTCGAACGCCTGGGCCGCACCCGCACGCTGGTCGCGGGCGGGGCGACCGCCGCGGCCGGCATGCTGCTCGGCGCGCTCGCCCCAGCCCTGTGGCTCGCACTCGTCGGCTTCGTGATCACCGGCCTCGGTCTCGCCAACCTGTTCCCGGTCGCCGTGGAACGCGCCGGTACGCTCGCCGGTCCCGAGGGGGTCGCGATCGCGTCCACCCTCGGCTACGGAGGCATGCTCCTGGGACCGCCCGCCATCGGCTTCATGGCGGACTGGTTCTCCCTCCCCGCCGCACTCACCAGCGTGGCCGTGCTGGCCGCCACGGCGGCGGCCATCGGAGCCGTGACCCGACGCGCGGCGGAGCGCTGACCGGCACCCCCCTGCCCGCCGCCGGAAAACCCGGTGCGCACCGCAAGCCGTCATTGCTACGGTCGACGCCATGATCACGCCTTCTGCTCAGTACCGGATGATGCCCCGCCGACGGGGCTGCTGAGCACGGACGCGTACCGAATCCGAGGCCCCGGGACGGGGCCTCGACGCGTTGTGCGGACCCGGCCCCGCCACCGGCAGGAGGACCGATGACCACACGACGGCACTACATCACCACGACCATCCCCTACGTCAACGCACGCCCGCACCTCGGCTTCGCCCTGGAACTGGTGCAGGCGGACACGCTCGCCCGGCACCACCGCCACCGGGGCGACGAGGTGCGACTGCTCAGCGGCACCGACGACAACTCCCTGAAGAACGTCCTGGCCGCCGAGGCGGCCGGCGTGGACGTGCGGACGCTGGTCGACCGCAACGCCGAGGCGTTCGCCGCCCTGCGCGGCCCGCTGGCGCTGTCCTTCGACGACTTCATCCGCACCAGCAGCGACCCGCGCCACCGCGTCGGCGTGGAGCGGCTGTGGCGCCGCTGCGCCGCGGCGGGCGACCTGTACCGCACGGCGTACGAGGGCCTGTACTGCGTCGGCTGCGAGCAGTTCCGCACCGCCGACGAACTCCTCGACGGACGCTGTCCCGAGCACGGCACCGAACCCGAGCGCGTCGCGGAGGAGAACTGGTTCTTCCGCCTGTCCCGCTACACCGATCGCCTCCACGACCTGATCGCCGGCGGACACCTGCGCATCGAACCCGCCGCCCGCCGCAACGAGGTCCTCGCCCTGATCGCCGGCGGACTGCGCGACTTCTCCGTCTCCCGCGCCGGTACCCGCGCCCGCGGCTGGGGCATCCCCGTGCCCGACGATCCCGGCCAGGTGGTCTACGTGTGGTGGGACGCACTCGGCAACTACGTCACCAGCCTCGGCTACGGCACCGACGACCCCGCCTGCACCCGCTGGTGGGCGGGGAGCGACCACCGCACCCACCTCGTCGGCAAGGGCGTGGTCCGCTTCCACGCCGTGTACTGGCCGGCCATCCTGCTGTCGGCCGGGCTGCCGCTGCCCACCGACATCCTGGTCCACGACTACCTCACCGTCGACGGCCGCAAGATCAGCAAGTCCGGCGGCCCCACCGTCGACCCGGCCGCACTGGCCGCGGCGTACGGCACCGACGCGGTGCGCTGGTGGCTGCTGCGCGAGGTCCCCCGCGTCGGGGACGCCGACTTCACCCCCGACCGGCTCGTCGCCCGCGCCGACGCGGACTTCGCCGGCGGCCTCGGCAACCTTGTCCACCGCGTCGTCACCATGGTCCACCGCTACCGCGGCGGAGCGGTGCCCTCCCTGGGCGCCGACCGGTATGCCGTGCGGCCCTTGCTGGACGTCTGCGGACAGGCCCCCGGCCGGATCGACGCCGCGCTGGCCGACTTCGACTTCCGCCGTGCCACGGAGGCCGTGTGGACCATCGTGGAAGAGGCCGACCGCTGCGTCGACGCCACCCGCCCCTGGGAGCTGGCCAGAGCGGAACGGCAGGGCAACACCGCGGCGGGCGAACGCCTCGACGCGGTCCTCGCCGCGCTGATCACGGCATGCCGCACCCTGGCCGAGGAGCTGCACCCCTTCATCCCCGGATCCGCCGCGCGGATCACCGCTCAGCTGACCGCGGCCGGCGAAACCCTGCCACCCGCGCACCCCCTCTTCCCCCGCCTGCGGGAGACCGTGGATCAGCTCTGACGCAGGTCGAGCCGCATGAGGACGCGGGGATGGCCGGCCAGTACCGAGGTGGTGTCGGCGGCGTGGACGAAGCCGGCGCGTTCGAAGTTGCTCCTGATACCGGCGTACGCCATCGTCGTGTCGACCATGGCGTCGCCGTTGTCGAGGGGGTACGCCTCGATGACGGGGGCGCCGTGGTCGCGGGCGAAGTCCACGGCGCCGGCGATGAGGGCGTGCGAGAGCCCCTTGCCGCGGTGGCCCGGGCGTACCCGGATGCACCACAGCGACCAGACCGGCAGGTCGTCGAGGTGCGGGATCTGGCGGCTGCGCGCGTAGGTGGTGTCGGCGCGCGGTGCCACGGCCGCCCAGCCGGCCGGTTCGTCGCCGTCGTAGGCGAGCACGCCGGGAGGCGGCACCGAGCGGCACAGACCGGCCACGTACTCCCCGCGGGCCGTCCCCCGCAGCTCCTTGTCCAGCTTGGACGGGATCCGATGGCTCAGACACCAGCAGACGGACGCCGTGGGCGACTTCGGGCCGATCACGGCACGGACGTCCGCGAAGTCCGAGGCCGGACGCACTTCGATGGTCATGACACCACCGTGCCACGTCAGCCGCTGATCTTCCCCGGCGAGACGCCGTCACGGCAAAAGCCGGTTGAGATGTGCCCGTGTGTCGGCGAGAGTCCCGGAGCATGGAGTTCTTCTGCTATCACCGGGACCGGGCCGGATCGGCGGCGCTGCGCGAGGAGTTGCTTCAGGCGCACTGGTCGTACATGGACGGGTACGCGAAGGAGATGATCGCTCGCGGGCCGACCTTCCCGAGTGAGGGCGACGCGCCGTCCGGAAGTGTGCACATCCTCGATCTGCCGGATCCCGCCGCCGCCCGCGCGTTCGCCTTCGACGAGCCCAACCACCAGGCCGGCGTGTACCGGGACGTGCTGCTGCGCCGGTGGCGCAATGTGCTGGGGCGGACGATGTGGGAGTTCCCGGGCGGCCGGACCGGGGGCGACCGGTACCTGGTGCTCGGCCTCGGTTCCGGGCCGGCCGTCGACCTCGATCCGCCCGCCGAGCGCGACGAACTGATCGCCTACGGCCCCCTGTTGTCCGACGACGGCGCCACCTGGCTGGGTACGGCGGTGCTGCTGCGCGCCCCGGACCGGGACGCGGCCCGCGCCGTCCTGTCCCCGGGCGGTTACGCCGACGTGGAGGTCCACGACTGGCAGTTCGGCGGGCGGTCGTAGCGACGGTCGCCGCCCGCGGTTCAGGTCTCCGCCCGCCGCATGGGCCCCCACGGTCCAGCCTGCTCCACCACCGCGGACACCGCGTCGTTGATGACCTGGTCGTCGATCCAGCCGACGGGCTCCACGTCGCCGACCAGCGGCTCGTTGTCGGGGCCGCGCCCCTGGACGCGGCCCCGCAGGATCCACGGCCGCACGCCCTCGCCCTTGTCGCGGGGCAGATGCGAGTAGTCGTACAGCCGGCGCGCCACCCACAGCTCGACGGGCCGGTCCTCCCACCAGGGCTCGACGGCGAGCGGGTTGGCGGACAGGCCCGACATGGGGATGCCGGTGAGGGCGTCGCGGCTCTCGGACAACTCCCGGTCGGCGTCGGGGCCGTGGGACCAGCGCACGAAGAGACACGGGGTGCGCCGCACCAGGTCGGCGACCTCGTCGAGGGTGCGCAGCACGGGGAGTTCGCGGGTCATCGAGCGCTCACTCCTTGCCGACGCCCACGGTGGTGAGCAGCTGCGGAGACAGGTTCCTGATCATCGTGTCGATCCGGCGCATCTGACGGCGTGTCTGCGGGTGGCGGGAGGTGGCCAGTTGGAGCTCGCGCGTAAGCAGCACCCCGGGCTGGGAGCGGCGGCCGATGGTGTCGGCGGCCTCTTCGCGCAGGGTTCGCACTCCACGAGCCGGCCGCCCTCGCGGACCATGGGCCGGGTCAACCGGCCCGGGAAGGCTCCCGCCTGCCGGCCGTACCGGTCCTTGGGGACCAGCCGTCCGCGATTGACTCGGTCCACCGCGCGCCCCGGCACCCCGGCGATCCGGCCGTCCCGCACCGCGATGTCCATGGCGTCACCGTCGGGGTGCAGCAGGGACGCGGACGGAACCCATCGCTCCACCTCGTCCTCGCCGACGCCCAGGCGCAGCCGGATGTCCGTACGGGTGGCCCACGCGGTGCCCCGCTCGTAGGGCGTCCGTTCGCCCCGTGGGTCCGCGATCCGGTCGCCCGTAGCGTCCACGGCGGCACCTCCCGATCATTCGCGGAGGCCCCGGGTACCCGGTGCTCACGGCGCCGAACGCACGGTGATCCGCCGCCCCTGGTGCAGGCGCGTCAAGCGGTGCGGAAGCGGAAGGCGCCCGTTCCGCCGCCCAGGCTCAGCCAGATGTGGTCGCCGTCGCGCACCAGGCGCAGGGCGATGTGGGCGCAGCCGGGGCAGCGGGCGGTGAGGCCCGGGTCGGGGCCGTAGACGTGCAGTCCGGCGAGCGGGCCGGTGCGGGCGCACTCGGGGCAGCGCCACCAGGCCGTGGTCGCCTCCACGGAGAGGATCTCCGAGAGCGGTCCGGCGAGACAGTTGCCGTCGAGATGGGCGGTGTCGTCTGCCATGGGGGCCTCCGGTCAGCCGAAGCGTTCGGTGCGGATGGTGGCGGGGTCGAGACCCAGGCCGGTGAGCAGGTCGGCGGCCGTCTCGACGAAGGCGGTGGGACCGCAGACGAAGACGGGACTGGTCGCCTCGAGACGGGCGGCCTGCTTCTCCAGATCGGCCTGGGCGAGACGGCCGACCGCACGGTTGTCGCCGGGCGGGCCCTGGCGGGTGAACAGGAGATGCACGTCGAGGCTGGGGCCGCGGTCGGTCAGCTGGTCGCCGTACCAGATCTCGGCGGGCGTGCGCACGGAGTACAGCAGATGGAAGGGGGCGACCGACCGCGCCGCCCGGTGGGCCCGGATCATCGCCATCAGCGGCACCACCCCGGAGCCGCCCGCGACCAGCAGCACCGGTTCGGTCTGCTCCGAACGCCAGACGAACCAGTTGCCGAGCGGGCCGCGCACCTCGATTTCGGCGCCCACCGGCAGCTCGTCGGCGAGGTAGGGCGAGACCTCGCCGCCGGGCACGGGCTGCACGCCCAGCTCGATGCGGTCGCCGTCGGCGGACGCGGCGAGCGAGTAGCTGCGTACGGCCTGATACCCGTCGTCGGCCGTCAGCCGCACGTCGACGTGCTGGCCGGGCAGGTGGCCGGGCCAGCCCGGCACGGTGAAGATCAGGGAGCGGGCGGTGGCGGTCTGCGGGTGGCGCCCCTCGAGCCGGGCCCGGCGCCAGGCGATGCGCATGCTCAGTCCCCCCAGTTGCGCTGCTCACGCCATGGGTCGCCGTAGTTGTGGTAACCGACGGACTCCCAGAAGCCGGGCTCGTCCTCATGGGTGAGCCGCAGGCCGCGGACCCACTTGGCGGACTTCCAGAAGTACAGGTGCGGGACGAGCAGCCGGGCCGGGCCGCCGTGCTCCGGGGAGAGGGGGTAGCCGTCGTAGGAGTGGGCGATCCAGGCCTGTCCGTCGAGGAGGTCCTCCAGGGGCAGGTTGGTGGTGTAGCCGCCGTGGCTGTCGACGGTGACGAAGTCCGCGGCCGTCTCCACGTCCTCGAAGAACGCGTCGAGCGACACGCCCCGCCACGGGGTGTCGAACTTGGACCAGCGGGTGACGCAGTGGATGTCCGTCACCGTCTCCTGCTGCGGGAGGGCCATCATGTCCGCCCAGGTCCAGGAGTGGGTGTCCCCGGTCTCGGTGGTGATGGTGAAGGTCCAGGTGTCGGTGGACACGCGCGGGGTCGGGCCGGCGGACAGCACCGGGAACTGCTCGGTCGGGTACTGCCCGGGCGGCAGCCGGTCCGCCAGCGAACGGGCGCGTCCGCGGAAGCCGGGCGAGAAGGAACTCATGACGGCATCGCTCTCCTGGGCTCGGCGGGCGTGACGGCCGGATCCCCCCATCATCGGCCGTGCCTCGGCCGCCCGCATGCGGTTCGCACAAACGGCCGACCCGCCCGGTGGTCCCGCCATCACGGCGTCCGGCACACTCACCCCATGGAGACAGCCGAGTTCGTGGAGATCCTCGACCGGGAGGGGCTGCTGCTGGCGGCGGCCGCCGAGGCGGCCGGGACCGACGCCAAGGTGCCGACCTGTCCGGACTGGCAGGTGCGGGACCTGGTGCGGCACACCGGGATGGTGCACCGGTGGGCAGCCGCCTTCGTCGCCGAGGGGCACACCTCGTACCACCCTGACGGCGGGCTGCCCGACCTCGACGGCGACGCATTGCTGGACTGGTTCCGGGAGGGGCACCGGTACCTCGTCGACACCCTCGCCTCCGCCCCGCCCGGGGTGGAGTGCTGGCACTTCCTGCCCGCGCCGTCGCCGCTGGCGTTCTGGGCCCGGCGGCAGGCGCACGAGACGACCGTGCACCGGCTCGACGCCGAGTCCGCGCGGGGCGGTACGCCGTCCGGGATCTCCGCTCCCTTCGCGGCGGACGGCATCGACGAGCTGTTGTGCGGCTTCCACGCGCGCGGCAAGAGCAGGGTCCGCAGCGACCCGCCCCGGGTGCTGCGGGTGCGGGCGACGGACGCGGACGGAGCGGTGTGGACCGTACGACTGTCTCAGGAGCCGCCGGTGACCGTGCGGGGCGCGGAAGGCGCCGCCGACTGCGAAGTGGCCGGGCCCGCCCCGCGGTTGTACGCGGCACTGTGGAACCGGCAGGCGTTCCCGGAGGTGGGCGGGGACGACTCCGTCGCCGCGCTGTGGCGGGAGAGGTCGGCCGTCACCTGGAGCTGAGCATCCGCGTCAGCACCGCGCGCTGCACCGGCAGTACCGCGCCGTGCAGCGCGCGCCCCTTCTCCGTGAGGGCGACCCGGACGCCCCGTCGGTCCTCGGGGCACATCGCGCGCTCCACGAGGCGGTCCTTCTCCAGCCGGGCGATGAGGCGGGACAGGGCACTCTGGCTGAGGTGGACGCGCTCGGCGATCTCCTGGACGCGGTAGGCGCAGGATTCGCCCGACAGCACGTCCAGCACCTCGAAGTCGCTGGCGCACAGGCCGTGCTGGTGCAGTGCGCGGTCCAGTTCGCACTGGGTGCGCGCATGGAGCGCCAGGATGTCCCGCCACTGGTCCACGAGCGCCTGCTCGGGGTTCTTCGCCGCCATCCGCGCACCGTAGCAGAGAACCGAATTTATTGCACCGGCATTAAATGCGTTTGCATTCGATGCATGCGCATGTAGTGTCTCGGGCATGACCTCTCCGCTCACCACCTCCGCGGACGCCTCGACGGTCCGCTGGACCCCCCGGCTGTGGGGCACCCTGCTGGTGCTCTGCGCCGCGATGTTCCTGGACGCGCTGGACGTCTCGATGGTCGGCGTCGCCCTGCCGTCCATCGGCTCCGACCTCGACCTGTCCACCTCGACCCTGCAGTGGATCGTCAGCGGCTACATCCTGGGCTACGGCGGACTGCTGCTCCTCGGCGGACGCACCGCCGACCTGCTCGGCCGGCGTCAGGTCTTCCTGGTCGCCCTCGGTGTCTTCGCCCTCGCCTCACTGCTCGGCGGCCTCGTGGACTCGGGTCCGCTGCTGATCGCCAGCCGCTTCATCAAGGGGCTGAGCGCCGCCTTCACCGCGCCGGCCGGCCTGTCGATCATCACCACGACCTTCGCCGAGGGCCCGCTGCGCAACCGCGCCCTGTCCATCTACACCACCTGCGCCGCCACCGGATTCTCCATGGGCCTGGTCCTCTCCGGCCTGCTGACCGAGGCCAGTTGGCGTCTGACCATGCTGCTGCCCGCGCCCATCGCCCTGATCGCGCTGCTGGCGGGCCTGAAGCTGCTGCCGCGCAGCGAACGGGAGAAGGACCACAACGGCTACGACGTCCCCGGCGCCGTCATCGGCACCGCGTCGATGCTGCTGCTGGTGTTCACCGTCGTCCAGGCACCGCAGGCCGGCTGGGCCTCGGCCCGCACGCTGCTGTCCTTCCTCGCGGTCGCCGTGCTGCTCACCGTGTTCGTCCTGGTCGAGCGGCGCTCACCCGGCCCGCTGATCCGCCTGGGCGTGCTGCGCTCCGGCAGCCAGATCCGCGCACAGCTCGGCGCGGTGGCCTTCTTCGGCTCGTACGTCGGCTTCCAGTTCCTGACGACGCTGTACATGCAGTCGCTGCTGGGCTGGTCGGCCCTGCACACCGCGCTGGCCTTCCTGCCCGCGGGCGCGCTGGTCGCCGTGTCCTCGACGAAGGTCGGCTCCGTCGTCGACCGGTTCGGCACCCAACGGCTGATCGCGGCGGGGTTCGCGCTGATGGTCGTCGGTTACGCGCTGTTCCTGCGCATCAACCTCGACCCGGTGTACGCGGCCGTCGTCCTGCCGTCGATGCTGCTGATCGGCGCGGCCTGCGCGCTGGTCTTCCCCTCCCTCAACATCCAGGCCACCAACGGGGTCGAGGACCACGAGCAGGGCATGGTCTCCGGGCTGCTCAACACCTCGGTACAGGTGGGAGGCGCGATCTTCCTCGCCGTGGTGACGGCCGTGGTGACCGCGGGCGCCCCCGAACACGCCACGGCCCAGGCGGTGTTGGACAGCTACCGGCCCGGTTTCGTGGTCGTCACCGCGGTCGCGGTGGCCGGCCTGCTGATCACCCTCTCGGGCCTGCGCACGCGCCGTGGGCAGCAGTCGGTCGTGGTCGCCAGGTCCACCTCCCTGGAGGCGGAGCGCGTGCCCGCACGCGACTAGGGGGACAGGGGGATGTCTCATCTCCCTGTGTGCGTCCGGCGGGAGTTGGTTGCCCCGCCGGACGCACGGCTGTGTACTGGACGGATGGACGGTCACGGGGGACGGCGCAACAAGGCCGAGCAGGACGCGACGATCGTGGAGGTCGGGTACGCGCTGGTGAGCGCGGTGTTCGCGGCGGCGGTGGTCTTCGGGGCGGTCGCCGGTCCGGCGTTGCTCTTCGGTCTGCCCCCCGCTGCTGTCGGCGGTGCTGCTGCGGGTGGGCCTGACCCTCGCGCCGATCGTCTTCGTCGTGCGGGTGGTGAGTGTCCTGGTGCGGTTCCGGCGTGCGGCTCAGCCCAGCCAGCCCGGCCGCACCAACCCCGACTCGTAGGCCAGCACGACCAGTTGGGCCCGGTCGCGGGCGCCGAGCTTGACCATCGTGCGGCTGACGTGGGTCTTCGCGGTCAAGGGGCTGACGACCAGGCGGCGGGCGATCTCCTCGTTGGACAGGCCGATGCCGACCAGGGCCATCACCTCCCTCTCCCGCTCGGTGAGCCCGGCAAGGGCGTCGGCCGCCGCGGGCTCCTTGGAACGGGCGGCGAACTCGGCGATCAGCCGGCGGGTGACCCCGGGGGACAGCAGTGCGTCGCCCTCGACCACCGCCCTGACGGCGCGCAGGAGTTCGGCCGGTTCGGTGTCCTTGACCAAGAAGCCGGAGGCACCCGAGCGGATCGCCTCGAAGACGTACTCGTCCAGTTCGAAGGTGGTCAGCATGACCACCTTCACGTCCCGCAGCGCCGGGTCCGCGTTGATCTCACGAGTCGCGGCCAGGCCGTCCAGCGCGGGCATGCGGATGTCCATCAGGACGACGTCCGGGCGCAGTTCGCGGACCTCACGCACCGCCTCCGCGCCGTCGGCGGCCTCGCCGGCCACCTCGATGTCCGGCTGCGCGTCCAGCAGCGCCTTGAAGCCGGCCCGTACCAGTGACTGGTCGTCGGCGAGCAGTACGCGGATCACCGGTCGTCCTCCTTGGTCCGCAGGGGCAGTTCGGCGAGCACCCGGAAGCCCCCGCCGGGACGCGGGCCCGCCTCGATCGTGCCACCGAGCGCGGCGGCCCGCTCCCGCATCCCGGCCAGCCCGTTGCCGCTGCCGCCCGCTTCCGCGCCGGTCGCCGGCCCGTCGTCGTCGATGCGCAGCCGCAGCGTCCGGGGGTCGTGCTCGAGGCGCACGCGCGCGTGCCGCGAACCGGAGTGCCGTACGACGTTGGTGAGCGCCTCCTGGACGATGCGGAAGGCGGCGAGGTCCGTGCCGGGCGCGAGGCGGGGCGGGGTCCCTTCGACGTCGACGGTCAGTCCAGCGCTCGCCGCCTGCTGCACCAGTTCGGGGAGCCGGTCCAGGCCGGGGGCGGGGGC
>NZ_WVUG01000305.1 GCF_017614965.1 Streptomyces griseorubiginosus | reverse complement strand
GGGCCGGCCCAGGGCAGCGGCGGCGGGGGCGGGCCCCCGGGGAGCCGGAAAGGGGTGGTGCTCTCCATCTCCATCAGCCGGTTCTGCGCCACCGCCAGCATCACGGCGAGCCTGCCGTCGAATTCGTCCTCGGCGACCTTCACCCGGAACAGCGGGTCGTTCGGGTCGTTGTGCCGGCGCCAGTTGCGCCACAGCACCCGGCTGAGGTCCTGCCAGATCGTCTCGTCGCCGGTCTCCTCGTCGGAGGCGTGGCAGGGCACCAGGACGCCGGTGGCGGGGCGGTTCTGGGCGTCGTAGTCGGCGAGGGCGGCCCGGTAGGTCCCGGTGCGCACGGCCCACGGGTCGACCAGCAGGATGCTGGTCTGGTTGTTCTCCAGGGTCTCGTCGAGGCGGCCGCTCAGCCCGTCGTCGACGACCTCGATGTTGCTGGTGTACCCCTCCTGCACGATCACCTTCTGCGCCCGGTGGGCGACCGTCGGGGTCTTCGGCGGGTGGTACGGCGTCCACTCCCGGGGCGAACGCCCGTAGTACTCGGCCCGGTTGCGTCCCTCCGGCAGTGGATCGGCGACCCCGGCGGCCAGGAAGACCTGGACGTGCCCGGTGCCCGGCGCGGCGGAGCGCTGCCCGGCCACCGGGAACAGACCACGCACGTCACTGATGTCGAGCCCCGGCGTGAGCGGCAGCCGGAAACGGTCCGCGGCGAGCCGCACCTTGGCCGCCACCTTCTCGACGATCGTGCGGTACGCGTCCCCCAGCGGGTCGGTCTTCAACAGGTGCAGCAGGCCGTACCTGAGATACTCCTCACCCATGCCGACCTCGTTGTACTGCAGACTGGCCACCTCGTCGGGCAGCTCGCCCTCCACCGGCATCCACACGACCGGGACCAACGCCGGAACGTTGGGTATGTCGGTCTCCTGGCGGTACCGCTCGAGCCGCTCCCAGAACGCCGTCCACTCCTTGCCGCAGTACTCGCTGCTCAGGTACGACGGCGAGTACAGAGCGACGAAGGCACGGCAGTGGCCGACCGCTCTGCCCAGCACCCGGGACCAGTTCGCGCCCAGCCCCAGCCCCTCGACGTCCCGGAACGGCGGCTGTGCCGACGGGTCCGCGCCGATCCGGCGGAGCTCCTTCGCGAGATCGTCGTAGAACCGCTTCACGAACGCGTCGCGATCGTCCTTCCGCGCATAGCTGAGGAAGAAGTACGGCTCCTGAACCAAGGCGCCCCCCGATACCTCCCTGGCCGACCTGACAGTATGACACCTCCACGCCGAAGCACCCGGGTCATACCCACGCCGGTGGCGCCTCAAGCCGTCGCTACGGCCCGGGCGGAGCGACGGCCCCGGTCAGATCGAGGACTCGAATGCGGCGTAGGGCACACCGGCCGGGTCGACGGCCTCATCGACCACACGTCGCAGCAGCGCGCCCAGCACGGTGTCGGGGAGCTCGTCGAGCAGCTCGTCCAGCGTGTCCATGCCCAGGTCGGTGACATCGAGCAGGCATGAGTCGATCCGGGTGCTGGCGTCCATCGGCTTCCTTCACACGCACACAAGCATGCGACGGCGAACCGTGGCACGCGATACGTGCCGAACACTAGGGGATTCGGTTTGCGTGCACCACAACCCACGCGTTCTCCCCACCGCCTGCTCACCGACCGGCGTCCTGGTCCGGGGCGGATGCGGCACACTGGACGTTTGGCCGGTGAGGTCGGCCGCAGGGAAAGGGTGCCCGCGTGAATGGTCCGCTGATCGTCCAGTCCGACAAGACACTGCTGCTCGAGGTCGACCACGAGCAGGCCGACGAATGCCGTCGGGCCATCGCCGCGTTCGCGGAGCTGGAGCGGGCGCCGGAGCACATCCACACCTACCGGGTGACCCCGCTGGGCCTGTGGAACGCGCGCGCGGCCGGGCACGACGCCGAGCAGGTGGTCGACGCGCTGGTGCAGTACAGCCGGTATCCGGTGCCGCACGCCCTGCTCGTGGACGTCGCCGAGACGATGGACCGTTACGGCCGGCTCACGCTCAGCAAGCATCCCGCGCACGGGCTGGTGCTGACGACCACCGACCGGCCGGTGCTGGAGGAGGTGCTGCGGTCCAAGCGGATCGCGCCGCTGGTCGGCGCCCGCATCGACCCGGACACCGTCGCCGTGCACCCCTCCGAGCGCGGACAGATCAAGCAGACGCTGCTGAAGCTGGGCTGGCCGGCCGAGGACCTCGCGGGGTACGTGGACGGCGAGGCGCACCCGATCGGGCTCGCCGAGGACGGCTGGGCCCTCAGGCCGTACCAGAAGCAGGCCGTGGAGAACTTCTGGCACGGCGGGAGCGGCGTCGTCGTGCTGCCGTGCGGGGCCGGCAAGACGCTGGTCGGCGCGGGCGCGATGGCGCAGGCGCAGTCGACGACGCTGATCCTCGTCACCAACACCGTCTCGGCCCGGCAGTGGAAGCACGAGCTGGTAAAGCGGACCTCGCTGACCGAGGACGAGATCGGTGAGTACAGCGGGACGCGCAAGGAGATCCGGCCGGTCACCATCGCCACGTACCAGGTGCTGACGACGAAGCGGAAGGGGATCTATCCCCATCTGGAGCTCTTCGACTCCCGGGACTGGGGCCTGATCGTCTACGACGAGGTGCATCTGCTGCCGGCGCCGGTGTTCAAGTTCACCGCGGACCTGCAGGCGCGGCGGCGGCTGGGGCTGACGGCGACCCTGGTGCGCGAGGACGGCCGGGAGTCGGACGTGTTCTCGCTGATCGGCCCGAAGCGGTTCGACGCTCCGTGGAAGGAGATCGAGGCACAGGGGTACATCGCCCCGGCCGACTGCGTGGAGGTACGGGTCAATCTCACCGACTCCGAGCGGCTGGCGTACGCGACAGCCGAGCAGGAGGAGAAGTACCGCTTCTGTGCGACGACCGCGACCAAGCGGAAGGTGACGGAGGCGCTGGTGCGCCGGTTCGCCGGTCAGCAGATCCTCGTCATCGGCCAGTACATCGACCAGCTCGACGAGCTGGGCGAGCACCTGAACGCCCCTGTGATCAAGGGCGAGACCTCCAACGCGCAGCGCGAGAGGCTCTTCGACGCGTTCCGGGAGGGCGAGATCAGCGTGCTCGTCGTTTCAAAGGTGGCGAACTTCTCGATCGACCTGCCGGAGGCGACGGTCGCCATCCAGGTGTCGGGGACCTTCGGGTCCCGGCAGGAGGAGGCGCAGCGGCTCGGCCGGGTCCTGCGTCCCAAGGCCGACGGACACCAGGCGCACTTCTACTCGGTCGTCGCCCGCGACACCATCGACCAGGACTTCGCCGCCCACCGCCAGCGCTTCCTGGCGGAACAGGGCTACGCCTACCGGATCGTGGACGCGGACGAGATCCTGCAGCCCGAGGAGGGTTAGGGCGGGGCCAGGGCCCGGGCGTCACTTGCGGCGTACGCCCGCTTCCTCGCCGTACTCGCCGAGGATGACGACGTCGAAGGCGGCGCCCGCGAAGACGCGGATCGCGCGCAGGGCGCTGCCCAGACGGTGGGTGGGGTGGGCTCCGGAGAGCGGGGTCGCACCGGACGGGCGACCGGGGGCTGGGTTGATGGTCGCTGCACTCATGTATCCATGGTGGCTCTTCGTGCATAAAGGGGGCATCGGCCCAAGGTCCCCATTCCCTGTGCTACCTGGGTACGCCTTGTGGGTGAGGCATCCGCCGGGGGATGGAGGGGTGATCCCCTAGGGGGCCGAGGGCCCGAGGGGTACGGCGGCTCCCGGCGCCGGAAATTCATTGGCAGCCGCGCGCACCGCTCACCTAGAATCTCCGCTCTTGCCCGCCTCCCTCGACGGAGCGCCGCCGCCCGGACGGAAACCGGTCGGCACATCGCAGCAGCAGTCACCCGGCCCGCAGCACCTTCGGAGGCACCCCCTTGTCCACGTCCGTCGACGACCCCCTCTCCCGCGAACGCGCCCATCTCGCCGACTCCCGCGCCGCGCTGCGCGCCATGCGCGAGGACGTCGAGTCGCTGGACATCCGCGACGTCACCGCCAACTGGGTCAACGCCGAGGTCCTGGCCCGCCAGATCGACGAGCGGATCAAGGCGCTGGCCGACCTCAGCGACACCCCGCTGTTCTTCGGCCGCCTCGACTACCTGCACTCCCCCGGCGCCGAGCAGGCCGAGGGGGCGGACGGGGAACGCTTCTACATCGGGCGCCGGCACGTGCACGACCACGACGGCGACCCCATGGTCATCGACTGGCGGGCACCGGTCTCCCAGCCGTTCTACCGGGCGTCCAAGAAGGACCCGATGGACATCGCGCTGCGCCGCCGCTTCGGCTACACGCGCGGCGACATCACCGCCTACGAGGACGAGCACCTCTCCGACCCCGCCGAGGCGGCCCGCACCAGCAAACTGCTCCAGCAGGAGATCGAGCGTCCGCGCGTGGGCCCGATGCGGGACATCGTCGCCACCATCCAGCCGGAACAGGACGAGATCGTCCGCAGCGGGCTCGGCGGGACGGTCTGCGTCCAGGGCGGCCCCGGGACCGGGAAGACGGCGGTCGGTCTGCACCGGGTCGCCTATCTCCTCTACGCCCACCGGGAACGGCTCGCCCGCACCGGCACGCTCGTCATCGGACCGAACCGCTCCTTCCTGCACTACATCGAGCAAGTGCTGCCCGCCCTGGGCGAGTTGACCGTTCAGCAGGCGACCGTGGACGACCTGGTGGCGCACGTCGAGATCACGGGCCGCGACGACGCGGCGGCCGCGGTCGTCAAGGGCGACGCGAGGATGGCGCAGGTGCTGCGGCGGGCCGTCTACGCGCACGTGACCATGCCCACCGAACCGGTCGTCGTCGTGCGCGGCTCACGCCGCTGGCGCGTCCCGGCGTACGAACTGGAGGACATCGTGCGGGAGTTGCTGGAGCGCGACATCCGTTACGGCGCCGCCCGCGAGGCCCTGCCGCAGCGCATCGCGCACGCCGTGCTGGTGCAGATGGAACGGTCGGGCGAGGCGCCGGACGACCGGGTGCAGGACGCGGTGGCGCGCAACACGGCGGTGAAGGCGGCCGTGAAGGAGATCTGGCCGCCCGTCGACCCGGCGAAGCTGGTCCTGCGCCTGCTCACGGACGCGGACTTCCTCGCCGTACACGCGGAGGGGATCCTCACCGAGGAGGAGCAGAAGACGATCCTGTGGGAGAAGCCCGCGCGCTCGGTGAGGTCCGCCAAGTGGTCGGCGGCGGACGCCGTGCTGATCGACGAGGCCACGGACGTCGTCCAGCGCACGCACTCCCTCGGGCACGTGGTCCTGGACGAGGCGCAGGACCTCTCCCCGATGCAGTACCGGGCCGTCGGCCGCCGCTGCACCACGGGCTCGGCGACCGTCCTCGGCGACCTCGCGCAGGGCACGACCCCGTGGGCGACGCGGAGTTGGGACGAGGCCCTCGCCCACCTCGGCAAGTCCGACGGCGTGATCGAGGAGCTGACGGCCGGTTTCCGCGTCCCGACGGACGTCATCACCTACGCCTCCCGCCTCCTCCCGCACATCGCCCCCGGCCTCACCCCGGTCGCCTCGGTCCGAGAGAACCCGGGTTTCTTCGCGGTGCGGGAGATCACCGGTACGGCCGAAGTCGTCGCCGCCTGCGAGGAGTTGCTCACCAATGAGGGCTCCACGGGCCTGATCGCCGCGGACGCCCGGGTACCGGCGCTGGCCGAGGCGCTGACGGCCGCGGGCATCGGCTACCTCGCCCCCGGCGAGGAGACCACGGCCGAGACCCGTCTCACGCTGGTCCCGGCCTCCCTCGCGAAGGGCCTGGAGTACGACTACGTGGTCCTCGACGAGCCGCGGGCGGTGGTGGACGGCGAGCCGGACGAGCGCACGGGACTGCGCCGCCTGTACGTGGCCCTGACCCGGGCGGTCTCCGGGCTGATCGTCACCCACGCGGCCCCCCTGCCGGCCCAGCTGGCCGGCTGAGGCCGCCGGGGCCGGGTCAGGGGGCGGCCGCGGCGACGCAGAACTCGTTGCCCTCCGGGTCGGCCATCACGACGTGGTGACCGTCGACCTCCGTGAGCACTTCGCCGCCCGCCTCGACCAGACGCCAGGCCTCCGCCCGGATCCGCGCCCACCGTTCCTCGGGACCGCCGTGTCCCGGCACCCTGATGTCGATGTGGAGCCGGTTCTTCGCCGTCTTGGGCTCGGGCACCTTCAGGATGGACAGACGGGGGCCGACGCCGTCGGGATCGCACAGCCACGCGCCGTCGCCCTCGTCGTCCTCGGGCAGGTCGAACTGGGCGAGCCACTCCTCGCGGGTCGCGAAGGGCGGGGGCGGCGGCTCGTCGACATAGCCCAGGGCGGTCTTCCAGAACGCGGCGAGGAGCTGGGCGTCCGCGCAGTCAAGCGTCAGATCGATTCTGGCTGCCATGACAGGACCGTACTGCGCGCCTCTGACAGAGCGGCTACGGACGCGCGAGCTCCGCGTCCCTGGGCAGGTCCACCGAGCTGCGCCACTCCCGCACCGCCCGCGCCGACACCGGCGCCTCCCAGCCGCCCGGTCGCGCCGCCCCGCCGATGTGGAAGGCGTCGACGCCGGCCGCCAGCAACCGCGGCAGGTGGTCCAGGCGCAGACCTCCGCCGACCATGACCCGCTGCTCGTACCCGGGCTCGCCCTGCCGGGCGGCCTCGGTGAGGAGGGTGGGCAGGCCGTCGTCCACC
The DNA here is from genome assembly GCF_017614965.1 of Streptomyces griseorubiginosus. GTDB lineage: Bacteria > Actinomycetota > Actinomycetes > Streptomycetales > Streptomycetaceae > Streptomyces > Streptomyces griseorubiginosus_B. Next base: position 3,793 of record NZ_WVUG01000305.1, on the reverse strand, counting down.
CCGGTGGGCGAGCCGGCCGTCAGATAGGTGTCCAGTCCCGGCAGCCCGTCCAGCTGCTTGCGCAGGGCGTCCCGGTCGGCGGCGCGGTCGATCGCCCGGTGGAAGGTCCACGGGCAGCCGTCCAGCTCGCCCACGACCCGCTCCACCGCGCCCAGGTCGACGCCCCCGTCCGCGTCCAGGAACCCGAGGACGAATTCCTCGGCGCCCGCCTCCCGCATCTCGCGTGCGACTCGGGCCACCCGGCCGGCGTCCCCCGCCGCGAAGCCGTCCGTCAGACGGAGCATCACCCGCAGCGGGATGCCGACGGCGGCGCGGATCGCGGTGACGGTGGCGGCCGACGGGGTGAGGCCGTCGGCCGCCATGTCGGTGACCAGTTCGAGGCGGTCCGCGCCTCCGGCCTGGGCGGCGACCGCGTCCTCGACGTCGAGGGCGATCACCTCCAGGACTGCACGCTTGCTCATGGGACCCCATTCGTCGTTGGGCGGGTGGTACGACCCTCACACAGGTCTAGTCCAATTCAAAGACTACGCCCCTGCCCCCGCCCGCACGACGACGCCCCTCAGCCGAAGATGTTCAGCTCGCCCGCCTCCACCCCGGCCAGCTCGAAGTCCAGCCCCTCGAACGGACGCCCCGCGTAGAGCCGTACGAGGGTGGCGGCGTCCCCGATGAACCGCGCCGGCGTCCGCTCACCGCTCGCCTCGCCCAGCCGCAGCGGCTCGTCCATGTCGTCGAGGTCGGCGTGCAGCGGGACGTGGGCCTTCTCCCGGGTGATGCGGGCGAGGAGGGCGAGGGCGTCCGGAAGTCCCGGACCCGCGTACGCGCCGGGCTCGCCGAACACGTCCCGTACGTCCCCCGCGTGCACCCATTCCCCGAGCGCCACCATGTCCAGCACCCCGCCGGCCTTGGCGATCACCGGGCCCGCCTCGGTCATCCCGCGCTCCAGCTCGTCGACGACCTGCTGGTTCGTCCAGTCGGCGCGCTCGGCGATGTCCCGGTCGTTCGACTCGGGCGAGAAGACGCCCTTCTCGAAGCGGCTCTCCACCACCCGGCTCAGCGCCGAGGAACAGTGCGCGAGCACGTCCCGCACGCTCCAGCCGGGACACGCGGCCGCAGGCAGGGCGAAGTCGGCGTCGGGACGGGAGCGGAGCAGCGGTATCAGGGCGTCCCGTTCGAGGATCAGCAGGCGTCCGGGCAGGTCGGGGTCGCGTACCTCAGCAGAAGTCATGACCACCACGCTAGGGGTGTCGGCGCCGGTCACGGGAGAATGACGGCATGGCCGATCTCGACGCCCTGCGCAGCCGCTGGACCCGCGCCCTGGAGGGAGCCCGCGGTGCGTCCGCGGGTCCCGATCCCGCGCCGTACGCCGACAACCTGCTGGCCCGCTGGCAGGAGCCGCAGCGGCGGTACCACACGCTCGCCCACCTCACCGCGGTCCTGGACCACATCGACGTCCTGGAGAAGTACGCGGACGACCCGGACGTGGTGCGGCTCGCGGCGTGGTTCCACGACGCCGTCTACCTTCCCGACCGCTCCGAGAACGAGGAACGCTCCGCCCGGCTGGCCGAGCGCGCCCTGCCGGAGGCCGGGGTGCCGGAGGAGAAGACGGCCGAGGTCGCCCGCCTGGTCCGGCTCACCGTCACCCACGATCCCGCCGACGACGACCGCGATGGGCAGGTGCTGTGCGACGCCGATCTCGCGGTCCTCGCCTCGCCCCCGTCCGCGTACGCCGCCTACACGACCGCCGTCCGCGAGGAGTACCACTTCGTGCCGAACGACGCCTTCCGCGAGGGCCGTTCGCAGATCCTGCGTCAACTCCTCGATCTGCCGAGGCTGTTCCGCACGCCGTACGGGCGGGCCGAGTGGGAGGCGACGGCCCGCTACAACCTCGCCGCCGAGCTGGAAATGCTGTCGCTCGGCGAGGGCGGCGAGTCGTAGCCTGCGGGCATGCGAAACGTGGGCGGGGAGTACGTGACCGAGGCCGTCGCCGGCTGTGTGGAGACGCTGCGGCCTGCCGTGGGCCGGGACTGGACGGCGATGCGGGCCGCCGGGCTCGAGTGGAGCGTGCACGAGACGGCGTTCCACATCGCGGAGGACCTCGTCGCCTACGCCGCCAACCTCGCCGGACTCGCCCAGGACGCCTACGTCCCCTTCGAGATCAGGCTCGACGACGGCACCGACAACGCGGGCCTGCTGCACGTCATCGAGGCGACCGGCGCCCTGCTCTCCGCCGCCGTGCGCACCGCGCCCCGAGAGGCCCGCGCCTTCCACCCGTACCCCTTCCGCAGCGCGGGTCGCGAGGGCTTCGCGGCGATGGGCATCGCGGAGGTGCTGCTGCACACGCACGACGTGGCGGGCGCCCTGGGCCTGACGTACGAACCCCCGCAGTACCTGCCGGAGTTCGTCCTCACCCGGATCTTCCCGCACGTCCAGCCCGGCCCCACCCCCTGGGAGACCCTGCTGTGGGCCACCGGCCGCGGTGAGCTGCCCGGCCGTGCGCGGCTCACCGAGTGGCGCTGGAACAACAACCTCGTCCACACCACCGAGCGCCTCACCCTCCAGGGCATCACGCCCGCCGCCGCCCGGGATCTGGTCATGGGCGGCGACGGCGGGTTCCTGTGGCTGGAGGGCGGCCCCTTCGAGGGCACCCGGGAGGCCGCGAGCTTCCTGCTCAAGGCGTACGAAGGGGGCGTGCACCGGCCCGAGTTCGGCGTCTTCGCCCTCGTCCGCAAGGAGGACGGCCAGGCGATCGGCGGCATGGGCTTCCACGGCGTGCCCGACGAGGACGGACGCGTGGAGATCGGCTACGACCTGGTCGAGGGCGCCCGCGGCAACGGCTACGCGACCGAGGCGCTGGAGGCGCTCAGGGCATGGGCGTTCGCCCGCGAGGACGTCACCTCCCTGTTCGCCACCGTCGACCGCGACAACCTGCCGTCCCAGGCGGTCGTCACCCGCGCCGGCTTCCGCAAGGTCAGCGAGGGCCAGGACGGCCTCCTCGCCTACGAACTCCCCCGCTGAACCCGCCCCTTGCGCCGCCGCAGCCCGGCGCCGTACAGCAGTCGCACCACCTCGCGGCTGCTGACCTCCACCGCGCCCGCCGCCACCACCTCCGCGTACCGATGGGAGGGGATGTCGTAGTGGTCGCGTTCGAAGGCGCGGCGGGGCACGCCCAACGCGTCCGCGAACAGGCGGAGTTCGTCATAGGAGACGTCGCTGATGAGGTGGGACCACATGCGGCCGTGGCCGGGCCAGTCCGGCGGGTCGATGTAGAGCGTCACGACGGGCGCGTCCCGCCGGGCGCCGAGCCCAGTGCGCCCACCGCCGCGACCTTCACGCCCGCCTTGTGGCAGACCCAGTGCGGATCGGGTCCCAACTCCGGCTCGACCTCCAGCGCGTGCGGGTCGCCGGAGCCGCAGACCGGGCACAGCGGCCAGCGGCCGTACGTCTCCAGCAGGGCGTCCTGGACGTCCTGCGCGACCAGACCGGCGACATAGGGCGCGCCCTCCGGCCACTGCTCCACCCACCAGCGCCGCTGGACGACGGACTCCTCGACCATCGAGACCACGTCCGGCGCGGCCACCTCGCCCGCGGCGAGGTCGCTGAGCACGAGGGCGCGTGCCGCGTGCAACGCCTGCTCCAGGGGGCTGACGGGGGTGTCGGAGGGATCGTCCATGCATCCATTGTGCGCACTCTTGACCGCGACCCCGGGCCGAAAATATCTTTCAGGAGTGACCCAGGACGTGAAGGAAATTTTCGCCGCCCGGGGCGCGGGGACATCCGCCCCGCCCGCCCCCGC
>NZ_WVUG01000304.1 GCF_017614965.1 Streptomyces griseorubiginosus | reverse complement strand
CCGCTCCCCCGTCCCCCTGTGCTCCCCCTGTCTCAGCCGGTCTTCTCCGCCACCGGCGCCTGCTGCGTGCGGTGGGCGAACCGGTCCTTGGCGTACCGTCCGCGCCTCTCCAGCGGGATCTGCCCGTGCGCGGCGGCCAGCCCGAACGCGGGCATGTCGCCGTAGACGGACTCGTACGACCCCTCGGGCACGATGTACGTCTCATGCCAGATGCCGACCTGCCCGCGCAGCTTTCCGGTGCGCTCCTTGTGGTTGACCGTGGCCCACGCCTTGTGATGGAAGGCGTCCGGCGCGGTCGCGTAGGCGTACAGCTTCTCCTTGGACTCCCAGTACTGCACGACGTAGTACGTGCGCGGCGAGGCCGTCAGCAGGACGTGGCCGAGCAGTCCCCGCTCCGGTGCCTTCACCAGCTCGCGCAGCATGCGGAGCATCGCGAGCATCACCGGGAGCCACAGACGCACGGCCCGGAACTGATTGATCCGCATGCCGATCAGGAGGACGACGACATCGCCCTTCGCGTCGGCGGTCGTTCGGGACACCATGTGACCACTTCCCCTGGTTGGCGAGCAGCACTATCCGAGTGGCAATGATTGGATAGTGCCGGTATCCGAGAAGGAGCGCAAGACATGCGGCTCGCCGAACTGAGCACCCGCAGCGGGGTGTCCGTCGCGACGATCAAGTACTACCTGCGTGAAGGGCTGTTGCCGCAGGGCCGTCAGATCAACGCGACGACCTCCGAGTACGACGAGGAGCATCTGCGCCGCTTGCGACTGGTGCGCGCGATGATCCAGATCGGCCGGGTGCCGGTGGCGACCGTGCGCGAGGTGCTGGGACACGTCGACGACGACTCCCTGGGCCGCACGATCCGGCTGGGGGCTGCCCTGTGGGCGCTGCCGCAGGTGCCCGAGCCCGACGAGGACGACGAGTACGTGCGGGCCGCGCACCGGGAGGTCGGCGCGCTGCTGGACCGGCTCGGCTGGCAGCACGCCCAGCAGTTGACGTCCATCTCCCCCGCGTACCGCTCGCTGGTGGTGGCGCTGGCCGCGTTCCGCCGGCTCGGCTTCGACTGGGGAGCCGAACAGCTCGCGCCGTACGCCGAGTTGATGCACCGGACGGCCGTGCTGGACCTGGACAACATGGAGGCGTACCCGTCGGACGCGGAGCAGGTGGAGTTCGCGATCCTGGGGGCGATCCTCAACGAGCCCGCCCTGCAGGCACTGCACCGGCTGGCCCAGGAGGAGGAGTCGGCGCGGCGGTACGGGTTCGAATGAGGCCCGGACAACCCCGGACAACGCAGAAGACCCTCCGCCGAAGCGAAGGGCCTTCCGTGTTGTACCCCCGACCGGATTCGAACCGGCGCTACCGCCTTGAGAGGGCGGCGTGCTAGGCCGCTACACAACGGGGGCGTGGATCTTACGAGCGTTTCGTTTGCAACGCCGCAGATCCGAGCTGGTCTACCTGGACTCGAACCAAGACTAACTGAACCAGAATCAGTCGTGCTGCCAATTACACCATAGACCAATATGGTTTAGACCAGTTCGTACCCCCGACCGGATTCGAACCGGCGCTACCGCCTTGAGAGGGCGGCGTGCTAGGCCGCTACACAACGGGGGCCCTAGCGATCCCGAGTTGATCGAGATCAGTACCCCCGACCGGATTCGAACCGGCGCTACTGCCTTGAGAGGGCAGCGTGCTAGGCCGCTACACAACGGGGGCGATGCGGATGCAGTGCTTCATTCAAAACACCCGCGAGCTGGCCTACCTGGACTCGAACCAAGACTAACTGAACCAGAATCAGTCGTGCTGCCAATTACACCATAGGCCACTGGAACGCAAGCCCCTGCGGGGATCTTGTTCTAGTCTGCTCCTCCGGTTCCCGGCCTTTCGGCCCGCTCCCCGGCGGCGCAGGAAGAACATTACCCGAAGGTGGACGGGGCTCCAAAACGGGTATCCGCGCCGAGGACCGCGGGGAGTTCGGCGAGGGAGGCGATGCGGTGCGGGCCGGTGGGGGCCTCCCCGGCGGCGTACACACCGTTGCGGTCGATCCACACGGACATCAGCCCGGCCTCGGCGGCGCCGCGCCCGTCGATCTCCGGATGGTCGCCGACGTACGCGACCTCGTGCGGGGCCAGCCCCAGGGCGTCGCAGGCGGCCAGGAACGCGGCGGCCTCCGGCTTGGAGACGCCGAGTTCGGCGGCGCACAGGATGACCTCGAAGCGGTTGTGCACGCCGAGGACGCGCAGCTTGCGGTCCTGGACGGTGAGGCTGGAGTTGGACAGCACGGCGTGCCGGTGGCTGGCCGCGAGGGCGTCCAGGACGGGCAGGACGTCCGGGAAGAGGGCCCAGGCGGCCTCGTAGTGACGCAGGTAACGCGCGAACCAGTCGTCGGCCTCGGCGTCGCTCAGCGCCTCGCCCAGGAAGACGCGGATACGCTCCCGGCGCTGTCCCTCGAAGGTGACCTCCCCCGCCGAGAACCGCGCCCACTGCTGATCGGTGATCTCCCGCCAGCGCACGACGGCCTCCGCCGCGGTGGCGTACCCGTCCAGCAGCCCCTCGGCGGCGAGATGGGCTCCCATGCCGACACGGTCGGCGGTGGTGTAGTCGAAGAGGGTGTCGTCGACGTCCCAGACAACGGCTCTGATCACCCTCACAGACTGGCACACTGCGGGCATGAGCGAGTATCGCGTCCAGTTCACCGTCGAGGCCCGCGCGGTTTACGACGGCCTGCCCGCAGAGCGCCGAGCGCAATTGGAGCGGGCCGTGCGGATACTGGCCCGCGACCCGTTCCGGAAGACCTCGACCGCACCTCTGGGACCGGACGACAACCTGCGCAAGGCCTATGTGGCTCCTGGCGTCATGCTCGAATACGTGGTGGCCGGCGCGATCATGGTCGTCGTCGTGGTCTGGATCTTCGACGAAAGCCATTACCTGATCGACGAGCCCGACGCTCAGTGACGAACGGGCAAGGGGCGGCACCCGGAATCACCGGGTGCCGCCCCTTCCCTGTGCGTGAGCTACGCCGTCAGCTTCTCCAGCGCCGCGTCGATCCTCGCCAGCGTCTTCTCCTTGCCCAGGATCTCCAGGGACTCGAAGAGGGGGAGGCCGACCGTGCGGCCGGTGACGGCGACGCGGACCGGGGCCTGGGCCTTGCCGAGCTTCAGGCCGTGGGTCTCGCCGGCGGCCAGGACGGCCTCCTTCAGGGCCTCGGGGGAGGCCCAGTCGGCCGACTCCAGGTTCTCGCGCGCCGTGCGGAGCAGGGCCTCGCTCCCCTCCTTCATCGCCTTGGTCCAGGACGCCTCGTCGAAGACCGGCTCGGGGAGGAAGAGGAAGTCGACGTTGTCGGTGATCTCGGAGAGGACCTTCAGCCGGGTCTGGGCGTGCGGGGCGATCGCCTGCCACTTGGACTCGTCGAAGTCCTCGGGGGCCCAGGGGGCGAACGGCGCCTTCAGCCACGGGGCGCAGCGCTCCGTGAAGTCCTTCACGTCCAGCAGCCGGATGTGGTCGGCGTTGATCGCCTCGCACTTCTTGAGGTCGAAGCGCGCCGGGTTGGGGTTCACGTCGGCGATGTCGAAGGCGGCCACCATCTCCTCGACGGAGAAGATGTCCTGGTCCGCGGAGAGCGACCAGCCCAGCAGGGAGAGGTAGTTGAGCAGGCCCTCGGGCAGGAAGCCGCGCTCCCGGTACAGGTTGAGCGAGGACTGCGGGTCGCGCTTGGACAGCTTCTTGTTGCCCTCGCCCATGACGTAGGGCAGATGACCGAAGGCAGGGATCTGCTTCGCGACGCCGAGCTCGATGAGCGCCTTGTAGAGGGCGATCTGGCGGGGGGTGGAGGAGAGCAGGTCCTCGCCGCGCAGGACGTGGGTGATCTCCATCAGCGCGTCGTCGACCGGGTTGACCAGGGTGTACAGCGGGGCGCCGTTCGCGCGGACGATGCCGTAGTCCGGCACGTTCTCCGGGGTGAAGGTCAGCTCGCCGCGGACCAGGTCCGTGAAGGTGATCGTCTCGTCGGGCATGCGGAAGCGGACGATCGGGGTACGGCCCTGCGCCTTGTACTCCTCGACCTGCGCCTCGGTGAGGTCGCGGCAGTGGCCGTCGTAGCCGGACGGCCTGCCTGCGGCGCGGGCGGCCTCACGGCGGGTGTCCAGCTCCTCCTGGGAGCAGTAGCAGTGGTACGCGTGACCGGCGTCGAGCAGCTTGGCCGCGACGTCCCGGTAGAGGTCCATGCGCTGCGACTGGCGGTACGGCGCGTGCGGGCCGCCGATCTCGGGGCCCTCGTCCCAGTCGAAGCCCAGCCAGCGCATCGCCTCGAGCAGCTGGTTGTACGACTCTTCGGAGTCGCGGGCCGCGTCGGTGTCCTCGATGCGGAAGACGAGGGTGCCCTGGTGGTGGCGGGCGAAGGCCCAGTTGAACAGGGCGGTGCGGACCAGGCCCACATGGGGGTTACCGGTGGGCGACGGGCAGAACCGTACTCGGACGGCGGGGGCGGGTGCGCTAGCCACGCTTGACAACCTTGTTGGTGAGAGTGCCGATGCCTTCGATGGTGACGGCGACCTCGTCGCCGACGGTGAGCGGCCCGACGCCTGCCGGGGTGCCCGTGAGGATCACGTCGCCGGGGAGCAGCGTCATGGCCTCGGAGATGTTGACGATCAGGTCCTCGATGGGGTGGATCATCTCGCTGGTGCGGCCGAGCTGACGTTGTTCGCCGTTGACGGTGAGCTGGATGGTCAGGTCGGACGCCCTGGCGAGGTCGAGGTCCGTCTCCACCCAGGGACCGAGCGGACAGGAGCTGTCGAAGCCCTTCGCCCGCGCCCACTGCTTCTCGCGCCGCTGCACGTCGCGGGCGGTGACGTCGTTCGCGCAGGTGTAGCCGAAGATCACGTCGGCCACACGCTCGCGCGGGACCTCGCGGCACAGCCGGCCGATCACCACGGCCAGCTCGGCCTCGTGGTGCAGTTCCTCGGAGAAGGAGGGGTACTGGATGTCGTCACCGGAGCCGATGACCGACGTCGACGGCTTGAAGAAGGCGAACGGCGCGTCGGGGACCTCGTTGCCCAGCTCCCTCGCGTGCTCCGCGTAGTTGCGGCCGAAGGCCACGACCTTGTTGGGGAGCACCGGCGGCAGCAGCCTGACCTTGCTCAGCGGGACCTTCGTGCCCGAGAGCTCGAAGTCCGCGAACGGGATGCCCTTGATGATGTCGAGGACGAGCTCGTCGGGCCTGTCGCCCTCGACCGCGCCGAAGGCGACGTTCCCGTCGATGGAGAATCTGGCGATGCGCACGGGATCCTTGCGCCCCTCACTGAGCCGGCTGGAGTCTGACGCTCCAGGCTAGCGCGGCAGGAGGAAGTCGCCTCGCGCATCACCGCTCGCAGGGGCGCCGGGAAAAGATCGCGGAGGCCCTGAATGATCTACGCTCGGTGTGCGTACTAGTCCGTGACGGAAGCGGTGGTGGGGACGTCCACGAGGATGGTGCGCCTGGGGTTGGCGGTCTGCGTGGGAAGATCGACGGAGTGCTCCTGCTGCTCGGGGATCTGCAGCGCGTCGGCGTCCTCGAGGTGGGCCAGCGTGGTACGCCGCGGGTTGGCTATGTTGCGGAACATCATCGTGGTCTTCACGGTTGCACTGGACCTTGTCGTCAGTCGCGGGTGGATGGTGGGCAGTTGCCTGCTTCTTGTAAAGCGTCAGGCTAAACATCCAATTCCCCGCCGAAGCCGCGAAGTCCCCTTGATCAGCATGTGAGTTTGCTCACGGAGTCACGGGCAATCCGGTCAATTCAGGCCCGCAACCCACCCCAACGAAACGGACATTGACTCCCTGAAGCCATCATTCCGCTCCTGATCATGGCGACTGGGACACCTGCACCTCCCGAGGGACTCGCGGGCATTTGTCCGCTATGACGCGGATCCCGCTCTACGTCCGGTGACCCGGCACTCACATGGTGTCACGTAGGTCACGGCATGGTCCGTGAGCCTTGTTGGAGATCCGGCACTGTGCTGGAATGCCACGGACCGCCGCAGGATCGAGCCGGCGCACAGGGGGCGCGAGGGAGCGCCGAGTGGCGGCGAGAACAGGGGAGCCAGCGCCGGTCACTCACGACTACCGGGGGGCGCGTTCAGGGCGCTTTCCACAACGCCGACACCGTGTCTTTCCGTTCACGCGGAGGGGCGCCTGGTCCAGAGGTTGCGACGCTAGTGCAGGGACGTTTCAAGAGGGATGGCAGTGCTCCGGCGGAGCCGGAGCCGCACGGCGGGACTGGCCCCGGAAAAGGCAGTTCCTCCCCCCAGCACGCCCAGAACCCGGGCCCGGCCCCGTCCGGCGACGGCGGTGAGCGCCCCGGGCGCCCCGGCGTGTCGGCATCTTCGGGTTCACCGGCCCCCACCCCGGCGGTCAAGCCGCCCAAGGGCCCGAGCGGCCCCGGCTCACGCGTCGCGCTGCGCAACTGGCGCATCTCCACGCGTCTGGTCTCGCTGCTCGCGCTCCCCGTGGTCGCCGCCACCTCGCTGGGCGCGCTGCGCATCAGCGACAACATGGACGACATCCAGCAGCTCGACAACATGAAGCTGCTGACGGACATGACCAAGCAGGCCACCGAGCTGGCCGCCGCCCTCCAGGAGGAGCGCGACCAGTCCGCCGGTCCGCTGGCGCACGGCTCGAAGTCCAGCGACTACACGGTCAAGGGCTACCGGGACAAGACGGACCGGGCCAAGGAAAACTTCATCGACGCGGCCGAGGAGATCGACGCCTCCGGCAAGGACGGCTCGCTCCAGGGCGTCCGTGACAGCCTCGTCGGTGTGGTCGGCGACCTCGAGACGCTGTCGAAGATCCGCGCCGGCGCCTACGAGACCAAGCTCAACTCCTCGCAGACGGTCGAGGCCTACCACCGCCTCATCACGCACCTGCTGGACCTGTCGCAGGACATGGCCGAGGCCACCAGCAACCCCGAGATGATCCAGCGCACCCGCTCGCTGGCCGCGTTCTCCTCCGCCAAGGAGTACGCGTCCATGCAGCGCGCGGTCCTCGCGGCGGCGCTGCCGGCGAACAACACCACCGTCGGTGACCTCTCGGAGAACGACCGCCTGTACGCCCAGTCGGCGCTGCAGAGCGAGACCTCCGACCTGCGCAGCTTCAAGAGCATCTACGGCACCGAGCAGGCCGTCGCCCTCCTCAAGCCCATCGAGGAGAACAACGCGACGATCACGGCGACCGACAAGTACGCAAGCCGCGCCCTCGCTTCCCAGGGCGGCCTGGACGACCTGCCCAAGCGCTCGTACCAGGACTGGGTGGACGACAGCTCGACCAAGATCGAGCAGATGAAGAAGATCGAGCACACGCTGCTCGAGGACATGGAGCAGAAGGCCCGCGCGCTGCGCTCCGCCTCCGAGCGCGAGGCGATCATCTCCGGTGCGCTGATCCTGCTCGTGCTCGGCGTCTCCCTCGTCGGCGCCTTCGTCATCGCCCGCTCCATGATCCGCTCGCTGCGCCGGCTGCAGGAGACCGCCAACAAGGTCGCCCAGGACCGCCTGCCCGAGCTGGTCGCCCAGCTGTCGGAGTCGGACCCGCAGGACGTCGACACCTCCGTCGAGTCGGTCGGTGTGCACTCCCGGGACGAGATCGGCCAGGTGGCCGCGGCCTTCGACGACGTCCACCGCGAGGCGGTCCGCCTCGCCGCCGAGCAGGCCCTGCTGCGGGGCAACGTCAACGCGATGTTCACCAACCTCTCGCGCCGCTCCCAGGGCCTCATCCAGCGTCAGCTCTCGCTCATCTCCGAACTGGAGTCCCGCGAGGCCGACCCGGACCAGCTGTCCTCGCTGTTCAAGCTCGACCACCTCGCGACCCGTATGCGCCGCAACGGCGAGAACCTCCTCGTCCTCGCCGGTGAGGAGCCGGGCCGCCGGTGGACCCGTCCGGTCCCGCTGGTCGACGTGCTGCGCGCCGCCGCCTCCGAGGTGGAGCAGTACGAGCGCATCGAGCTGGCCGCCGTGCCCACCACCGAGGTCGCGGGCCGCGTGGTCAACGACCTCGTGCACCTGCTCGCCGAGCTGCTCGAGAACGCGACCTCGTTCTCCTCGCCGCAGACCAAGGTCAAGGTCACCGGTCACGCGCTGCCCGACGGCCGCGTCCTGATCGAGATCCACGACACCGGTATCGGCCTCTCCCCCGAGGACCTCGCGGCGATCAACGAGCGGCTCGCCTCGCCGCCCACGGTGGACGTCTCCGTCTCCCGCCGCATGGGTCTGTTCGTGGTCGGCCGGCTGTCCCAGCGCCACGGCATCCGCATCCAGCTGCGCCCGTCCGACTCCGGTGGTACGACCGCGCTGGTCATGCTGCCCGTGGACGTCGCCCAGGGCGGCAAGAAGCCGCAGGGCAAGCCGGGCCAGGGCGGTCCGGGCGGTGCCGGTGGTCCGGCCGCCGCGCAGGCCGCCGCCGGTGCGGCCGCGGCACGGCGCCAGGCCGGTGCCGGTGCGCCGGGCGGTCCGGCTCTCGGGGCCGGCGGTCCCGGTGGCGGTGCCCTCGGTGCGGGCGCCGGGGCCGGCGGTGGCGGTCTGCTCGGAGCCGGTCAGGGGCCGCGCGCCGCGCTGCCGGGTGCCGGTGGCAACGGACGTCCGGGTGCGCCGGGCGGCGCGCGCGGACCGCAGTCTCCCCAGCAGGGCCGGCCGGCTCCCGCGGGCGCCGGTGCCGGGTTCGGCCAGGTGCCGGGTGCGCCGCAGGGCCTGCAGGCCGCGGGCATGGGTCAGGACGGCTTCGGCGGCGCTCGTGGCGCCGTACCGCCGCAGTCCGCGGGCCCCGAGCAGCCGCAGCCGCAGGAGGGCCGCGGCCGGCGTGGGCGTCTGCCGCAGCTGCCGGGCCGCGGTGGTCCGCGGGCCGAGCTGCCGGGCGGCAACCAGCAGCGCACCCCGAGCTGGAGCGACGACAACGCCCAGCCGCCGGTGCCGCGCGCCTCGCTGGACACTCCGCGCGGGCACGACGAGACCTCCCGGATGCCGCGCGTCGACGACCGTCACGGTCCGGGCGCGACGGCGGAGATGCCGGCGATCGGCCGGTCCGACGGCCGCCAGGGTCCCGGCGCCACCTCCGACTTCCCGCGTCCCGACTTCGGTACGGCCAACAACCCGCAGCACACCGGCCAGTTCGCCCGTCCGGGCGCCGACTCGCCGCAGAACACCGGGCAGTTCAACCGTCCGGGCGCCGAGTCCCCGCAGAACACCGGGCAGTTCGGCCGACAGGACTTCGGAGCTCCGCAGCCCGGGGTCAACGGCTCCCAGGAGCCGGGGCAGTTCGTCCGCTCGGACGTCTTCGGCACCCCGAACGGCCGGAACAACCCGAACAACCCGGCGAACACCGGCCAGTTCGCGACCCCGTCGTTCGACAGCGGCTCGACCGGCCAGTTCCCCGCGCCGGGCTTCGACGCCAGCTCCACCGGCCAGCACTCGCTGCCGGGCCGTCCGAACCACAACGGCACGGGCCAGTTCGAGCGCCCGCAGAACGGCGGCGCCGACTTCGGTGCCCCGCGCCCGCCCGTACCGCCGCGTCCGCAGCAGCGGCCCGTCCGCCAGGAGCCCGAGGCACTGCCGCCGGCGACCGGTCCGGGTGACGGCCGCACCCCGCTGTACGACACGCTGGAGACCAACTGGTTCCACGGCGGACAGGGCGAGCGGCAGGGCCCCGGCAACGGCTCCGCCCACCAGCAGCCGCAGGCTCCCGCAGCGGCCCCCCAGCGTTCCGCGGCCACCGGCGGCTGGCGCACCTCCCCGAACGACGACCTCGTCCGGCAGGCGGAGCGCGTACGGCAGCCGGCCGCGGGCGGCGTCACCACCTCCGGTCTGCCGCGCCGGGTGCCCCGGGCCAACCTCGTCCCGGGCACGGCTCAGCAGCAACAGCACCAAGCCGGTCCGCAGGTCTCGCGTGCGCCTGACGACGTACGCGGCCGGCTGACCAATCTCCGTCGGGGCATCGCGCAGGGTCGCCAGGCCGGTACCGGCCAGACCGGCAGTTTCCCGAGCCCCACTCACCAGCAGGAGCGATAGTTGAGCCAGATGAGCCAGGCGGCACAGAACCTCAACTGGTTGATCACCAACTTCGTGGACAACACCCCAGGTGTGTCCCACACCGTCGTCGTCTCCGCCGACGGTCTTCTTCTGGCGATGTCGGAAGGCTTTCCGCGGGACCGCGCCGACCAGTTGGCGGCCGTCGCGTCCGGGCTCACCTCGCTGACCGCCGGGGCCTCCCGGATCTTCGAGGGCGGCAACGTGGCGCAGACGGTCGTGGAGATGGAACGCGGGTTTCTGTTTTTGATGTCCGTCTCCGACGGTTCGTCCCTGGCCGTGCTCGCGCACCCCGAGTGCGACATCGGCCTGGTCGGCTACGAGATGGCGCTGCTCGTCGACCGGGCAGGTGCGGTCCTCACACCGGACCTGCGGGCCGAACTACAGGGCAGTCTGCTCCACTGACCCACCCAGGATCCACCCCCCTCACCACATCACCGTCCGGC
>NZ_WVUG01000303.1 GCF_017614965.1 Streptomyces griseorubiginosus | reverse complement strand
GACGTCCTCGCCGCCGAACGCAAGGAACGCGCCCGCATCCGAAGCGAGAAGGGCATCCGATGGGGCGGACGCCCCCTCACCAGCGTGGCCTGACCAACCCGGCGAACCAACGCGGTCACAGCACTAGCAGCGGCGCGAGCAGCAGCGCCGGGACTCCCAGGAGTCTTCTCACCTCGACACCTCCTTGCGCCCTCGGGCGCTCCACAGGGATCCGACGTCGATGACGACGACTCGAAACTGGTAGCCGGGCTGGAGGCCGAAGCAGTCCTTGTCGGAATCGGCTTCGGCCGTCGGGCAGCATGAGATACCCCGCCTGATCATGAAGGAATGCCACGTAGCCCTTGTACGTGGCAGGCGGCCTTTCGGGGCTGCCACTGCCCTCGGGCCGGTACACGACCGGACCGCGGGCAGCAGGAACCGGAGCTTGTTGCTCGGCTTCACCGATGCCAGGAAGCTGCTCGTGTCCGATATCGGCAGCGCTCCCAGTGAGGCGGGGACGGTGATAGGGATCGGCGTCGCGAAGGACCGGCTGGTGTACGTGCGCGATACTGCTGGCGAATGTGAGGGCATGGCGGCTCGGTCTGCGCCGTCACCGCAGGCCGCCGCAGCGAGTAGAGCGCACACGCACACAGTGGAAACCACTAGTCGAAGAGCGCGTGTACGCCTCATCCGGCCACTCCCAAGGTCGTGAAGTACAACCTTGGGGTCGCTGCGTCGGCCGCAGCAAGAGCGAAGTCGGGTAGACCGATCGGCACGGTCTCGGTGCTTCACGGGTGATCACCCAAACGTCGTGTCCCAGATACGCATGGAAGGCCGGCTGTCGCGCGCGTGATGAAACCGCATCGCCGTCACTCAGTTGGGGCGCTCGCACGAACTCCTCTTCCGCGTCCGGCACCCGCATGTCACGGATCGCATCCGGTCGTCTGCGTCACCGTCCCGCCTGCCGCGACGGCCCGCATGATCGCGACCGAGCTCGCCCCTCCCACGTGCTGGCGACAGCCGGGTGGAACCGAGGGCCAGGCTGCGCTTGCGTCCAGGCGTTGACAGCCCTGCGCAGGCCGATCGGGAAGTGGCGACGTCTCAGTGGACGTGTGCCGGCGTGTGCAGCACTCTGGCGTGCCCGACCCGGCGGGTCGGACCGGTGAGCCGGATGGCGCCGCTCCACCGGATGTCGGTGCTGGAGGCGCCGAGTTGCACGGTGATCTCCCCCGGTTCGACGATGCGGTGGAGGTCGGGGCCGGTGTAGGCGAGGCGGTCGGCATGTAGGCGGAAGACGACCCTGCGTTCTTCGGCAGGCGCCAGATGGACTCGCATGAAGCCGGTCAACTGGGTCACCGGGCGTGGTAGTTGGGCTAGCGGGTCCGCGGTGTAGAGCTGGACCACTTCGGAGCCGGGGAGGTCGCCGGTGTTCCGGACCCGGCAACTGATCTCGACCTCACCGTCGGTCGCGATCTCCTCGGCACTCACCCCGAACCCGTCGTAGGCGAACGTCGTGTAGGACCGTCCGTGCCCGAAGGGGTAGGCGGGGGTGGGGTCGAGGTTGCTCACGCCCTGGGTGTTGCCGCCGAGCGGGGCGTGCAGGTAGGTGCCGGGCTGGCCCCCTGCCGTACGCGGGATCTGCACCGGCAACTTGCCCGAGGGGTTGATCCGTCCGCAGAGCACTCCGGCGAGGGCGGGACCGCCTTCCTCGCCGGGGAAAAACGTCTGGACGATGGCGGCCGCGTGGTCGGTGTAGGCACCCAGCGCGTACGGGCGGCCGGAGACGACGAGCAGGACGACCGGCGTGCCGGTGGCCAGCAGGGCCTCGACCAGTTCGCCTTGGACGCCCGGCAGGGAGAGGTCCTCCGCGTCGCAGCCCTCACCGGAGGTGCCCTGGCCGAACAGGGCAGCGCGATCGCCGACGACGGCGATGCAGACGTCGGCCTGCCGGGCCGCGTCCACGGCCGCGTCGATGCCGCCGCGATCCATGTCCTTGACGGGGCAGCCCTGTTCGTACGCGATGCGAGTGCCGGGCAGTTCCGTGGCCAGAGCGTCCAGGAGGGTGCGGGCCTCGATGCCGTTGTCGTGGCCGGGGTGATGGGGCAGGACGTGGTTGGGGAAGGAGTAGCAGCCGAAGAACGCGTTGGCGTCGTCGGCGCACGGGCCGATGAGGGCGATGGACCGGGTCTCCGCGGTCAGGGGGAGGCGTCCTTCGCGGTTGTCGAGCAGCACGATGCTCTGCTCGGCCAGCTCGCGGGCGATGGCCCGGTGCGCGGGCGGGTCGAGGTCGATGGGACCGTCGCCCGGCACGTCAGGGGCGAAGTCGGCGTCGAGCAGCCCGAGTTCGACCTTCTGGCGCAGCACGCGTCGTACTGCCCGGTCCACCAGGTCCTCCGACACGCTTCCCTCGCGGACGAGTTGGGCGAGGGGTTCGCCGTAGCAGAGGGTGTCGGGCAGTTCCACGTCGATGCCCGCGGTGAGCGCGCGGGCGCCGGCCTCGCCCTCGGTGGCGGCGATGCGGTGCATGGTGCGCAGGAAGGCGACGGACCAGTAGTCGGAGACGACCGTGCCCTCGAAGCCCCATTCCTCGCGCAGCAGCCGGGTCAGCAGGCCGGGGTCGGCGCCGGCCGGCATTCCGTCCACGTCGGCGTATGAGTTCATGACCGAGCGGGCGCCGCCCTCCCGTATCGCCGTCTCGAAAGGCGGCAGGATCACGTCGGCGAACTCACGCGGGCCCATGGAGACGGGGGCGTGGTTGCGGGCCGCCTTCGAGGCCGAGTAGCCGGCGAAGTGCTTGAGAGTGGCGATGATGCCGGCGCTCTCCAGACCCCGGACGTAGGCCGTGCCGGTCGTCGCGACGAGGTAGGGGTCCTCGCCCAGGGTCTCCTCGACGCGGCCCCAGCGGTAGTCCCGTGTGACGTCGAGGACGGGGGAGAGGCCCTGGTGGACGCCGACTCGGCGCATGCTCGTGCCGATGGCGTTGGCCATGCGTTCGACGAGGCCGGGGTTGAAGGTCGCGGCCCAGGCCAGCGGGGTGGGGAAGACGCTGGCGCGGTGGGTGGTGAAGCCGGTCAGGCACTCTTCGTGTGCGATGGCGGGGATACCGAGCCTGGTGCTGTCCATCAACTCACGCTGCAGTGAGGCGAGTTGTTGCGCCCCCTTGCCCGGCTCGACAGGCTTGGTGCCGAACGGGCGGGTGAGGTGGCCGAGTCCGTCCTTGCTGGCCTGTCCGAAGTCGGTGTGGCGGGCGAACACGTCCTGCATGGGGGCGACGTTGCCGCTGACCCGTTCGACGCCGGGCCAGGCGCTGCCGAGCTGGGCGAGCTTCTCCTCCAGGGTCATTTCGGCGAGCAGGGACTCGACCCTCTCGTCACGCGGGCAGGCCGGATCGGCCCAAGGTGTGGTCATGGTGCGTTCCTCGGGTTGTGGGCGCGGGGGATTCAGGAAGGGCGGAAGGGGTTCACGAACGTGCGGCCCGGGTTGAGGGCCGAATGGCCGGAGTAGTGGTTGATGCGGCTGGTTGAGGGGCGGGTGGCCGGACTCATGGATGGTGCGGTCGAGTTGAGGGTGGCCGGACTCACGGATGGTGCAGTCGAGTTGCGGGCGGGACGGCCGGTTCATGGATGGGGTGCCGTCGGGTGCCAGGGTGGATGACCGGAGTCGTGGACGGGGCGGTCGGGTTCAGGGCTGCGCGGGCGGTGGGGCGGTGGAGCCTCGGACCACCAGTTGGGTGGCCAGCTCGACGCGGTGGCTGTCCAGCGCCTCTCCGGCGGCGAGGCGGAGCAGTGTGCGCAGGGCGGCCCGGCCGATCTCGGCGAACGGCTGTCGCACGGTGGTCAGGGGAGGGGCCGAGGTACCGGCCGCGGCGGTGTCGTCGAAGCCGACGACACTCACGTCGTCCGGTACCCGCAGGCCGTTGACCCGGGCGGCCTCGATGACGCCGAACGCCTCCAGGTCGTTACCGGCGAAGACGGCGGTGGGCGGCTCGTCGAGGGCGAAGAGCTCCAGGGCGGCCTGGTAGGCGGGTTCGAACCGGAAGGCTCCCCGCTTGATGAGCCGGGGGTCGGGCGCGATGCCGACACCGCTGAGCGCGGCCTGGTAGCCGTGCAGACGGGCGGTGTTGCAGACGGCGTCGTGCCGCCCCTCGATCATCGCGATCCGGCGGTGCCCGAGCTTGAGCAGGTGCTCGGTGGCCGCCATGCCGCCGCTGAAGTTCGTCGCACCGATGCTCGGCACGCTCTCGTCCGGCACGTTCATCGGGTCGATGAGGACGAGCGGAATGCCGTGCTGGGCGAATTGCGCCCGTTGCTGGACGGTCAGCTCGGACGTCACCAGGATGACGCCCTCGCGGCCGGCGTTGGTGACCTTCCGGGCCCAGGCGGCACCGAGGGGATCGTGGGGCGCCGTACCGATGACGACGTCGACCCCGGCCTCTGCCGCGGCCTCCGTGACACCCTGCGTGATCACCAGGTTGTTGGGGTTGACCAGTTCGTCGAAGCTCAGGTCGACCGTGCGCACCGGGGACTGTGCGCCGCCCGGCCCCCGGGCCACGTAGTCGTGTTCCACCAGCAGCCGCTCGACGCGTGCCCGGGTCTCGGGCGAGACGTCGCTGCGGCCGTTGACCACCTTGGACACGGTGGCCACGGAGACGCCGGCCGCTTCGGCGATGCCGGTCAGTGTCGTCCGCTCGACGGCTCTCTTCGCCATGGTGGTCCTTTCGCTGCTTTACGGGGACGGTAGCGCAACCTTTCGCACGGTTCCAAGGGTTCCCGGCAAGGAAAACTCCTGGTTCCTGGCCCCTTGACCGGCCGTCGGCGGGCACCTACTTTATCGGCCAGAAAACGCAGAGGTTTCGAAAAGTTTCGAGCCGAGCCGCCTCCATCGCATCCGACGCAGCCGACGGGCCGTCCCGCGCGATCGAACCTCTGAAGAGCCGAAGGAGCTCACGATGACCCCGACAATGCCCTCCCGCGCCCTCATCACCGCCTCGGCGGCCGCGCTCAGCCTCACCCTCGCCGCCTGTGGCAGCAGCGGGCGCACCGCCGGCGGGGCAGGCGCAGACGGAACCCTGGCCTGGGCGCTGACACAAGGGTCGGAGGCCACCTTCCGGGCCTCGGCCACGCAGTGGAACAAGGACCAGCCCGGCAGCAAGATCACCTACCAGTTCTTCCAGAACGACCCCTACAAGCAGAAGCTGCGTACCGCCGTGGGCGCGGGCAACGGTCCCGTCCTGTTCGAGAACTGGGGCGGCGGCGGACTGAAGAGCTACGTCGACGCGGGCAAGGTCGCCGACCTCACCGCCGATCTCGACGCCAGCCCCGCCTGGAAGAACCGCATCTTCCCCTCGGTGCTTCAATCGGCGACCTTCGGCGGCAAGGTGTACGGCGTTCCCGTCAACGGCGTGCAGCCCGTTGTCCTGTACTACAACAAGGACCTCTTGCAGAAGGCGGGCGCGCAGCCGCCGAAGACCTGGGACGACCTGCTCGCGCTGGTGAAGAAGCTGAAGGCCCGGGGCATCGCTCCGATCTCCATGGGCGGCGCGTCCAAGTGGCCCGACCTGATGTGGCTGGAGTACCTCGTCGACCGTGTCGGCGGACCCGACACCTTCGCGGACATCGCGGCAGGCAAGAAGGGCGCCTGGTCCGCCCCCGCCGTCCTCGAAGCCACTCGCATGATCAAACAGCTGGTCGACGAGGGCGGCTTCGCCAAGGGCTTCACCTCGGTGTCCGCCGACACCGGCCAGGCCGAGGCCCAGCTCTACACCGGCAAGGCCGCGATGCTCCTCCAAGGCAGCTGGGGCTACGGCAGCATCAACACCGGCTCCCCGAAGTTCGTCTCCGAAGGCCGGCTGGGCTGGGCAGGGTTCCCCTCCGTCGCCGGCGGCAAGGGGGACCCGAGCGACATGGTCGGCAACCCGGCCAACTTCTTCTCCCTGTCCGCGCAGGCGAGCGCCAAGGAGAAGAAGACGGCGGTGTCCTACCTCAAGGACGGCGTCTACAACGACGCCTACGTCGACAGCCTCCTCAAGAACGGCGACGTTCCGCCGGTCAAGGACCTCGACGCCAAGATCAAGGCATCGGCCAACGCGGACTGGTCGTCGTACGTCTACAACCTCACCCGCGACGCGAAGAACTTCCAGCTCTCCTGGGACCAGGCGCTCAGTCCCGAACTCGGCGACACCCTGCTCACCCACCTCGACCAGCTCTTCCTCGGCCAGCTCAGCCCGGAGCAGTTCTGCGTGCAGATGGACAAGGCGGCGGCGAAGTGAGTACCGCCAAGACCCCGGCGGCGACTCGGCAGGGCGGGCCGCCCTTCGTGATGGCTCTGCCCGCCCTGCTGCTCTTCGCCCTCTTCGCGCTCGTGCCGATGGCGATCGTCGTCTACCTCAGCTTCACGCAATGGGACGGCCTGGGCAGCCCGGCATGGGCGGGCACCGACAACTGGCGCGAGGCACTGACCAGTCCCGTCACCCGCCACGCCCTCTGGCTGACCGTCAAGCTGATGGTGCTGTCCTGGGTGGTGCAGACCCCGCTCAGCCTCCTGCTGGGCGTCTTCGTCGCCGGCCGGCAGCGCTACCGGGCGCTGCTCGCCGTCTTCTACTTCGTGCCGCTGCTGATCTCCACGGCCGCCATCGCCGTCATCTTCAAGAACCTGCTCGACCCCAACTTCGGCCTGGGCGCGGCCTTGAACCTGCCCCTGTTGAACCAGAACTGGCTGGGCGACCCCCAACTTGCCTTCTACGCCGTGGTGTTCGTCATCGCGTGGCAGTTCGTGCCGTTCCACACGCTGCTCTACCAGGCCGGAGCCCGGCAGATCCCGGCCTCCCTGTACGAGGCGGCATCGATCGACGGCGCGGGCCGGCTCGCCCAGTTCTGGCACATCACCCTGCCCCAGCTGCGCTACACCGTGGTCACCTCGTCGACCCTGATGGTCGTCGGCTCCCTCACCTACTTCGACCTGGTCTTCGTCCTCACCGGCGGCGGTCCCGGCTACGCCACCCGCATCCTGCCGCTGGACATGTACATCACCGGCTTCCAGAGCAACGAGATGGGTCTCGCCAGTGCCATCTCCGTCGTGCTCGTGGTGGCAGGCCTCCTCCTCTCCCTCGCCCTCCTCCGCTTCTCCGGCTTCAACCGGATGCGCAGCCAGCAGGCAGGTATGTGATGTCCGCGCTCTCCCACGCCCCGACCACCGACTCCCAGACCCGCCCGGCACCCATGACGGCGGGAACGCCGGGCCGCCTCGCCCGACTGCGGCGCACCAATCCCCTCGGCGCCCTGGGCGGCGCGCTCTGGCTGGTGATCGTCCTCGTCCCGGTCTACTGGGTCCTCGTCACCAGCCTGCGCACCCGCGAGGGCTTCTTCGACGCCAACCCGCTCGCCCTGCCGACCAGTCCCACCCTGGCCAACTACCGCCTGGTCTGGGACAACGGCTTCACCCACTACCTCCTCAACAGCGCCCTCGTCACCGTCGGCGCGACGCTGCTCACCCTCGCGGTGTCCTTCCTGGCCGCGTACGCCATCGTCCGCGGCACCAGCCGGGCCCTGCGCTGGGCGTTCAGCGTCTTCCTGCTGGGCCTCGCCATCCCGCTGCAGGCCACGATCATCCCGGTGTACTACCTGATCGCCAAGGCGCAGATGTACGACACCCTGCTCGCGATCGTGCTGCCCTCGGCGGCGTTCGCCATCCCGCTCACGGTGATCATCCTGGTCAACTTCCTGCGGGACATCCCCGACGAACTGTACGAGTCCATGCGCGCCGACGGCGCCGGACACTGGCGCATGCTGCTGAACCTGGCACTGCCGCTGTCACGCCCCGCCCTGATCACCGTCACGATCTACGACGCCCTGAACGTCTGGAACGGCTTCCTCTTCCCGCTGATCCTCACCCAGAGCCCCGACAAGCGGGTCCTGCCCCTGTTCGTATGGAGCTTCCAGGGCGAGTTCACGATCAACATCCCCGCGATCCTGGCCGCGGTGGTCCTCTCGACACTCCCGATCCTCGCCCTCTACGTCCTCGGCCGCCGCCAGCTCATCGGCGGACTCACCGCGGGCTTCGGCAAATGACAAACTGAACAGGTCTACCCCGCCGAGCTCCCCGAGAGCGCCCCCGGGAACACCCAACACCACCAACACGACGGCCAAGTGATCGGCTGCACCACGACAAGGCAACACCGTTGCTTTTAGCCACCGTTGCTGGTGTCAAGGCCGCCTTCTTTGATCATCTCGAAGTGCAGGGGTGAATGCCTGAGCTGTTCTGGGGTGCTTGCCGGTGGTGAACGCGTACTTGCTGTTGCGCTTGCGGACGCGGGCCTGCGACCGCCAGCGCCGGCCCTTCGGCAGGAGGCCGGCCAGGGCGGCGCGACCGATCGCCCCGACGAGGCCCACCGGACCGACCAAGGTGATGCCGCTAGCGGCCACGATCTGGTCAGCGGCGTCGTTGAGCAGCACGACCAGGCTAATACGCTCCGCAGACAGGTCCGGCTGGGCGGTGACCAGGTCGTCCGCGGTCCGCACCAGTGCCTGGTAGGCGGTGAGCAGGGCGTAGACCTCCTGCTCGATCATGGGGACCGTCCGCGAACGCAGCACCCGTCCGTCGAGGATGGTCGACTTCAACGAGAAGTTGCAGGTCTCCGTCTGCCACCTGCGGTGATACAGCGCGATCAGCTCGTGGGCGGGGTAGCGCTCAGTGTCCAGGAGGCTGGTCATCATCAGCCGGCATAACTCGGTGCGGCGGGTGCCGTCGGCCAATGTGATGGTCATCCGGGCTTCGATGATCCGTACCTCGAGTCGCCCGTAACCGCGCCCGGCCTGGTATCTCCCGGCGCAGACGGTGGTCAGATATGAGCCTTTCGGCAGCGGGCGGCGCAGCGTCGGGCGCCGCTTGCGGGTCGGCGGCTCACGCCGTGACGCACCTACCGACCACTCAGATCAGCGCCACTGCGGCGGGATGTTCTCCATCTGTTTCAGCAGGTCCCAATCCTGGCGCTTGTGCTTGCGCTCCGCCGACGGGCTGTCCCACGGGGCCCCATGTCCCACCCAGTATCCGCGGTAGTTGCGCAGGCCCATGACGCTGGCGTCCCCGACATCTGGCTCGTTGCCGCAGCAGGGACAGATAGCAGCCTCATTCGGCCAGCCGCCCTCCCAGAACACCTCGCCGTCGAAACCACAGACCCTGCAGACCGTCTCCGTCTCGTTCTCTGTGCTCGCCACCCCGACAGTCTAACGATCACTACCAAATGCAACGACGTCGTAACGGGGCATGGGGCCACGACGGCTCGTCCCGGCGCCGCCAGGCCGCAGCCGCCTGCCTGGCTCTCTCGAGCTTTCCGTTGACCTTCCAAGACGCGTCCCTCGCGGTCGGCATCGTAATGCCGTGACGGGACTCGTCGTGCAGGTACTGCCGGTACGAGCCTCCGTTCGGACGGAGTCGGCAGTCCCGCCGGCAGTCTTCACTCAGGCGTTCACCTTGGGCAACTCCGCAAACGCGGCAGGAATGGCAGGCGCCGCGGCGCTCGCGGGGCGGGTGGTCGACGTGGGCGGCGCACACGGCGGTTTCAGTGTGGCGGCAGGAGCCGCGGTGGCGATGACGGTCCTGACGTTCCCCGGCCTGCGCTCCTCATCAGTGGATCTGAGGCCGTCCGCGACTGCGGAAACCACGGCGCGAACGGCGCTGCCCCCAACGTGACCAGCACGCTTCCGAGTGGTCTTACCGACGATCTCCCGTCTGCTCTTCAGGCTGGCAGCAGCTCATGGCTTCTGGCGCGGGCCTCACTTATTAACGGGTGGGTCCGTGCTGTTGCCCACGGTGTACGGGGAGAGATCGCTGAGCTGGTACACGCCGAGATGGATGCATGGCGGTACGACTCATCGTCGCCACCTGGCGCTTTGAGGCTCAACTGGAGCGGGGCTGGCCGACGGGGAGCGGACATCGACATCCCCACGAGGTCGGCCCACACTGCCTCGCCGACACCATCGACGGCCTGTTTCGTGGCGCGTTCCTCGGCGGTGAGGACATCCAGGCTGACGCGGACGCCATCGGCAGGTAGTCGAGGGCCAGACGGCGGCCGACGTAGTCCATGACGGAGCCGGCCTGTTTGATCTCCGGATCGTTGGTGGGGCCGGAGGGCTCGAAACGGGTGCCGACATAGTCGGCGACGAGAATGTCGAGCGGAACACCGTGCTGGAGACCCCGGGTGACGGTCGAGGAGAAGGCGTCCATCATGCCCGCGAGCGTGGAGCCCTGCTTGGCCGGACCATCACCTCGACGACCTCGCCGTCGGCGGTGCGGGCAACGGTGAGCCCTTGCCCTCGCCTACGGTGAACGACCGGGTCGTCGACTTCAGGCGGCTCGGACTGGGTCTGGCCGTTCAAAGAGCCTCATCAACGGGCCCGTCGGGGTGACGGGGGATGCCGGTGTCAGGTCAGGCGCGGGTGCTGGTGTGGCGCACGCCGGTTCCCCACTGCTCCTGTACGGGTGCCATGCACCACTGGCACAGGGGGCTGCCGCCGGAGCCGTACTTGTGGGTCCTGCGCTGGCAGACGGCGCAGGGGCCGACCTTGTCGCCGGGGCAGATCAGGGCGGAGGGGTCGGGCTCGCTGATCGGG
>NZ_WVUG01000302.1 GCF_017614965.1 Streptomyces griseorubiginosus | reverse complement strand
GCCGAAGCCCAAGAAGAAGCACCCCAAGCCGCCGGTTCCCAAGCCGATCCCCGGCGACGACAACTGAGTGAGGTCTGAGAGGGCCGACGGGATTCCGTCGGTCCTCTCTGCTTGATTGATTCAGGAATTCCTCGCCACGGAATACGGCGGAATACGGCGGGATACGGCAGAATCCGGAGGGAATGTGAAATGGATATGGACGAGGATGACGAGGAGTACGAGTACGGCACTCCCACCATTCCGGCCCGCATCGCGTTCCGCAGGTTCTGGCCGCTGACCCGTGGACTGCGCCGCTGGCTGGTCCTCGTCTGGGTGTGCACGGTGCTCGCCGCGCTCGCCGAGACCGAGGCGATCCTGGTCTTCAGCGACCTCACCGACCACGCGCTGCAGAAGGGCTCGCTGGCCGCCTTCTGGGGGCCCGCGGCGAAGTGGCTCGGCGTGGCGGTGCTGGGCGCGGTCGTCGCGTACGCCGGCAACTCCCTCGCCGCCTGGGTCACCGAACGCTTCGTGATGAGACTGCGCGAGCATGTCTTCGACCACGTACAGCGGTTGCCTCCGCACTTCTTCCAACGGCACCGGCAGGGCGACCTGTTGTCCCGGCTGACGAGCGATGTCGAGGCGATCGAGACGATGGTCGTGTCGGGGCTGGTCGGCGCCGCCTCCGCCGTCTTCTCCGCCCTCTTCTACGCGGCCGCCGCGTTCTGGCTGCGCTGGGACCTGGCCGCCGCGACCTTCGTGCTGGCCCCGCTCTTCTGGCTGGCGGCCCGCCGCTTCTCCGGTTCCATCAAGGACGTCTCTCGCGCGGGCCGCGTCGCCGACGGCGCGATCACCTCCGTCGTCGAGGAGTCCCTGTCCAACATCGTGCTCACCCAGGCCTACGACCGACGGGACGCCGAACGCCGGCGGCTGCGCGAGGAGGCGAACGCCTGGTTCCGCGCCTCGGTCCGCTCCACCCGCCTGAACGAGGCGTACGAACAGTTGGTGGCCGTCATCGAGACGGTGTGCGTGCTCGCGGTGATCGGCATCGGCGCCTGGGAGATCTCCACCGGCCGGATGACCCTCGGCCAGCTCCTCGCCTTCGCCGCCTTCCTCGGCTACCTCTACCCGCCGGTCCGCGGCCTCGCTCAGCTGGGCCTCACCGTCACCGCGGCGACCGCGGGCGCCGAGCGGCTCATCGAGGTCCTCGACGTCGAGCCCTCTGTCGCCGACCCCCGCCGGGGCGCCGAGCCCGGCCGCCCGGACGGCACGGTCGAGGTCCGGGGCGTCTCCTTCAGCTACCCGGGCGCCGACACCACCGCCCTCACGGACCTCTCCTTCACGGTGCGTCCCGGCGAACTCGTGATCGTCACCGGCCCGAGCGGCGCCGGCAAGTCCACCGTCTCCAAGCTCCTCCTGCGCTTCTACGACCCCGACGCGGGCGACCTCCTCCTCGACGGCGTCCCCCTGCGCGACTTCCCGCTCGCCCGCCTGCGGGAGTACGTCACCCTGCTCCCGCAGGAGACGCTCGTGCTGCACGACACCGTCCGCGCCAACATCGCGTGCGGCCGGCCCGGCGCCAGCGACCAGGCCATCGAGGAGGCGGCGCGGGCGGCGGACGCGCACGACTTCATCGTCCGGCTGCCCGAGGGCTACGACACCCGGGTCGACCCCAACTCCGCCCGCCTGTCCGGCGGTCAGCTCCAGCGCCTCGCCATCGCCCGCGCCATCCTGCGCGACGCCCCCGTCCTGGTCCTGGACGAGCCCACGACCGGCCTCGACGCGATGGCCGCCCGCCGGGTGGTCAAGCCGCTGCGCCGCCTGATGACCGGCCGTACGACCATCATGATCACCCACGACCTCAACCTCGCCCCCGACGCCGACCGCATCCTGGTCGTCGACCGTGGCCGGATCGTGGAGACGGGCCGGCACGAGGAACTGCTGGCGCGCGGCGGCGCCTACGCGCGTCTGCACCGCTCGCAGAACAACGCCGTGATGGACACGGGTGAGCTGCGGATGCCGCTGGACCACGGCTATGACGAGCAGCCCGCGTATGCCCAGTACCCGCCGCAGCCGGCGTGGCAGGCGCCGTCGTACCAGGACCAGTACGCCGATCACACGCAGTACCCCCAGCACCCCCAGTACACCGAGTGGTTCTGAGTCCACCATGCGGGACAGTTGCAAAACGGGTTCACACGCCTGACGGAGTCTATTACCGTAGACCTTGCAGTGCAGCATGCTGAACGAACCCGAGCCGATCACCTGGACCGCCCGTGACCACGCCCAGCACGACGACTTCCTCGCCGACGACGTCCGCCTCCGCGGCCCCGCGCGGCCGGGGTTCGCTCGGCCCCATCGGCCTGGTGCTGTCGGGCGGCATCTCCGTGCAGTTCGGCGCGGCGCTGGCGGTGAACCTGATGCCGAGGGCGGGCGCGCTGGGTGTGGTGACCCTCCGCCTGCTCGCCGCGGCCGTGGTCCTGCTGCTGGTCTGCCGTCCCCGGCTGCGCGGCCACTCGCGCACCGACTGGGGCACGGTGCTCGCCTTCGGTGTCACCCTGGGCGCCATGAACGGCCTGTTCTACCAGGCCCTCGACCGCATCCCGCTCGGCGCGGCGGTCACCCTGGAGGTCCTCGGCCCGCTCGCCCTCTCCGTCCTCGCCTCCCGCCGCCTGATCAACGCCGTATGGGCCGCGCTCGCCCTCGCGGGCGTGTTCCTGCTCGGCGGCGGCGACTTCGGCGCACTCGACCCGGTGGGCGTCGCGTTCGCCCTCGGCGCGGGGGCCATGTGGGCGGCGTACATCGTCTTCAGCGCCCGCACCGGCCGCCGCTTCCCGCAGGCGGACGGGCTGGCGCTGGCGATGGGGGTGGGGGCGCTGCTGATGCTGCCGCTGGGGATCGCCGAGTCCGGTACGAAGCTGGCGGACCCGGTGACGATCGCGCTGGGCTCCGCGGTGGCGATCATGTCGTCGGTTCTGCCGTACACCCTGGAGCTCGTGGCCCTGCGCCGCCTGCCCGCGCCCACCTTCGCGATCCTCATGAGCCTGGAGCCGGCCCTCGCGGCGACGGCCGGTTTCCTCATCCTGGGCCAGACCCTGAGCCCCGTCCAGGCGGCGGCGATCGCCCTGGTCATCGGCGCGAGCATGGGGGCGGTGCGGACGCAGGTCGGGCGGGGGAAGGCGGCGATGCCGGAGGCGACGGTCTCCTGAGGTCCCGAGGCCCTGAGGCCCTGAGGCCCTGAGGCCCTGAGGCCCTACGGTCCTGAGTTCGTGAGGTCGAGGGAGGCCGGCCGGCGGGTCAGTCGGCGGTCTTCTCCCACACCGACACGTGCTGCCGGCTCTCGCTCGTGAAGAGCTCCCGCGTCCAGCCCTCCCACCGCTCGCACAGTCGCATCCCGGCCAGCCGTGCCATCAGGTCGAGCTCCGAGGGCCAGACGTAGCGGAAGGGGACGGTGAGATACGAGCCGTGGCCCTCCCCGTCGACCCTTACGTGGTGCGAGCTCATCGACTGGGTGGCGACGTCGTAGAGATCGAAACCGAGCCGTCCGTCCCCGACATGGAACGGCACGGCGTTCTGCCCGGGTGGCAGCCTGCGCAGATCGGGGACGCCGACCTCGACGACGAAACGGCCGCCGGGTTCCAGGTGCTCGGCGACGTTGCGGAAACAGTCGACCTGGGCGTCCTGAGAGGTCAGATTCATGATCGTGTTGAAGACCAGGTACGCCAGCGAGAAGCTGCCCGCCACCCTGGCCGTCGCGAAGTCCCCGATCGTCACGCCGATCGCGTCACCGCCGGGCTTGGCCCGCAACCGCTGCACCATCGCCCGGGACATGTCGATGCCGTGCACCTCGACACCGCGCCGCGCGAGGGGCAGAGCGACCCGTCCCGTGCCGATGCCGAGTTCGAGCACCCGCCCGGTCCCGGCAAGCTCGGCCAGCAGGTCCACGGCCGGATCCAGTCTCTCCGACGCGAACATCTCCGCCGACGACTCGTCATACCCCGCCGCGACGGACTCCCCGAAGTAACCGTCTTCATCGATCACCGGGGGACGGTAGCGCCGCGGGGCGGATGGTCGCGCGTGAATTTCCGGGTACGGCGGGATACCCAGTGGGACTAAAGTCGGGTTCGTGAGCGTGCAGCGAACTGAGCCGTCGGCTGACGGGCCGCTGATTCCGCGCCCGGAGCGCGCACCGGGGGTGGTCACTATCTGGCAGGTCACGCCGGATCCCCTCGCATGAGCTTCAGCCGCGAGGTTTCCCGGAGGTCCCGCGAACGAAGGCGGAGAAGGCCGCCGGGCTGAAGGTGACCACCCCGGCGGAGGGGTTCTTGGAGTCGCGGACGGCTATGTGGGGGGCCACGTCGGCAACCTCTACGCAGTCACCTCCGGTGTCGCCGCTGTAGGAGGACTTCGCCCACACTGCGGTGCCGAGAGGGGCGCACTCGATGCATTCCCCTCCCGTGCCTCCGCTGTACGACGACTTACGCCAGCGCGCTCCCGTCAGGGACTGCCTGTTCTGCATACCGTTCCTCCCGTACGCGGGCGATCAGCGCTGCCGAGTCCTCGACTGAGAGGGCCGCGGCCTGCAGATGATCGTAACGATGCGAACAGTCCTTGACGACGTCCGGGCTGGCCGTCATGTACCCCTTGTCGTAGTTCTCCGAGTAGGTGACGTCGGGGTCCTCGGCGAAGCGCAGGACGGTGAACGAGCCAGCTGTTGCAGGGTGTTGGCCCACACCGAACGGGAGGACCTGCACGCACAGGTGGCGTCGGCGCTGGAGGTCCAACAGGTGCGCGAGTTGCTGTCGCATGACCGCTCTCCCGCCGAAGGGGCGGTGCAGCACGACCTCGTCCAGCACCACCCACACCAGTGGTGGGTTCTCCCGAGGATGAGCTGCCTTTCCATACGCGCTGCCACCTGGTCGTCGAGCTTGTCCGCCCCGCCCGTCCCCAGCGCCGCGTCCACCCGCTCCGAGAACTCCCGTTGCGGCACCTTCCCCGCCGTCTCGATCTGGCCGATCAACGACCCCGTACAGAACACGATCGACCCGAGTGACTTCTGCGTCAGCCCCGCCGCCTCCCGAACGCGGCGCAGCTCGTAGCCGTAGTAGTCCAAGGGTGACGCGCTGGGATCAAGCTCGCGGATATGCACGGCCACCACCTCCCATCACGCAGAGTAGCCGAACGACCGCGAAGAGATCCCGGGGTTGTGGAAAACCGTCCGGCGAATTAATGCAAGCACGCTTGCTTGTTTCTGGGCCCCCTGCCATGCTCGCCCCATGGCCGACCCGACGCCCGTCATCGACGATCTGCGTGCGGAGAGCGAGGAACTCGACCGGCTCGTGGCCGAGTTGAGCCCGGAGCAATGGGTGCTCGCGACTCCCGCACCAGGCTGGACCATCGCCCACCAGATCGCCCACCTCGCCTGGACCGACCACTCCTCCGTGTTGGCGGTGACGGATCGGGGGGCATTTCACCGCGAGGTCGAGAAGGCGCTGGCCGCGCCAGGCGACTTCGTCGACAACGGCGCGGAGGAGGGAGCGGGGAAGCCGCCCGAGCAGCTGCTCGCCGACTGGCGGGCCGGACGCGAGGCGCTGGAGGCGGCCCTGCGCTCCGCACCCGAGGGCGCCCGTTTCCCCTGGTACGGGCCGCCCATGTCCACCGCCTCCATGGCCACCGCCCGTCTCATGGAGACCTGGGCCCACGGCATGGACGTGGCCGACGCCCTCGGCGTGAAGCGCACCCCCACCGACCGCATCCGGCACATCGTCCGCCTCGGCGTCCGCACCCGCGACTTCGCCTTCGGTGTGCACGGGCTTCCCGTGCCGTTCGAGGAGTTCCGCGTGGAACTCACCTCACCGTCAGGGGAGTTGTGGGTCTACGGGCCGGAGGACGCGGACGACCGCGTCACCGGACCCGCGCTGGACTTCTGCCTTCTCGTCACCCAGCGCGCCCACCGCGCCGACCTCGCCCTCGAAGCCGTCGGCCCCGACGCCGCCCGCTGGCTGGACATCGCCCAGGCCTTCGCCGGGCCGCCGGGTGCCGGGCGCCCACGCAAGGGGGAGGGCGCATGACGGCGGCGCTGCGCGTCGGCAACGCCTCCGGCTTCTACGGCGACCGGTTCGACGCCATGCGGGAGATGCTCACCGGCGGCGAGCTGGACGTGCTGACCGGGGACTATCTGGCCGAGCTGACCATGCTGATCCTCGGGCGGGACCGGCTGAAGGATCCCGGGGCCGGATACGCCCGTACCTTCCTGCGGCAGCTGGAGGAGTGTCTAGGGCTCGCCCACGCGCGCGGGGTGAAGATCGTCGCCAATGCGGGCGGACTCAATCCCGCCGGACTGGCGGAGAGGGTGCGGCTGTTGGCTGACCGGCTCGGCATCCCGGTGCGGGTCGCCCATGTCGAGGGTGACGATCTCACCGCCGCCCACCCGGGCAGCCTCGCCGCCCACGCCTACCTCGGCGGGTTCGGGATCGCCGCCTGTCTGCGGGAGGGGGCGGACGTCGTCGTCACCGGGCGTGTGACGGACGCCGCGCTCGTCACCGGGCCGGCTGCCGCCCACTTCGGGTGGGGGGAAAGCGAGTACGACCGGCTCGCGGGGGCCGTCGTCGCCGGGCATGTCCTGGAGTGCGGGACGCAGGCCACCGGTGGGAACTACGCGTTCTTCGCGGAGGGGGGTCGGGACGTCCGGAGGCCGGGGTTTCCGCTCGCCGAGATCCATGAGGACGGCAGCTGTGTCGTCACCAAGCATCCCGGTACCGGTGGCTTCGTGGACGTGGGGACCGTTACCGCGCAACTGCTGTACGAGACCGGGGGCGCCCGGTACGCGGGGCCGGACGTCACCGCCCGGCTGGACACCGTACGGCTCACCCAGGACGGGCCGGACCGGGTGCGGATCGACGGGGTGCGGGGTGAGGCGCCGCCGCCGACCCTCAAGGTCGGTCTCAACCGGCTCGGCGGCTTCCGCAACGAGGTCGTCTTCGTCCTGACCGGCCTCGACATCGAGGCCAAGGCCGCGCTGGTGCGGGAGCAGATGGAGCCGGCGGTGAGCAAGGTCGCCGATGCGCGCTGGGAGTTGGCGCGTACCGACCGGCCCGACGCGTCCACCGAGGAGACGGCGAGCGCGTTGCTGCGGCTCGTGGTGCGGGACCCGGACCAGGAGGCGGTGGGGCGGGCGCTGAGCGGGGCCGCCGTCGAGCTGGCGCTCGCCAGCTACCCGGGGTTCCATGTGCTGGCGCCACCCGGAAAGGGTTCGCCCTATGGGGTCTTCGAGGATGTGTACGTCCCCCATGGTGCCGTCGGCCATGTGGCCGTCCTCCACGACGGGCGCCGGGAGCCGGTGGCGCCGGCCCACCACACCCTCGTACTCGACGATCCACCGGCCGTCGAACTGCCGGAACCTCTTCCCGCCGGGCCCCTCCGCCGTGCACCGCTCGGGCTTCTCGCCGGGGCCCGCAGTGGGGACAAGGGCGGGAACGCCAACGTGGGGGTGTGGGTGCGGACGGACGAGGCCTGGCGGTGGCTCGTCCACGAGCTGACGGTGGACCGCTTCCGGGAGTTGATCCCCGAAGCCGGCGAACTGCCCGTCACCCGGCACGTACTGCCGAACCTGCGCGCCCTGAACTTCGTGGTCGAGGGGATCCTCGGCGAGGGCGTCGCCGCCCAGCACCGCTTCGATCCGCAGGCCAAGGCGCTCGGCGAATGGCTGCGCTCCCGCCACCTGGACATCCCGGAGGTCCTGCTGTGACCGTCATCGAATCCGGCCTGGACATCGCCGGTCCGGACTACCGGGCCAACCGCGAGGCCATGCTCGCCAAGCTCGCCGACCTGACGGCCGAGCACGCGAAGGCGCTGGCGGGCGGTGGTGAGAAGTACGTCCAACGGCACCGCGAGCGGGGGAAGTTGCCGGCGCGTGAGCGGATCGAGCTGCTGCTCGACCCGGACTCGCCCTTCCTGGAACTGTCGCCGCTGGCCGCCTGGGGCAGCGAGTACACCGTCGGCGCCTCGCTCGTCACCGGCATCGGGGTGGTGGAGGGCGTGGAGTGTCTGATCACCGCGAACGACCCGACCGTGCGCGGCGGCGCGAGCAATCCCTGGTCGCTGAAGAAGGCGCTGCGGGCCAACGACATCGCCCTCGCCAACCGTCTGCCCTGCATCAGCCTGGTGGAGTCGGGCGGCGCCGATCTGCCGTCCCAGAAGGAGATCTTCATCCCCGGGGGCGCCATCTTCCGGGATCTGACGCGGCTTTCGGCGGCCGGGATCCCGACCGTCGCGGTCGTCTTCGGCAACTCGACGGCCGGGGGCGCGTACATCCCCGGCATGTCCGACCACGTGATCATGGTCAAGGAGCGTGCCAAGGTCTTCCTCGGCGGGCCGCCCCTGGTGAAGATGGCCACCGGTGAGGAGAGCGACGACGAGTCCCTCGGCGGTGCCGAGATGCACGCGCGCGTGTCGGGACTCGCGGACTACTTCGCCGTCGACGAACCCGACGCGCTGCGGCAGGCCCGGCGGGTGGTCGCCCGTCTCAACCACCGCAAGGCGCACGCCGATCCGGGGCCCGCCGAACCTCCCAAGTACTCGGCCGACGAACTGCTGGGCATCGTCCCGGGCGACCTGAAGACCCCCTTCGACCCGCGCGAGGTCATCGCCCGGATCGTCGACGCCTCCGACTTCGACGAGTTCAAGCCGCTGTACGGGACGAGCCTGGCGACCGGGTGGGCGACCCTGCACGGCTATCCGGTCGGCATCCTGGCGAACGCCCAGGGGGTGCTCTTCAGCGAGGAGTCCCAGAAGGCGGCCCAGTTCATCCAGCTCGCCAACCAGCGCGACATCCCGCTGCTCTTCCTGCACAACACCACCGGCTACATGGTCGGCAAGGAGTACGAGCAGGGCGGGATCATCAAGCACGGCGCGATGATGATCAACGCGGTGAGCAACAGCCGTGTCCCGCATCTGTCGGTGCTGATGGGCGCCTCCTACGGCGCCGGTCACTACGGCATGTGCGGGCGGGCCTACGATCCCCGCTTCCTGTTCGCCTGGCCGAGCGCCAAGTCGGCCGTCATGGGTCCGCAGCAGCTCGCCGGCGTGCTGTCGATCGTCGCCCGGCAGTCGGCGGCCGCGAAGGGGCAGCCGTACGACGAGGACGGCGACGCCGCCCTGCGGGCCATGGTGGAGCAGCAGATCGAGTCCGAGTCGCTGCCGATGTTCCTGTCGGGGCGGCTGTACGACGACGGCGTCATCGACCCGCGCGACACCCGCACCGTCCTCGGCCTGTGTCTGTCGGCCATCCACACCGCGCCGTACGAGGGTGCGCGCGGCGGCTTCGGCGTCTTCCGGATGTGAGGGATCCAGTGACTTCCATGATCACTTCCGTACTGGTCGCCAACCGGGGCGAGATCGCCTGCCGGATCTTCCGCACCTGCCGCGAGCTGGGCATCCGGACGGTCGCGGTGCACTCCGACGCCGACGAGAACGCGCTCCACGCGCGCGTGGCCGACCTGGCGGTACGGCTGCCGGGCGCGGCGCCCGCGGAGACGTATCTGCGCGGCGACCTGATCGTGAAGGCGGCGATCGCCGCGGGCGCGGACGCCGTACACCCCGGTTATGGCTTCCTGAGCGAGAACGCCGACTTCGCGCGGGCGGTCCTCGACGCCGGCCTGGTCTGGATCGGGCCGCCCCCGGCCGCCATCGAGGCCATGGCGTCCAAGACCCGCGCCAAGGAGCTGATGGGGCTCGCGCCCCTGACGGACGTGACCGAGGCCGACCTGCCGGTGCTGGTGAAGGCGGCCGCCGGCGGCGGGGGGCGCGGGATGCGGGTCGTGCGCCGTCTTGAGGAGCTGGGCGCCGCTCTGGAGGGCGCCCGAGCCGAGGCAGCGAGCGCCTTCGGGGACGGCGAGGTGTTCGTCGAGCCGTACGTCGAGAACGGCCGCCATGTAGAGGTGCAGGTGCTCGCCGACGCGCACGGCACCGTGTGGGCGCTGGGCACGCGCGACTGCTCCCTCCAGCGGCGCCACCAGAAGGTGATCGAGGAGGCGCCCGCGCCCGGGCTCTCCGAGAGACTCGAAGAGGAGTTGCGCGCGCTGTCCGTGCGCGCCGCGCGCGCCGTCTCGTACGTCGGCGCGGGCACGGTGGAGTTCCTCGTCGCCGACGACAAGGCCCACTTCCTGGAGATGAACACCCGCCTGCAGGTGGAACACCCGGTCACCGAGGCCGTGTTCGGCATCGACCTGGTGGCCCTGCAACTCCGGGTCGCCGAGGGACACCCCCTCGACGGCGACCCGCCACGCGCGCGTGGCCACGCCGCCGAGGCCCGCCTCTACGCCGAGGACCCCGCGCGGGACTGGTCCCCGCAGACCGGCACCCTGCACCGCCTCACCGTCCCCGGCATCCGCCTGGACACGGGCTACGAAGACGGCGACACCATCGGCGTCCACTACGACGCGATGCTCGCGAAGGCCGTCGCCCACGCCCCCACACGCGCGGAGGCGGTCCGCAGACTCGCCGGTGCCCTAGAACGCGCCACGATCCACGGCCCCACCACCAACCGCGACCTGCTGATCCGCTCGCTGCGGCACGAGGAGTTCACCGCGGCGCGCATGAACACGGGCTTCTACGACCGCCACCTGGCCGCCCTCACCGAACCGGTCCCCGACCCGCACGCCC